>NZ_LFVY01000013.1 GCF_001050155.1 Nitratireductor soli
AATCACAGTTCGAAGAGACAAGGATCCATTCCGGACCGGTCGATGATGACGCGGTCATCTTTTCTCCGGAAGCGGGCGGCAGGGTTGCGGATTGGCTCGGCGTGTTGACGTAATGATTCAGGTTTCTCATACGGTGAATCGCCCTGTAACCATAACCGTATGAAAGAACAGGGATACTTGCCGGCCAGGCTTGGCGCTCAAAGCGGCTCCTGGCTCATCTGCAGATGCAGGTCCGCCCCATTGTAGGGGTGTGCCTCGGCAACGGCCTCATCGAGTTCGACGCCCAGGCCAGGCTCCTTCGAGGGAATGACGTAGCCGTCTTCCCAGGCGATCTTCGTCTTCAACAGCGTTTCGTGAAAACCATCAAAGGTGCGGATGGCTTCAAGGATCAGGAAATTCGGCAATGTGGCGGCCAATTGAATGTTGGCGGCGGCGACGATCGGGCCGCAATAGCAATGGGGGGCAATCTGGATGTGATGCGCCTCGGCCATGGCGGCGATCTTCTTCGTTTCGAGAATGCCTCCCGAACGGCCGAGATTGGGTTGCAGCACGCCGGCTGCACCAAGCGCGATCAGGCGGGCGAACTCATACTTCGTCGTCAGCCGCTCGCCGGCGGCGATGGGGATCGACGTGCTGCGCGCCACCTCGGCCATCGCGTCGGGCATGTCGGGCGGCACCGGCTCCTCGAACCAGAGAGGATCATAGGGCTCGAGCGCACGGGCCATGCGCCTGGCGCCGGCCGGGGTGAACTGGCCATGCGTGCCGAACAGGATGTCGGCCGAGGCGCCGACGGCCTGGCGCACGGCCGCCACCATGCGCACGGAAAGGTCGATGTCGATCAGGCGCGGCTGTCGTCCGCCGAACACGGTGTAGGGGCCGGCGGGATCGAACTTGATGGCGGTGAAACCCTGCGCCACGCAGGCGCGCGCCGCCTCGGCGGCAAGTTCGGGATCGTTGTAAACATTGCGCAGGCTGTCGGTTTCACCGGGATAGACGCTGCCGGTCGCCGGATAGAGATAGGTGTAGCTGCGCAGCCGCTCATGCACCATGCCGCCGAGCAGCTTGTAGACCGGCTTGTCCGCCTCCTTGCCGATGATGTCCCAGCAGGCCATTTCCAGTGCCGAGACGCAACCCATCAGGGTTGGATCGGGACGCTGGCTGAAGCCGGAGGAATAGGCGCGGCGAAAGAAGGTCTCGATGTCGTGCGGGTCATGGCCGATCAGGTAGCGTTCGGCGACATCCTCGATCAGCCTTGCCGTCAAATGCGCTCCGAACGCTGTGGCATAGGCTTCGCCATAGCCGATCACGCCGCCATCGGTGACGAGCTTGACGAAGATGAAATAGCGGCCGCCGGCCTGCGGCGGCGGATTTGCGGTGACGAAGGTTTTTACCTCGTTGATTTTCATTGGGCGATCTTCATTCGAAGACCAGGACGTTGCGCAGGGCCCGCCCTTCCTTGACGGCGGCGATGGCCTCGTTGATCTCCTCCAGCCTGTAGCGGCGGGTGATCAGCTGGTCGAGTTTCAGGCGGCCCTTCCGATAATGGTCGACAAGGATCGGGATATCGTGCGCGATGCGCGCCTCGCCCATCTTCGAGCCGATGATCTTCTGGTTCCAGGCGGCGAGCTTGCCGGGATCATAGGGGATGCGCACGCCATTGGGCGGCATGCCGACGACGATCACCGCGCCATTCTTGGTGATGTAGCGCGGCGCGCCGGCGAGTGCGGCCTCGACGCCGACCGTGACGAAGACGAAATCGACGCCGCGCCCCTGGGTGAGGCGCTTGATCTCCTTCGCGTGATCGGCATCGGCGGGGCTGAAGCCATGGGTGGCGCCGAACGCCTCGGCGGCGGCCAGCTTGTCCGGGCTGAGATCGATGGCGATGACCGGGCTGGCGCCAGCAAGTGCGGCGCCCTGAATGCTGTTCAGGCCGACGCCGCCGCAGCCGATCACGACCACCGACTGACCGGGCGCGACCTTGGCCGTGTTGGCGACGGCGCCATAGCCGGTGATGACGCCGCAGGCGAGCAGCGAGGCGACGTCGAAGGCCATGTCGGCGGGGATCGGCGCGAGCTGGCTTTCGTGGACAACCACCTTCTCGGCGAAAGCGCCGGTGCGCAGACCCTGCTCGCAGGCTTCGCCATTGTTGAGGGTGAGCGGGCCCTTCTGGTCGAGCGGAAAGACTTCCTCGCACATGACGAGGCTGTGGCGGACGCAATAATGGCAGTGGCCGCAGGAGCGGATCAGCGTGACGATCACGTGGTCGCCGGGTCTGGCCGCCTGGACGCCGGGGCCGACGCCGGTGACGATGCCGGCGGCCTCATGGCCATAGACGGCGGGTAGCGCGCCGCCCCAATCGCCGTCCGCATAGGAAATGTCGGAGTGGCAGATGGCGCAGGCCTTCACATCGACCAGCACCTCGCCGGGGCCGGGCGCCGCGAGTTCGAGCGTTTCGATGCTGAGGGGGCGGCCGAATTCCCGGCACAGGGCGGCTTTGATCTGCATGAAGGCCTCGCTGGTATGGCAGGGAAGGGGATTTAAGCCGCAAAATCGGCTTGGTAGCAATGCAAAGCCGACATCGATCAGCAGACATGCGCCAACCGCAGGTTTGCCATGCGCCAGGCTTTGTTGACGCCGGACGGGACGGGGGCTACGCCGGAGGAACAACAACAGGGGAACCGACCGCCATGAACGAACAAACCGCCCGGCCATCCGGCGACCTGACGCTGCGCACCCAGGCCATGCCCGGCGACGCAAACGCGGCCGGTGATATCTTCGGCGGCTGGGTGATGGCGCAGATGGATCTGGCGAGCGGCATCCGCGCCGCCGAGCGGGCGCGCGGACGCGTGGTCACAGCTGCGGTGAAGGAAATGGCGTTCGCCAAGCCGATGAAGGTCGGCGACACGCTGTGTGTCTATACCCGCATCGACAGCGTCGGCCGCTCCTCCATCATGCTGAAAGTCGAAGCCTGGGCGCAGCGCTACCTGTCGCAGACGATGGAGATGGTGACCCATGCCGATTTCATCATGGTGGCGCTCGACGCCACGGGCAAGCCGACGCCGGTGCCGCCAGAGTAACCGTCAGCCATCGCGTGTCGTTATCGGAGCCTCGACCTTCGAGGCCAGCACCCGGTCGATGCGGCGGTTGTCGAGGTCCATGATCTCGAAATGCCAGCCCATCGCGCCGATGCTCTCGCCAGTCTTCGGCAGCCTGTTGAATTCGGCGAGCAGAAAACCCGCCAGCGTCGTGTAGGTGTGCTCGGGCGGCAGGGTGAAGCCGAGGTGATCGGCCATCTCGTCGGCCGGCATGGAGCCCGGCAGGAGCCAGGAGCCGTCGGCGCGCTCGACAATATCGCGTTCGCCGTCTTCGGCGTCGGCGTGGAACAGGCCGGCGATGGCTTCGAGAATGTCGGAGGGCGTGATGATGCCTTCGAAATGACCGTGCTCGTCATGCACCAGCGCCATCGGCATCGCGGCCTCGCGCAGCACGGAAAGAACGTCGAGCGCGGCGGCGAAATCGTGCACGACGGGCGCCGGCAGCACATGGGCGCGAATGTCGAGTGGCTTGCCGGAGAGATTGGTGGCCAGGAGATCGCGCAGCTTGACGATGCCGACGATTTCATCGACCGACCCGTCGCCGGCCGGCAGCAGCGAATGGCCGGACTCTTTCAGGGCCTCGGCCAGCGCGTTTTCGTCGGCCGAGATGTCCAGCCAGTCGACGTCGCCGCGCGGCGTCATGATGGCGCGCGCCTTGCGGTCGGCGAGCCGCATCACGCCGGCGATCATGCGGCGCTCGTCGCTTTCGATGGTGCCGGAGCTTTCCGCCTCGGCGATCAGGGTGCGGATCTCCTCGTCGGTGACGCGCTGGCTGGATTCGGCGCTCTGGCCGAGCAGCGCCAACAGGGTGCGGCCGGAGATGTCCAGCAGCCAGACCAGCGGCAGGCCGATGCGCGACAGGAACACCATGACCGGCGCGACCTTGATGGCGATGCCCTCGGCATTCTTCAGGGCGATCTGCTTCGGTACCAGCTCGCCGACGATCAGCGAGACATAGGTGATCAACGCGACGACGAGGCCGACGCCGGCCAGGTTGGCGATGTTGGGCGCCATGCCCTGGAGGATCAGCCAATCGGAAAGGCGCGTGCCGAGGGTCGCGCCGGAAAACGCGCCGGAAAGCACCCCGACCAGCGTGATGCCGATCTGTACGGTCGACAGGAAGCGACCGGGATCTGCCGACAGGGCCAGCGCGCTGGCGGCGCCCCGCTGTCCCTGCTCGGCGCGTGACCTCAGCCGCGCCGGTCGGGCCGAAACGACGGCGAGCTCCGACATGGCCATGAAGCCGTTGAAGACGATGAGGACGAACAGGATGAGGATTTCGACGAACAGCATGGTTGCTCTTTAGCATCCGCTACGTGGCGGCGCGACCCTGCACGACCCTGCCGGTGTGATTCTATTTGCAGGCGCGGTAGCCGTTGCGGCGACCCTTCAGGTCAAAATGGAAATGATTGCGGTGGTCGTAATTGTAGCCGGGGCCAAGCACGGTGGTGAAATAGTCGCAGCCTTCGGCCCGCACCGAGTTCAGCAGGCCGCGCTGGCGGAAGGCGAAGAAGCCGGGTTTGCGCACGTCGATCTCGCGGCCGTTCTTCAACTCGACGCTCATCACGTCGAGCGCGTTGCCCTTCGAATGCTCCGAGGCGACGCTGGTTCCGGCGATGCGGCGGCAGGAATAGCTCGATCCCTGGCGGATCTTGCCGATGCCGGTGAAATAGCGGGTGCGCGCGGCGGGCGCCAGTTCGTTCTTCGTCCAGCGGGCGAAAGTCTCGGCCATCTGGCAGTTCAGCGTTGCCGGAGGCGACATGGCGATGCCGCCGGAAAGGCCGCTGACCTCGACGGGCCAATCGATGCCGCACGAGCCGCCATCGTTGATCGGAGCGAGGTCGCGATAGGCGACGCCGAGCCGTTTCAGGCGGCGGCGGCAGGCGACCTCCTCCTGCGGCATGACGGCGGCGGCGCCGGGTTCCTGCGGCGGGGTGAAGCGCGGATAGGCGACCATCATGGGATTGGACGGAACCAGCGCCTGCATGCCTTGCGCGGGGACGGGCGCCGGCGGGGCGGGCGCAATTCGGGCCACGGGCACGGCGGCGGTGCTAAAGCCGACATCGATGTCGGGGCGGGGCGACATCACATCGCTGACCGAGCAGGCGGAGAGGGCAAGAAATGCCGCCGAGACCAGCGCCACGCGCAAGCCGCCGCGCCACGCCGGAACCGACCGGTTCCCGTCAAGCCTTCCCACCATAAGCTGCTCCCGTCGACCCACGACCTTCCAGAGAGAGGAACAATCCTAGTCTGACAGGGGTAAAGGAAAGGTCAGCGGCGGGATTCAGACCTGTGGCGCGAATGCGGCGGGTTTACCGGCAGAAAGCATGGTCGTTGCGGCGCGCCTTCATGTCGAGATGGAAATGGTCCCCGTGGTCGGCATCGCTGCCGGGGCCGAGCACCGTCTTGAACGGCCCGCAGGCGGCGGCGCGAAACGCATCGAGGAACTTTGCCGCTTTGCCGTTCGGGTCCTTCTGTACCTCGACCGGCACTTGGGTGCCGTCGGTGAGGGTGAAGACGCCAATGTCGAAGGCGTTGCCGAATGCATGCTCGGAGAGCTTTTGCGTGCCCCGGCGCGGACGGCAGACATAGGCGGAGGCATGGTGGACGGAGTGCAGTGCCTGGCCCAGGTGCCGCTTGGCGAGGGATGGGGCCTGATCGACGAAGAAACGCGCCAGCGCCAGGGCCGTGCGGCAATTGACCAGCGCCTCCGGCTCGAGCGCAATGGTCCTCGACAGGCGCCTGATGATGATCGGATGGGGGATGGCGCAGCCGTCCGCTTCCGCGATGGGGGCCTTGTCGGTGAAATCGATGCCGAGCGCGGTCAGCGCCGCTCGGCAGGTGCGCTCCCGCTTTGGCAGGCCCGTGGATTTTCCCGGCGCCGGCGGTTTCGGTTCGGCCTCCGGCGGCTCCTTTGGTCGTTCGGGCCGCGGCGTCGGGATCGGCACGGGAACCGACAGTTCCGATTGGCGGAGTTCTCCGCGCAGGGTTGGAACGGGTGGATGCGCCGGTAATTCGCCGCTGCGGTGCTGGCCTTGCCCGGCATGTGCGGCGAGAGGGATGGCGGCAAGGAGGGTTGCGAGGATCGCAGGCCCGATCAGCCGCGACGCCAGATGATGATCGGTCATCGCGGTTGTTTGACGGAAACGATTCTGATGGGGAAATAAGGCCCTGGCAGCGGCATGCGATTCAGGAAACGACGATCGAATCGAGCCCGGCGTCGAGCCAGTCACCGAGCATCGGCATGCCGAGAAGATAGGCGGCGACGCGTTTGTTGCCGTGCTGGCGGGCCTCACTGACGGCGTCGGTCCATTCGGTCAGCTCATAATCGCCGCGGCCGATCCAGGCGATGGCGATCAGTTCGGCGGCCTCATCGACATTCAGATCGGCAACCAGTTGGCGGAATTCCTCCTCGGTGAGGTTCTCTTCCTCTTCCTCGGCAAGCCCGTCATGCTGGTGCTTGTCCTCGGCATTCCCGTCGATTTCGATCTCGTGTTCCTTGCCGTCCTCGTAATCGTCGCTGACGGCGGCGCTGATGGCGCGTGCCTTCAGTGCCAGAAGGCGGACGGTATCGGGGCCGATCGTCAGGTCCCATTCCTTTTCGACGGGTTTCTGCACGTCTGTTCCTCCGTCAGTGTCGCCGGCATCTTAGCGCAGAACGGGGCAAAGTGGAGACGGCTTTGTTGGGGATCGGCTCAGGACGCTGTGCGGCGACGCGCGCGCCACGCCGGCACGATCTCAACCGCCAGTATGGCCGCGAAGATCAATCCGCAACCGGCCAGGCCGGCCGGTGGAAGCCGTTCGCCGAGGATGAGGGCGCCGAACAGGGCGGCGAAGACCGCCTCGGTGGACAGGAAGATGGCTGCCTGCGGCGCCGTCGTATAGCGTTGGCCGATCACCTGAAGCGTGAAGGCGATGCCGCCCGAGAAGATGCCGGCATAGAGGATTTCCGGCAGGGCAAGGCGGATCGCTGCGATATCGATCGGCTCGATGGCCACGGCGATGACCAGCGCCAGGACCGCCGTGACGGCGAATTGCGTGACGGCCAGCGTCACGGGACGGCCGGTGCTGTTGGCGCTGCGGGCGATCATGATCACCTGCAGGGCCCAGAACGCGGCGCAGACGATGGTCAGCCAGTCGCCCGGCTGAAAGACGACATTTCCGGCGCCCGACAGGAGCCAGATGCCGGCCAGCGCCGACAGGGCAGCCGGCCAGACCACGCCATGCGGCCATTGACGGAACAGGATGACGGCGAGAAACGGCACCATCACCACGTACAGCCCGGTCAGGAAGCCGGAATTGGTGACCGTCGTCGTCAGCAGGCCGATTTGCTGTGCCGTCATGCCGGCAAACAGCAGCAGGCCGATGGCGGCGAAGTTGTGCCAATCGCGGCGCGTCAGGGTCGCCGGGCTACGGCGCGCCTCCCAGATGGCGAAAGGCAGCATGGAGATGCAGGCAATGGAAAAGCGCAGGCCGATGAACAGGAGCGGCCCGATAACGCTCATCGCCGTCGACTGGGCGACGAAGCCCATGCCCCACATGGCGCCGGCAATAAGCAACAAGAGATTGGCCTGGAAGCGGGTCATCGTGGAGGGAGAGCCGGGCTGGTGATGATCCGTCCGTCTTAAAGCGGCGCGTCAATGGCGGCAAGGGGGCAGGCAAGGGGGGCAGGCAAGGGGGGCAAGGGGCGCTGCACGAGGCTCGGCCTCCGGCGTTTCACACGAATGTGATGTTTGCACCCGGCGCGGACGCCGTAGGTTATGCCGGGAAATGAAGAAGATGGGCCGGCACGCACCAATATCGCGTGTGGCCCAACCGGAGGAAACCCACATGACTGCGATCAAGAGAATTCTCGCCGTTGCGGTTCTCGTCGTGCCGTTCAGCGGCGCGCCGGCGCTGGCAGCCGGCGGCGACAGCACGTCGACCGAGATCAAGTGCACGGGCGGCAAGGTGCTGGACCAGAAGACGAAGAAATGCGTCGATCCCCAGGAAAGCAGGCTCGACACGGAAAGCCTCTACCAGGCAGGCAGCGCGCTGGCCAAGGCCGGCCGCTTCGGCGAGGCGATCAGCGTGCTGAGCCTGGCGGTCGACCGCGGCGATCCGCGCGTGCTCAACTATCTCGGATACGCGCACCGCATGCAGGGGCGGGTGGTGGTCGGCCTCGGCTACTATCAGGAAGCGCTGGCCATCGACCCCGATTTCGCCCTGGCGCGCGAGTATATGGGCGAAGCCTATCTGCAGATGGGCGATGTGGCCTCGGCGCGCGGCCAGCTCGGCGAGATCGCCAGGCGATGCGGCGCCGATTGCGAGGAATATGCCCAGCTCGCCGAGCGGATCGACGCCTTCGAAAAGGGCTGACCGCCCGCCACGAAACCCGGGCGGGCAAGGGCCGTCGCCGACAGCCTATTCGGCGCGCGAAATGCGGATGATCGCGCCGTCGCGCTCATCGGTCAGAAGCCAGATCGCGCCATCGGGCGCGATGCCGACATCGCGGATGCGCCCGAACGCGCCCGCGAACAGACGTTCCTCGCCGATGATCGCGCCCTCGGCATCGCGGTCGAGCCTGGCCACCAGATGGTATTTCAGCGCGGCGACAAGGAAATCGCCCTGCCATTCGGGGAACATTGCGCCCTCGTAGACGGCGACGCCGGACGGCGCGATCGACGGATCCCAGTAATACGCCGGTTGCTCATAGCCCTCAGCTTCGCTTCCCAGGCCGATCTTCAGGCCGCTATAGTGGCGGCCGTAGGAGATGACCGGCCAGCCATAGTTCCTGCCCGCCTGCGGCCGATTGACCTCATCGCCGCCGCGCGCCCCGTGCTCGACGGTCCAGATCGCCTGGGTCAGCGGGTCGAACACGGCGCCCTGCGGATTGCGATGGCCGACCGACCACAGCTCGGGTGCGGCGTCTGAGCGGCCGACAAACGGGTTGTCCGGCGGTACGCTGCCATCGGGATTGATGCGCAGGACGGAGCCGGCATGGTCGGTCAAATCCTGGGCGCGGTTGTCCTCGCCACGGTCGCCGATGGTGAAGAACAGCGTTCCATCGGGATGGACGACGATGCGCGAACCGAAATGATGGCCGGCATTCGTCTTGCGGTTCATAGTGAAGATGGTGGTGGTGTCTTCCAGCCGGGCGCCGGCCGCGTCGCGGACCAGCCTGGCGCGGGCGATCGCCGTGCCGGCACCGGCCTCGCCGGGTTCGGAATACGACAGGAAGATGGTGCCGCTGTCGGCGAAGTCCGCGGCGAGCGCCACGTCGAGCAGGCCGCCCTGGCCGACCGCGGCCACGTCGGGAACACCGGCAATGGGATCGGAGAGCGCACCGGCGGCAAACAGCCGCAACCTGCCGGCCCGCTCGGTGACCAATGCGCCGCCATCGGGCAGGAAGGCCACCCCCCAGGGGTTCTCCAGACCACGCACCAGCGTTTCGGCGTTAAGGGTGACGGCTTGTGCCTTGAACGTCTGGGCGGCCGGAGCATTTGCCGCGCTGGCTGCAAGCGCTGCAAAAGCGGTCGCGATAATCGTCATTCTCATCGATTGCGCCTCGTTGGAAATCCTCGTCGAAGATAGGTGCCTGGCGCGACAGGGCAAGGCCGAGGCCGCTTTGATTGTCGCGACCGATCGCGCGGGGGGCGCATGGCGCAGAAAAATTTAGATGAAAATCGCCACGGGCTTGTTATATTTACAGGAGTCATACGAAACGGTTCCGTAGGCAGAGGCTTTCGGACCGTTTCTTTTTATGTCTGCAGTGGCGATCAGGCGATGCTCCAAATGCGTGCTGCGCCATTGGTTGCATGCGTGCTGTCTCCAGGTCTGGAAGGTGAACTGAAATGAACAAGGTCCCGATGACGTCCGCCGGATCCGTGGCGTTGAAGGAAGAGCTGCGCTGGCGCCAGCAGGAAGAGCGGCCGCGCATTATCGAGGCGATCGCCGAGGCGCGCGCCCATGGCGACCTTTCGGAAAACGCCGAGTATCATGCCGCCAAGGAGGCCCAGAGCCTGAATGAAGGGCGGGTCGGTGAGCTCGAGGACCTGATTGCGCGCGCCGAGGTGATCGATGTCAGCAAGCTTTCCGGCGACACGATCAAGTTCGGTGCGACCGTGATGCTGGTCGATGAGGACACGGAAGAGAAAAAGACCTACCAGATCGTCGGCGACCAGGAGGCCGATGTGAAAGCGGGCCGCATCTCCATTTCCTCACCCATTGCGCGGGCGCTGATCGGCAAGGCCGTCGGTGAAACCATCGAGGTGAACGCACCCGGTGGCGCGCGTGGCTATGAGGTCGTCGAAATCCGCTACGGCTGACGGCCGGTCCGTCATGCCCAGCGCGGCGCGTCCAACCGAAAGCACCGGGCCGCGCCGCGTCAGGGACGTGGAGGTCATCGCCCCCAATTTCAAAAGGCGCTTGTCCGGCGTCACCAGCACCATCGTGCAATTGGTGCCCGAGCAGCAAAAGACACTTGGCATCGCCACGCTGGGCCCCGGCCTGCCGAAGGGGCTGCCCCAGCTTGGCTGGTGGCAGGTGCCGGGGCTGCTTGCGCGGCCTGCGGGACGGCCGTTCCGCATCTGGCATGCCAGGCGCAACACGGAGATGCTGGCCGGCGTCGTTCTCAAGCATATTCTACGCGCGCCGGTGAAGCTCGTCTTCACCTCGGCGGCGCAACGCCGCCATTCGCGCTACACGAAATGGCTGATCCGCCGCATGGATGCGGTGATCGCCACCAGCCGGCGCTCGGGTTCGTTTCTCGATGTGCCGCACACGGTCGTCATGCATGGTGTCGACGTGACGCTGTTTCGTCCGCAAGATCACGATATGCGGGATGCGGGCGATGGCTGGGCGGCGGCGGGGCTGCCCGGGCGCCATGGCATCGGCTGTTTCGGCCGCATCCGGCACCAGAAGGGCACGGATCTGTTTGTCGCGGCGATGATCGACCTGCTGCCTGATTTTCCCGACTGGACGGCGGTGGTGCTGGGGCGCGTGACGGCGGAGAACAAGGGGTTTGCCGATGCGCTCCGCCGGCGGATCGACGAGGCCGGGCTGTCGGACCGGATCGTCTTCATGGGCGAGGTGCCCGATGTCAAACCCTGGTACCGGCGGATCGATCTCTATGTCGCCCCCTCGCGCAATGAGGGGTTCGGCTTGACGCCGCTCGAGGCGATGGCGTCGGCCACCGCCGTTGTGGCGAGCGATGCCGGCGCCTATGGCGAGATGATCCAGCCCGGCCGGACCGGCGCGGTGGTTGCCGCCGGCGATGGCGCGGCGCTGACGGCGGCTATCGGCGCGTATCTGGCAAGGCCGGAACTGGCGTGCGCGCACGGGCAGGCAGGGCTCGGCCATGTGCGGGCGCAGTTCGCGCTGGCACGCGAGGCCGAGGGGGTGCGGGCCGTCTACGACGCGCTGTGGGCTTCGGCATGAGCCACGCCATCATCATCGCCCGCGACAATGCCTACGGCCTGACCCGGGACACCGCCATCTTGCAAGAGGCGCTGGAGGCATCCGGCCTGACCGTTTCGACGGCGACGCCCCGGCGCGGCTTGATCGACCGCTTCTTCGGCGGCAGGCAGGCGGATATGGCGATCCACATGGAGCGCGTCTTTCCCACCTGGCTGAACGGCGCGCGGCGGACGATCCTGATGCCGAACCAGGAACGCTTTCCGCGCCGGCATCTTCGCCGGCTGAAGCATGTCGACCTGGTGCTTGCCAAATCACGGCACGCGGAGGCGATCTTTTCCGATCTCGGGGTCGAGACCGCCTATTGCGGCTTCACCTCGCCGGACCGGTATCGGGCCGATGTGGAAAAGGATTGGAAGCGTTTCTTCCATCTGGCTGGCGGCAGCACGTTGAAGGGGACGGAGGACATTCTCGCCTTGTGGGCAAGGCATCCGGAATGGCCGGAACTGGTGCTGGTGCAGAAGGCCGACAATGCGCCGAAATCAGTGCCGGGGAATGTCCGGCTGCTGGCCGGCTACACCGATGATGCGACCCTCAGGCAATTGCAGAACGCCTGCGGCATCCACCTTTGCCCCTCGCGCTCGGAGGGGTTCGGGCACTACATCATGGAGGCGATGTCGTGCGCCGCCGTGACCATCACCACCGACGCACCGCCGATGAACGAGCATGTGACGGCGGAAACCGGCATTCTGGTGCCCCATGCCCGCAGCGAGCCCCGGCACCTGGGGATGAACTATTTCGTTGACGTGGACGCCCTGGAAGCGGCGATCGAACGGGCGATGGCGATGACGGAGGGTAAAGCGCGCACCATCGGCGAGCGAGCGCGGGCGGCTTATCTTGCGGCAAAGCATGATTTTACAGCTGCGGTGCGAACGATGTTTTCTCGCCAGCCATCTTGATTTCACGATGGCCGATGTGGAAAGCGGGCTGTCTTCCGTCAATGCGGCGGGAGATGTACGTTCTTCCGTCTTGAAGGGTACTGCGACCGAAGGCCGACATAATCGATTGCTTGTTTGAAACTTCGCTGGAACTCGCGTCGAAACCGTTGGTACCGCGACCAGCCCGAGAAAGTTGAATGACGAATTCCGCGCCTGACGTTGCTGAAAAAGTTTGGATCGATGTGACAGGGATTGTCCGTTGGGGCGCGCAGCCGCCGACGGGGATCCAGCGCGTCGAGGCGACGATCTGCCGGCACGCGATGGAAACCGCTGCGGCGGGTTTTGTTCTTTTCGACACGGTCAGCAATCGCTATCGCCGCCTGTCGAAGAGCGAGGCAGCGTTCCTCGACTATGTCTTGAAAGGGCGCTGGCCGTCCGATGGCGCACCGTATCTGGAACGGCTGAAGGGGGCGTTCGCCCATCTGCCGGTGCAACTTTCGCACCAGGACAATGAAACAGCCCGCCGGTTGGCTTATGCGGTCAGTGGGTTTTCCCGGCGCTCGGGGGCGGTCTTTTCGATTGCCAAGCTGGTGTTGCGCCTCCTTCTCTGGCTGTGTCTGGCGATCCGCATCGTTTGGGTCTGGCTGGCGATCGGCGTGCGGCTTGTCACGGGGCGCTCGGAGAAATGGGCGCCGGACGGGGCCGTCGTGCTCGTTTCCCATGAGGTGGCGCGCAACCGTTTCCTCAACGGCGCACAGAAGCGGGCTGGACTGGCTGCGGTTCACATCGTTCACGATCTCATTCCCGTGATGCAAAGCAGGCTGACGTCAAAGCGGTTTACCGGCGGCATGCG
Source organism: Nitratireductor soli (assembly GCF_001050155.1). GTDB lineage: Bacteria > Pseudomonadota > Alphaproteobacteria > Rhizobiales > Rhizobiaceae > Nitratireductor > Nitratireductor soli. Next base: position 13,281 of record NZ_LFVY01000013.1, read on the forward strand.
GATGTTTCTCGACAGGATTTTTCGCGCGCCCGAGCCGATCATCGCCGTTTCCGAAGCGACGCGAAACGATCTGATCGCCTGGAACCGCGATGTCGTTGGTGCCGCTTATCCCTATCGGATCAAGGTCTGCCCGCTCAGCTCAGCACTGGTGTCGACGGACCGTGACAGCGATCCTGTTCCCGGCCTGTCCGGCCGCCCCTTTGCCGTCTTCTGCTCGACCTTCGACATCCGCAAGAATCATCACCTGCTGGTTGCCGTATGGGCCTGGCTCGCGCGCAATATCGGCATAGAGCGCTTGCCGGACCTGGTCCTGATCGGCCGGCGGGGGAACGCTTCCGGGCTCGTGCAGGACGAATTGGCGAAGGCGCCGGAGCTTGCAGGACGCGTGCACATCCTGTCGGGCATCAGCGACAGGCAATTGAGGTGGGCCTACCAGAACGCTTATCTGGGGCTGTTTCCATCGAGCGCCGAGGGCTGGGGGCTGGGGGTCTCGGAATGCCTGGCGAACGGACTGCCGGTGGTGCATGCGGATGTGCCCTCCCTGAGGGAAGCTGCCCAGGACCTGATGCCGGTTCTGCCGGCGGGAGATTTTGATGCCTGGGCATCGACGCTGAAAGACCTGTTCGAGAATGCGCCGAAAGTCGAGGCCCTGCGCCAGGTGGTGGCGGAGCGATACGACCAGGGGACGCCGGAAGGGTTTGCCGGTTGCGTGATCGATTATCTGAAAGTGCTGGCGGAGCGCGGGTTCGATGCCGCCCGGGAAGAGGGCAAGCCGGCAGCATAGGCCGGATTCACGTCCTGTTGTCGGCCGTCCGTCAGTCGACGGCGACCAGGCCCTCATCCTTGACCTGGCGGATCGTCAGCGCCGTGCGCACCGTGTCGACATTGGGTGACGAGGTCAGCTTTTCGATGACGAAGGTCTGGAAGGTGGTCAGGTCGGTCGCGACGCAGTGGAGCAGGAAGTCGGAATCGCCCGAAACCATCCAGGCGCGCCGGACGATCGGCCAGGCGCGGGTCAGTTCGGCGAAATTCTTCAGTTCCGCATCCGATTGGTAGTGCAGGCCGATCAGGCAGAAGGCGACGACATCATAGCCGAGCGCCGGCGAGTTCAAAAGCGCGCGATAGCCCTTGATGATGCCGTTGTCCTCGAGCCGCTTGACCCGGCGCAGACAGGGCGGCGCCGATATGCCGACGCGGCGCGACAATTCGACATTGGTCATCTTGCCATCGGCTTGAAGCTCGCGAAGAATCTTCCAGTCGATAGCATCAAGATCGGCCTTGAGCGGCATCGTCGTCCCTATTCTTGTTGCTGGCGCGCGAGAATCTGTCGCTGGCGCAACCCGAAACTAGGCCAACCGCGCTCACAAGCCAAGCAAAGCGCGCGCCGACCGTCCTCTATATCCACCGTGATTAGTTGGGCTGGACCACGGCATATTGCTGCCAGCGGCAATCGGTAGCTGTTGGAAACCTATTCCTCGCCTTGCGCAAACGGGTGGTGAATACTTAGATCATGTTTCCGGTTCGCCCGGATGGCGGTTCGCAGGAGCCGCCGTCGGGAAAACCATCGGAGCATGCCGGGCGTTGTCACCGGCAGGCTGCGGCGGAAACGGAATTTGCCGGCGGCGTCGCCTGAATGCGGTTGCCCGGCTGCTTGGCCAGGAAGAAAGGACCCAGTCTCATGTCACGTCGTCACGCGCCCGTTCTCATCATCGGATCGGGGCCGGCCGGTTATACAGCGGCAATCTATGCGGCGCGCGCCATGTTGAAACCGCTGCTGGTCGCCGGGCTGGAGCAGGGCGGCCAGCTGATGATCACCACCGATGTGGAGAATTATCCGGGCTTCGCCGAGCCGATCCAGGGGCCCTGGCTGATGGAGCAGATGCGCGCCCAGGCCGAGCATGTCGGCGCCGAGATCGCCAGCGACCTGATCGTCGAGGCGGATGTTTCCCAGCGGCCTTTCCGGCTGAAGGGTGATTCGGGCACGGAATACACCTGTGACGCGCTGATCGTCGCCACCGGCGCCAAGGCGAAATGGCTCGGGCTTCCCTCCGAGCAGGCTTTCATGGGCTTTGGCGTCTCCGCCTGCGCCACCTGCGACGGTTTTTTCTATCGCGGCAAGGATGTCGCCGTCATCGGCGGCGGCAACACGGCGGTCGAGGAAGCGCTTTATCTGTCGAACCTGGCGAAATCCGTGACGCTGATTCATCGGCGCGATTCACTGCGCTCTGAACGGATCCTGCAGGAACGCCTGCTGGCCAAGGAGAATGTGACGGTGCTTTGGGATACGGTGATCGACGAGGTCACCGGAATGCCGGCCAAGCCGCCCATGCCGCCGTCCGTCACCGGCATCCGCGTGAAGAACATCAACACCGGCGAGAGCAGCGACCTGGCGGTCGATGGCGTGTTCGTGGCGATCGGCCACGCACCGGCGGTCGAATTGTTCGTCGGCCAGCTGAAGCAGAAGCCGAACGGCTATCTGTGGACCCGTCCGGGCACGACGGAAACGGATGTGCCGGGCGTGTTCGCCGCCGGCGACGTGGCCGACGACATCTACCGGCAGGCGGTGACCGCGGCCGGGCTGGGCTGCATGGCGGCGCTCGAAGCGGAAAAATATCTGGCCGGCCTCGAAACGCAAAGAGAGGCGGCCGAGTAAAAAAGGGAACAAACGATCATAGAGGCGATACACGCCTCATATACGGGACACACGCCTGACAGAGGAGAACGAGGCGTTGGACTGGGATAAACTCAGGGTTTTTCACGCCGCCGCAGAGGCCGGCTCGTTTACGCATGCCGCCGAAACGCTGCATCTATCGCAGTCGGCCATTTCGCGGCAGGTCAGCGCGCTGGAGCTGGAGGTGGGCGTGCCGCTGTTCCACCGGCATGCGCGCGGGCTGGTGCTGACCGAGCAGGGCGAGATGCTCTACCGGACGGCGCATGACGTGCTGATGCAGCTGGAAAGCGTGCGCGTGCGGCTGACGGAGGCCAAGGACCGCCCGTCGGGCCTGCTGAAGGTTTCGACGACGGTCGGCCTCGGCACGGGATGGCTGACCGAGCGGCTGCCGGAGTTCGTCGAGCTGTTTCCCGACATCCAGCTGCAACTGATCCTCGACAATGAGGAGCTGGACCTGACCATGCGGCAGGCCGACTGCGCCATCCGCATGCGCCAGCCGCAGCAGCCGGACCTGATCCAGCGCAAGCTGTTTACCGTGCATTTCCATCTTTTCGCCTCGCCCTCCTATGTGAACCGCTACGGCAAACCGGTTTCGATCGGCGATCTCGACGAACACCGCATCGTCACGTTCGGCGAGGCGGTGCCGGCGCATCTGAGCGACATGAACTGGCTGGAGACCGCCGGACGGCCCGAAGGATCGAAGCGAATCGCTACGCTGCAGATCAACAATATCCTGTCGATAAAGCTCGCGGTGCAGCGTGGAGCGGGCATTGCGATGCTGCCTGACTACATGGTGGGCAAGAGCAACGACCTCGTGCAGCTGATGCCGGAGACCGCCGTGCCCTCGTTCGACACCTATTTCTGCTATCCGACCGTGATGAAAAACCAGGCCAAACTCCATGCTTTCCGGGACTTTTTGATCTCGAAGTCGCGCAGCTGGGCGTTCTGATCGGGGCATTGCCGGCAGACATATGCATTGGCATGCATTTTTGCATGGGTGAGTTGCAAAAACATGTGGTTGTTATTTGGGCTGCTATTGCCCATATCAAAGGCACTCCCGGGGGCGTTCTCCTCCCATTTGCCCCCGCGAGTGTTCCCCTCTGGAGGTTTCGCCTTAATTGGCACTTCCAATGACTTGAGCCGGATCTTCGCGATCCGGCTTTTTTTTGCTTCGGCTCCCCGGTCAGAGCGGAGTGGAGCGCCAACCGGCTTCAGGCGGCCTTGCCGTGCCCGTTCATCGCTTCATCCGCCAGCCTGCCGGTGAGCTCGGCCATATGGTCGAACCTGGCGCGGTAGCTGGCGACACCAGCGGTTGCCGAACGCAGTTCGATGATCAGATTGCCGGTTTCAGATTCCGGCATCATCGCTTCCACCACATCCCAGCCGGACCAGCCGGGGCGGGCATCGAAGCCGAGAATTTGCCCCCGCCGCTGTGAAACGATGGCCGTGATGCGGGCCGTGGCGTCGGAGGGCGTGTAAATCTCAACCTTGAGAACGGGTTCGAGCAGAACCGAGGAGCAGCCGGGCAGGCCTTCCTTCATCGCCAGCCGGCCGGCGAGCTGGAACGCCATGTCGGAGGAATCCACCGTATGGTAGGAGCCGTCCGACAAATTGACCGCCAGATCGACGACGGGGAAGCCGAGGGGGCCGCATTTCAGATAATCGCGCACGCCGGCCTCGACCGAGGGAATGTACTGCTTCGGCACCACGCCGCCGGTGATGGTGTCGGTGAATTCGAAGCCGGAGCCGCGGGGCAGGGGGCGGATATCGATGACGACGTCGCCGAACTGGCCGTGCCCGCCCGACTGCTTCTTATGGCGGCCGCGCTGCGTGGTGCCTTTGCGGATCGTTTCGCGATAGGGGATGCTGGGGGCGCCGACATCGACCGGAATCTGGTATTTTCCCTCCAGCCGCTCACGGGTGACGCGCAAATGCATCTCTCCATGGCCCGAAAGAACGGTCTCGCCGGTTTCCTGGCGTTGTTCCAGGGCAAGAGACGGGTCTTCCTCGATCAGTTTCTGCAGGGCGAGCGACAACTTCGCCTCGTCCTTGCGTTCGCGCGGGCGCAGCGCTGCCGCATAGACCGGTTGCGGCGGTTCGAGGGCGGCGAGCGGCGCAAGCGCCGTCTTGCCGCTGGTCAACGTGTCGCCGGTGCCGACACCGTCGAGCTTGCCGAGCGCGACGGTTTCACCGGCGTCGGCCCGGGCGCGCTTGGTCTGGCCGGTGCCGAGAAGGTCGTAGAGACCGGACACCTTTGCGCTGGCCCCGTCGCCGCGTAATTCCGTGGCGTCGGTGAGCGTGCCGGCCAGAACACGGGCGACCGACAGTTTTCCGCCATGCGGCGTGTGGATGGTCTTGACCACCTGAACGACGGTATCCCCGGTGTCCTTCAGGCCGAGCCGTGCGCGGGTCGCGACCACGTCAGGCGCGTCGTGGCGGATCGCCTTCAGAAGGCGCAAGATGCCGTGGCCCTTCTCGGCGGAACCGATCAGCACGGGCGTCACCGCGCCGTCGCGCAGGTCGGCGGCAAGGTCGTCGAACACGGCGTCGCGCGGCGGTTCGATCTCCTCCAGCAATTGTTCCATCAGCGCGTCGTCATGGTCGGCAAGCGTTTCCAGCATCGAGAAGCGGGCCTCGACCTCGCGCGCCTTGTCATCGTTCGGAATGGGGGCGATCTCGCTGGCGGCGTGCTCGCGGTAGACGTAGGCGCGCTCCAGGGCCAGGTCGATGGAGCCCATGACGATGCCGTCCTGGCGCAATGCTATCTGGCGCAGGAGCAGGGGGGCGGCGCTGGCCGGCTGGAGCATCTTCAGCGTGTCGCGCACGCCCAGGGCGGCGTTCTCGATCTTGTTCAGGAACAGCATGCGCGGAATGCCCAGCGCATCGAGCTTGTGCAGGATCAATTGCAGTGCGGCGATCTTCTTGTCATCCGGTTCCGTCACCACCACGGCGAGATCGGCGGCGGCCAGAACAGGATCGGCCTCGAAGGCGAACTCGACCGAGCCGGGGCAATCGACGAAGGTCAGGCTTTCATCCATGAAGCGGGTCGTGGCGACGGTCGCCTCGGTGCTCATCTGGTGCGCCTTGGCTTCAGCCGAGTGATCGCCGACCGTGTTGCCGGAACCGGTCCTGGCCTGTTTGGCGATGGCGCCGGTGCGCTCCAGTATGGCTTCCAGAAGGGTTGTCTTGCCGCTGGCGAACGGACCGATAATGGCGATGCATTTCGGTCCGCTGCTTCTGTCTCCTGCACGTTTTCCCATGCCTGCCGGCCTCCTCTCACGCGTTTCCATGAGCGGCGGCCGGCCCTGCGGCCGTCGCGCGGTCACGGCGCGGTGCGGATGGCCCGGGACGCTGTTCGGCCCCGATAGAGATCCGTACGCGGCATCCAATGCCGATGCGCCGTCTTTCCCCGGAAAACATCGTCACACGGCTTGGGCTTTTGGGCAAGAGGCGGGGCCTCAGGCGATGAGGGCGAGCGGTGGCTTTGCAGTTTCGCGCCGCAGTTCATCGGCGGAGGCAAGCGGGACGGGCCTGCCGAGCAGGAAACCCTGGAAGCGGTTGCAGCCGGCGGCGCGCGCCAGCTGGAATTCCATCTCGGTCTCGATGCCCTCGGCGACGATCGTCAACCCCTGGATGCGGGCGATCTGGGTAAGCGCGGAGACGAACACCTGGGCGATGCGGTCGTCGCCCAGATTGCGGATGTAGCTGCGGTCGATCTTGATGGAATCGATGGGCAGCGTCTTGATGTAGTTGAAGCCGCAATGGCCGGTGCCGAAATCGTCGAGCGCCACGTGGAAACCCATGGCGCGCAGCTTTTCGATGCGGCCGATGATTTCCGGCGTGGCGGCCGTGGCGACCGTTTCGGTGATTTCGAGGATGAAGTGCCCGGCGCTGTTGCCGGTTTCGTCCAGCACGCGGGCGAGCATCTGCACCAGCCCGTCGCGCTTCAACTGTTCGCCGGATATGTTGATGCTGATGCGGCAGTCCGCAAAATGATCGATGTCCCGGCACGCGCGGCGGAACACCCATTCGCCCAGCAGGTCGATCAGGCTCGACCGCTCGGCGATCGGAACGAATTCGCCCGGCGAGATCATGCCGCGCGCCGGATGCCGCCAGCGCACCAGGCCCTCGACGGCAAACCGCGAGCGGTCGGCATTGGTCACCGGCTGGTAGTGCAGTTCCAGTTCGTTGAGGTAGATTGCGGCGCGCAGCTCACGCTCCATGAAGCGGCGCTGGCGCTTCTCCGACAGCATGTCGGGATCGAAGACGGTGACGCGACCGCGCCCGGCGCCCTTGCTTTCGTAAAGGGCAAGGTCGGCCAGGAGAGGCAGTTCCTTGGCGCTGCTGGCGTGCTGCGGGGCGACGGCGATGCCGATCGATGCGCTGAGGGGCACCTGGTGACCCTCGCTGGAACGGCCACGCTGCAGCATGGCGAGCAGTTTTTCGGCGCGCGTGCGGCAGCGATCGAGGTCGTTGCCATGCATCAGGATGGCGAATTCGTCGCCGCCCAGCCGGCCGATCGTGCAATCGGGGAAGCAATGACGGGCGCAGGCGACCAGATGCGCCAGCGCCTCGTCGCCGAACTGATGGCCGAAACCGTCATTGAGCTGCTTGAAATGGTCGACATCGACGAGCATCAGCATGATGCGGCGCGGCTTGGTCAAGGTGCCGACGCTGGCGGTCAGCTCGTCGAGAAAGCGTCCGCGCGTCAGGGCGCCGGTCAAGAGATCCGTCTCGGTGAGTCTGTGCCGCTGCGCTTCGACATGGGCGGCGCGGCGCAGGCGGTCGGTGACGCTGCGCTTGAGGTAATCGAGGAGCGCCACGCCGGCCAGGGTCAACGCCAGGCAGACGATCATCAGCCAGCCGGTGACGGCATTTTCCCGTGGCGCCAGGAAGAGGGCCAGAGCAGCCATCGCCGTGCCCGAGACAAGAAGCGATTGAACGCCAATGTAAACCGGGCCGCCATGTTTATGGACGGTGGCGAGAATGCTCATGCCCCCACTTGCTCCTCGAATCCTTTGATAAGGACAAAACAGGATCAAATGTTAACGGGGCGTTAAGACTGTTGCGCCGGCCCGAAAATCAGAATCGATTTTCGCGGCGCAACAGTTTTTCAAGTTCGGATACGTCTATTTGAGCGAGGCGGTGAAGCGCTGGATGCGTTCGCAAGCCTGTTCGAGCAGCGTTTCCGACGTGGCATAGGAGATGCGGAAATTCGGCCCGAGGCCAAAGGCCGATCCATGCACCACGGCGACGCCCTCGGCCTCGAGAAGCTCGGAGACGAAATCCTCGTCACCGCCGATCACCTTGCCCGAAGGCGCTGTCTTGCCAACCAGCTCGGCGCAGGACGGGTAGACGTAGAATGCGCCTTCCGGCACCGGGCAATCGATGCCACGCGCCTGGTTGAGCATCGAGACGACGAGATCGCGGCGGCCCTGGAAGATCGCCTTGTTCCTGGCGACGAAATCCTGTGGACCGTTGAGCGCCTCGACCGCCGCCCATTGGGCGATGCTGCAGGCGCCCGAGGTCTGCTGCCCCTGGATCATGTCCATGGCCTTGATCAGCTCGATGGGGCCGGCCGCATAGCCGATGCGCCAGCCGGTCATGGCATAGGCTTTCGACACGCCGTTCATGGTCAGCGTGCGGTCGATCAGTTTCGGCTCCACCTCGGCGATGGTGTGGAACTTGAAATCGCCATAGGTCAGGTGCTCGTACATGTCGTCGGTCAGGACCCAGACCTGCGGATGGGCAAGCAGCACGTCGGCCAGGGCGCGCAGCTCGTCCTTGGTGTAGGCGGCGCCCGACGGGTTGGACGGCGAGTTCATGATCAGCCATTTGGTCTTCGGCGTGATCGCCTTTGCGAGCGCTGCGGCCGTCAGCTTGAAACCATTGTCGATGGTCGTCTCGGCAAACACTGGCGTGCCGCCGCACAGCGACACCATTTCGGGGTAGCTGACCCAGTAGGGGCGCGGGATGACCACTTCGTCGCCGGCATTCAGCGTCGCCATCAGCGCGTTGAACAAGACCTGCTTGCCGCCCGTGGCGACGATCGTCTGCTTCCAGTCATAATCGAGATTGTTCTCGCGCTTGAACTTGGCGGCAATGGCCTCGCGCAGCGGCTGGATACCGGAAACCGGCGTGTATTTGGTTTCCCCGCGCCGGATGGCGTCCATGGCGGCGTTCTTGACATTGTCCGGCGTGTCGAAATCCGGCTCGCCCGCGCCAAGCCCGATGATGTCGCGGCCCTGGTTTTTCAGTTCGCGTGCCTTCTGGGAGACCGCAATGGTCGCAGAGGGTTTTACGCGTGAAAGTGCGTCGGCGAGGAAAGCCATGATGGAAGCTCCGGTTCCGGTGAGATTTACGCTGTGTCCAGCGTCGCCTTACATGTCCGATCGCGCGGAAAATCGCAAGATGCAACCCATATCCGGCGGTTGAACCAGACCGTTAACGGCCAATAAAGGCGTTCAATGCCAGTCTGCCGGCGATTGATTCACGGCGATTGAGGAAGCGTAGCATGCCGCGCAGCATCGGCCTGGCCCACATCATCCGCCAGCCGGACGGCACGGCTGTCGGCGTATGGGGCGCATATACGCTGAAAAGCGCCTTTCAGCCGATCTTCTCGTTTCGCGAGGGCAGGCTCCTGGCAACGGCCTATGAAGGGCTGGCGCGGCCGTTTCGCGACGGACAGCCGGTGTCGCCCGGCATCTTCTTTTCCAGTGTGCCGGAGGTCGACCGGTTTCACGTCGAAACCCTGGCGCGGACCCTGCATCTGCTGAACGCGGGTGCGGCGGCCAATTCGGGGCTCGATCCGGAGGCCTCGCTGTTCGTCAATTTCGACCCTTCCCATTTCACCGATGCGGCCGCCGCTAAAAGCGCGCTGCGCGACACGCAGATCGTTCTCAACGAGGCGGGCATCGAAGCGGGGCGCGTCGTCTGTGAAATCACCGAGCAGGAGACCCGCTCGGATGCAACGCTGCTCGATTTCGTCATGGCGCTGAAGGCCTTCGGCCACCGGGTCGCGGTCGACGACTACGGCGCCGAGAGTTCGGACATGCGGCGCATCGAGGCGCTGGGTCCCGACATCGTCAAGTTCGACGGGGAATGGACCGGGCGGCTGCTCGGGTCCGCTCCGGGGCTGGCGCTGTTGACCGACATGGTTCGCGCCTTCGCGAAACAAAACATACGGACGGTTTTCGAGGGCATCGAAAACGGCCATCAGGTGGAGCTTGCCGAACAGTGCGGCGTGTCGATGGTGCAGGGTTTCGCGCTGGCCCGACCGCAATTGGCGCCGACGGCGTTCAACGAATTCAAGATGGCACGCGAAACCGTGCGCCGCGAGATGCTGGCGCGCCCGGCCCTGGCAGCAGCGGTGCGCGACGAACCGGAAGCACCGGTGTCGCAGCCGCAGACCGGGCGTTCGGGTCGCGTGTTCGGCCGGCGCGGAGCCTGAGGCCATGGCGGGATTCACCGTGCCGGGCCTTCCGGAGGGCTCGATCATCGTCGACGAGATCGGCCTGGAGACCGGCTTGTGCGGACCCTATCGCCTCAAATCCGTCTACCAGCCGATCTTTCGCCTGTCGCAGACACAGTTGATGCCGGTTGGCGTGGAGGCCTTCGTGCAGCCGCGGCTCGACCTGGAGCCGGTGGCGCCCGACGCATTTCTGGCGACGGTCCCCGTGGAGCAGCAGGGGGCGGTCAAAGCGCTGTGCCGGGCACTGCATATCGGCAATTACCAGCACATCGGCGGCGACCATCTGCAGCTTCATCTCAATTGCGATACCGGGGCGCAGGGCGGCTGGGACGAAGCCATCGCGCAAATGGGTTTCATGGCGACGCTCGCCGCTGAAGTCGACCTCGCCCCCGAACTGGTGTTCTGCGGGTTTATCGCGCGCGACATGCGCCATGAAGACGTTCCGGCGCGTCTCGTGGAGACGCTGCACGCCAACGGGTTCAGATTGGCAATCGACGATTTCGGCCCCGGGCATTCGGTGCTCGACCGCATCCAGCGCATCCGGCCGAATGTGGTGAAGATCGACGGCGGTTGGTTTCGCCGCATCGCCGGCATCGCGGCGGCGACACGGCTCCTGGCCAAGCTGATCGGCGGATTGCAGCGCGACGGCGCCCAGGTGCTGATCAAGGGCATCGAGACCGCCGAGCAATTGAACGTGGCGCGCGCCGTGGGCGCCGATCTGGTGCAGGGGTTTTTGCTGGGCAGGCCGGCGCTGGCCGGCGTTGCGCTCGATCCGCAGCCGCTGGACATCGAACGGTTCTTCCGCGACCCCGGCGCGGTTATCGTGCCGCTGCGCGAGCGTGTTGCCCGCGGCGATTGAAGCGCTGTTTCGCCGCGCCGGCCGATTGTTGCGGCTTTCGCCACGCTATTGCATCGGCCCGAAAATCGGAATCGATTTTCGGAAAGCACGATGCATAGATTCAAAGCGGTAGAGCGTCCTTATGTAGCATCCAAATGGACGCACGGCGCTCTATCGGCATTCACGCCGCGGCGCGATCCTTCTCGCCGGCTGGCGGTCGATGGACGTCTTCGCTGCCGCCGGCGGGTTGAGCGGCTTGCTTCGGCAGCGCGCGCAGCACCGCGTTCAGCAAGTCGATATCGACGTAGAACAGGCGCGACAATTCCACCGCGACGCGGTCCTTCGATACGCCGCTTCCCAAAAGACGCAGAACTTCCGTCGTCATCGAGCGAGGATCGATCAGTCGGTTCTTGATGCCGTTGTCGGCAGAGTGGTGCATGAGACAATCCCTGTCGGATCTCATTTTCCTGACGCGGTACACCAAACGCTGAACGGAAATGCCGCCGGCAAGATGGCCAGCTGGCGGCAAGAATGTGTCGATTCACGGAAAAAACCAGTCCCGAATCATAATCATTATGCGCGCTGCATTCAGGTGCGCAAGAGGTGCGATTCAACCAGAGCGCTAAAAAGCGAAGCTGGCCTGGGCCGGTTCCGCATTCGGCGAGCGCGCGCCTTCCAGCGCCAGCATCTTCTGCTTCGTGGCGACGCCGCCGGGCGCCGAGAAGCCGCCGATCTTGCCGCCGGCGGCCAGCACCCGGTGACAGGGGATGATGAGCGGAACCGGATTGCGCCCCATCGCCATGCCCGTCTCGCGGGCGGCATTGGGGAAGCCGGCCGCGGCGCACAGTCCGCCATAGGTGATGGTTTCGCCATAGGCGAGCCGGCGCATCGCCGCGTAAAGCGCGCGGCGGAAGGGATCGACGCCGGCCAGGTCGAGCGGCACTTCGGAGAAATCTTCCTGGCTGCCGCTGAAATAACGGCGGGCAGCCGCGACCAGGTCCGCCATCGCGCCGTCCGGCCGGCTTTCCCGCGAGGCAGGCAGGCGCTTTGCGATCTGGCTCGAAACCATGGACGGCTCGGCCGTGGGCAGGATGAAGCGGGCAAGGCCATCGGCCGTCCAGCCGGCGCCGCAAAAGCCGAGATCGGTTTCGAAGACATGATGGCCGGGCGCAGACATGCGGGGATCATCCGGTGCGTTGAACAGCGCCCGACCTTAGCACCGATTCGTCCTGGTACAAAGAGTGAACGCCGCAATCTGCTGACAGCGATTGCCAGGAATGGCCGGGCAGGCTAGAACCCGTCCGGGCGGAGGCGTGATGGATTGGACGGAACGCTCTTGGCCTTGTTTTCCAGATTCCTTGCTTTTGGCGCATTGATCGCCCTGCCGCTTGCGGCAGGCTGCACGACGAATGCGGCCTCGGTTGCTGCGCCCGTCGCCAAGACGGAGGCGGTTGCCGAGACGGCGGAAACGACATTGGTCGCCAACAGCCTCGTCGCCGAACAGGACGATGAGATCGGCGGCGATGCGCCGCCCGAGGCCTTTGCCGGCCAGCGGCCACCCTCCGCCGCGCTGACGGCGCTGGAGGCTGGCAGCCGGGCGAAACCGGTTGCGCCGCGCAGCGCCGAACTCGATGCGCTCATCGCCCGCTATGCCGCCCACTATCAGGTCCCCGAGCGCCTGGTGCGGCGCGTCGTCAAGCGCGAGAGCAATTTCGATCCGTCGGCGCGCAACCGCATCTACTGGGGGCTTATGCAGATCCGCCACGATACGGCGCGGACCATGGGGTATCGCGGGACAGCAGCGGGGCTGCTCGACGCGGAAACCAACCTCAAATACGCCGTCAAGTATCTGCGCGGCGCCTATCTGACGGCCGGCGGCAACGAGGATCAGGCGGTGCGCTTCTACGCACGCGGCTATTACTATGACGCCAAGCGCAAGGGCATTCTGCGGGAAACCGGCCTGCGCGACTGATCCGGCTCAAGCGGCAGGAGATGTCAGCAGGGCGTTCCCGCCCGTTCCCGCCAGCTTCAAGAAACCACCCAAGGTGGTGTATGTCTCCGCGCTATCGAATTTCGGGCGCTCAGGTTTGCGACGACCGGATTTGAGCTGTCGGATTGTGAAGAGCTGCGCCGTCTTGATAACGGGGCAGCTTTCTCTGGAGGATACACGATGAACGATGCAACGCCGGCGCACACGCTGTCGCTGGTCCGCGAAACCGCGCCGCTGGCCATTTCCGTGCGCGGGCTCGTCAAGCATTTCGGCGACGTGAAGGCGGTCGACGGGATCGACCTCGACGTGCCGCGCGGCATGATTTTTGCCGTTCTCGGCCCCAATGGCGCGGGCAAGACGACACTGATCCGCATTCTCGCCACGCTGCAGAAGCCGGACGCGGGCTCGGCCCTGATCATGGACCATGATCTGAACGCCGCACCGCACGCAGTGCGCGGGGCGATCGCGATGACCGGGCAGTTCGCCTCGCTCGACGAGGATCTGACGGGGCGCGAGAATCTCATCATGCTGGCCAGGCTGTGGGGCTTTGCCGGCCGGCGGGCTAAGGCGCGCGCCGACGAATTGCTCGCCGCCTTCGAGCTTGCGGATGCCGCGAAGAAGCAGGTCAAATCCTATTCCGGCGGCATGCGGCGCCGGCTCGACATTGCCGCCTCGCTGATCGTCACGCCGGGCGTCCTGTTTCTCGACGAGCCGACCACCGGTCTCGATCCGAAGGCGCGGCAGGGCGTGTGGACGATGATCCGCGCGCTGGCGCAATCGGGCGTCACCATCCTCCTGACGACGCAGTACCTGGAGGAAGCGGACCAGCTTGCCGCGCGCATCGCCGTCATCGATCACGGCAAGAAGATCGCCGAGGGAACGAGCCGCGAGCTGAAATCGGCGATCGGCTCGGGCTTCCTGCATGTGGCGCTGGCCGACCCGCTGCTGCTCGACAAGGCGGAGGCGCTTTTGGCCAGACACCTGAACAACACCGTGCAGCGCAGCGCCGAGGGCGCGCAATTGTCCATCGTCGCCGGCTCGCCCAAGGCGGCCAACGAGGCGCTGGCCGCACTGATCGCCGAAGGCATCGAGCTTGCCGATTTCTCGATGGGATCGCCCAGCCTCGACGAGGTGTTTTTCGCCCTGACCGGCCAGCCGCTGGAAGACGAGAAGAAGGAGGATGTCCTATGAGCGAGATCAGCTCGACCCTGTCCCCGGCGGCCCTGTCCCCCGCGACCCTGTCCAACGTCGCCCGCCCGCCACAGCCCTCGGGCTTTTCCAATGCGCTGGTGTTCGGCTGGCGGGCGATCCTGAAGTTCAAGCATGTGCCCGAGCAATTGTTCGACCTGGTGATGACGCCGCTGATGTTCACGCTGCTGTTCACCTTCGTGTTCGGCGGCGCGCTGGCGGGGTCGACGGGCGACTATCTGCAATTCTTCCTGCCCGGCATTCTGGTGCAGACCGTGGTGTTCAACTCGGTCTATTCCGGCATGGGCCTGTCGACCGATCTGTCGAAGGGCCTGTTCGAGCGGTTTCGCTCGCTGCCGATCTGGTCGCTGTCGCCGTTCGCCGGCTTGATGGTCGGCGATGTCCTGCGCCATCTGATCGCCGGCATGATCATCCTGACCATCGGCCTGATTCTCGGCTTCCGGCCGGAGGCGGGGGTGCCGGGCGTGATCGCCTCGTTCCTGCTTCTCCTGGCGATCGGCTTCGGCACGGGCTGGATCTTCATCGTGCTCGGCCTTCTGATCCGCACGCCGATGACGGTGATGACGATCGGCTTCACCTTCATCTTCCCGCTGGTCTTCGCCTCCAACATCATGGTGCGGCCCGAGACCATGCCCGGCTGGCTGCAGGCCTTCGTCAACAACAATCCGGTGTCGCATATGACGACGGCGCTGCGCGGGCTGATGGCCGGCACGGCAAGCGGTGGGGAGGTGCTTCTGGCACTTGCGGCGCCGGCGCTGCTGACGGTGTTGCTGGCGCCCGTGGTGCTTTGGCTTTATCGGCGCGAATAAAGGGCGGCCAACCTCGATTTCAAGCTCATCGTGGGCCCGATGTCAGTCGGCGGGGGCCAATGGCGTGCGTTCGCCGTCATGCGGATTTGTGATGCGGTGCAGGTGCAACAGCTCGTATTCACCAAAGCGGCCGAGGTCGTATTCGATCTCCAGATCATCCGGCTTCACGAACTTGGCCATGAAGCTCACCGGAACGGCGAGGTAACCGCCGGGGCTTGCCAGGTTTGCGGCGATGTCGCCCATTGCATTGACGAGACGTGCCTGATCGAGCGTGTAAAAACTCGCTGAAAACGGGCGGTGGGTCACGAAGAACAGGGGCTGATCCTGCTCGTACTTGTAACGCATATAGGCTTGGGCGACGGATTTGGCCGTCGAACGGTCAAGCAGGTTCGGAAACAGGGCCGCGCCGATGCCGGCGCCGGCCACCAGGCAAATTACGATCGAGAGGCCGACAATGGCCCAAATTTCCGATTTCCGCGACCGTTGCGCCATCCAGCCGCCGAGCAGCAGCGCCGCGGCCGGCAATGAGGGAAGCGCATAGGTCCAAATTATGTTGCGCGCGGCAGTGAAGAAGATCAGTGGCAGCAGCGCCCACGGGAGCAGGTAGCGGGTCCATGAGGCATCGGCCGGTTTCTCGCTCGATGGCGTCTCACCGCGTGACTGCCAGGCGCCGACAAACAGCGAGATCGACCAGGGCAGGAGAGCCAGCAGGCTGAACAGCCAGATCGTGCCGGGTGGATAGCGGTGAGCGGTGCCATACAGGTCGCCCTTCCAGCCGGGCACCATGAAGCGGCTCCAGTGCTCGCCGACGATGAAATAGTCGAGGAAGCCCGGCGTCTTTTCCTCTGCGAGAATGTACCAGGGCAGAACCAGGGCGGCGACGAAGAGGGCGCCCAGAATCCATGGTAGATTCTGGAACGTTTCCTTCCATTTGCGCGCCAGGGTGACCCAGATGAAGAGCGGCAGCCCGGCGAGGACGAATGTCAGCGGGCCCTTGGCGAGCAGGCCTATGGCGATGCCGGTGAAGAACACCCAGGCGCCGCGTTGGCGCAGTGCAAGGGATGGATCATTGAGCGCAAGCCAGAAACCGTACATCGCACCCGTCGTGCCAAGCACGAGGGCCGTGTCGGTCATGACGGCGCCCGAGGATACGAGGAACAGGGCAGAACCCGTCAGCACGGAGGCGGACAAGAGTGCCGCACGTGCACCATATTGCCGGCGCGCGAGGTCCCACACCATGGCGCCAATCAGCAGGGCGCACAGGAAGTGCGGCAGGCGGGCGGTAAATTCAGAAACGCCGAAGAGGCGAAAGCTCAGTGCAGTGATCCAGAAGGCCAGGGGCGGTTTGCCCCAGAACGGCACGCCATCATCGGCCCAGGGCGTTATCCAATCGCCGAGAAGGGCCATCTTGCGGGCCATTTCCCCATAACGTGCCTCTGTTGTATCCATCAGAGGCAGAAGCGCCATATCTGCCAGTCGCGCGGCAAGTATCGCCGCGATCAGCAAAAGAATGACGTGCGATGCCCTGAACTTCTTGAGGGTATCCCTCATGATCGTTTGTCCTGGCGCATCGCGAGCGATTGACAGCCCGGGAGAGGATGCGCTTCAAGCGGGCTCAGTTCCAGAGTGCCGGCGTCCGTCCCGCCCCGTTTGCAGTCCAAATCATCCGCATCGGTTCCAGCCACTCGTGCTAAAGTATTCGATGTAAACGGAAATATACAGCAGCTGTTTATATAGTTTATTCATCTCCTGTCAAGCTTGTTTACCCATCTTCTGTTAAATTTGGGGCATTGGCTTTCAGTGCTGCGCTTTGCCGCAGTTCTGGTAAGCCGGCAAATGTTCCGGCTCACCTGGATTGTGGGCACTGTCTTGTGCTTCATGCGCCGGTTGGCGACAGGGATAGGACGGCGTTTGTGTCGAGAATCTCCGCAAACGTGTCGGACAGGGTGACCAGCGAAGCGCTGTGCAGCGACTCATGCGGCATGGTCTTGCCGTCCGGACCGGTGATGTCACGCGTTGCGCAGGCATCGGAGGCAACGACCACCTCGTAGCCGAGCGGAACGGCGTCCCGGGCAGCGCCGGAAACGCAGGCATGGGTCATCAGACCGGCGATGACGAGGGTTTCGATGTTTGCATTCTTGAGCTGTTCGTCGATGTTCGTCGTCGGAAAGACACTCACCGAGGTCTTGCGAACAATCTTGTGATGCGGGGCCGGCGCGATGTCGGGATGAAAACCGACCGTGTCGCCGCCTTCGGCGAATATCGGTGCGCCGGGCGGTGTCACATGCTGGACGTGGTAGACCGGCATACCGTGTTCATCCGCCCATTCGACCAGGCGCTTTGCGTTCGAAAGAGCTGCGGTGCCGTTTGGGATCGGCATGCGGCCGGAGAAATACTCGTTCTGAAAATCGATGACCATGAGGGCGGTTTTCGTGGTGTCAAAGCCGGTTCTTACCCTGGCGCCGGTCATGGTGCGAATCGTGTCATGTGCCTTCATTTTGCTACGAATGTCCTTGTTGATGAGGTCAATTGTGCCCGTTCGCGGGGGGTGAACCAGGCAAGTTGTCGTCAAAGGCAAATTCGTTTAGGAAACTGTTCGCCGCAACTGGCCTGAATGACAAAGAACGATGGAAACGGGCCATGTCCCAACGCATGAGCACACACCGGGTCACTGTCGTCGCTTATGACGGCGTCAGCCCATTTCATCTGTCGGTGCCGTGCATGGTGTTCGCAGACGATCTGCCGCGGCTGGGAGCGCCGCGCTACGCCCTCACGGTCTGTGCCGAGAGGATCGGGAAGGTCGAAACCCTTTCGGGGTTTTCATTGCTCATCAAGCATGATCTTGGCGCGCTTGAGGATGCGGACACGGTGATCATTCCCGCCTGGCCCAATCCGCAGACGCTCCCCTCGGCGCGTCTTCTGGCGGCATTGCAGTCGGCGCACAAGCGGGGTGCGCGCATGGTCGGCCTTTGTGTCGGAGCATTCGTTCTGGCCGAAGCGGGCATTCTGGACGGGCGGCGTGCGTCCACGCACTGGGTGTTCGCGGAGGATTTCGCGCAACGCTTTTCGGATGTTGAGCTCGACCGTGCCGCACTTTATGTGGAAGACGGCGATATTCTGACGTCAGCGGGGACCGCCGCAGCCATCGATTGCTGCCTTCATCTTCTGCGCAGGGATCACGGGGCCGCGGTCGCCAACCGGGTGGCGCGCCGCATGGTGGTTGCTCCGCACAGAAGCGGCGGGCAGGCGCAATATATCGAGCAACCATTGCCGGAGGCGTTTTCGGGCGGGCGCTTCGAGAAGTCGCTGCAATGGGCGCTGGAGAATCTGCACGAGCCCCTGGGGCTGGACGATCTGGCGGGAAGGGCGGCGATGAGCCGGCGCAATTTTTCGCGACGCTTTCTGAAAGCCAGGGGCAGCACGGTTTCGCAATGGGTGCTGACGCAACGCCTTGCAATGGTGCAGCGGCTTCTTGAAACCACCGATCAGAGAATTGAAGCGGTTTCGGATGCGGCGGGCTTCGGTTCGCCGGTCACCATGCGGCAGCGTTTCGTCGAAGCGTTTTCGATTTCACCGCTGGCCTATCGCAGACAATTCCGTGCAGGCGGCCCGGGCCGGGGATCGGCCCCGGCCCGGGCCGATCAGAAATAGCTCTGAAGCGGCCTGACCTCGAGGCTCCCGGCCTTCAGCGCCGCAATCGCCTCCGCCACGGCCTCGGCGCCGGCCATGGTTGTGTAATAGGGCACCTTCTGCATCAGCGTCGCGCGGCGCAACGATTTTGAATCCGACACCGCCTTCTGGCCGTCCGTGGTGTTGAAGACGAGCTGCACCTGGCGGTTGCGGATGGCATCCTCGATGTGCGGGCGGCCCTCCAGCACCTTGTTGATCTTTTCGGCCTCGACGCCGTTTTCGCGCAGGTAGCGGGCGGTGCCGCTGGTGGCGAGCACCTTGAAGCCGAGATCGGCCAGGCGCTTGACGGCCGGCAGGACGCGCGGCTTGTCCTCGTCGCGCACGGCGACGAACAGCGTGCCCGAGCGGGGCAGGTCGACGCCGGCGCCGAGCTGCGCCTTGGCGAAGGCGAGCGCGTAGTCGTAGTCGAGGCCCATCACCTCGCCGGTGGATTTCATCTCGGGGCCGAGCAGCGTGTCGACGCCGGGGAAGCGGGCGAAGGGGAAGACCGCTTCCTTGACGGCGATGTGGCCCGGATTGCGGATGTCTGGCATGGCGCCGTAATGGGCAAAGGCGTTTTCCAGGCTCTCGCCGGCCATGATGCGGGCGGCGATCTTGGCGATCGGCTTGCCGATGGTCTTCGCCACGAAGGGCACGGTGCGCGAGGCGCGCGGATTGACCTCGAGAACGTAGACCTCGCCGTTCTTGACGGCGTATTGCACGTTCATCAAGCCGCCGACATTGAGTGCGCGGGCGAGCGCCGCCGTCTGGCGCTCCAGCTCATCGACCAGCTCGGGCGTGAGCGAATGGACGGGCAGCGAACAGGCGCTGTCGCCCGAATGGATGCCGGCCTCCTCGATATGCTCCATGATGCCGGACACGAAGGTTTCGTGGCCGTCGGAAAGGCAGTCGACATCGACCTCGATCGCCTCGGTCAGATAGGTGTCGAACAGAAGCGGGTTCTTCGACAACAGCGTGTTGATCTGGCCGGTCTTGTCGGCGGGATACTTTTGGCGGATCTCCTCCGGCACCAGGCCGGGAACCACGTCGAGCAGATAGGTCTGCAATTGGCTTTCGTCGTGGACGATCTGCATGGCGCGGCCGCCCAGAACGTAGGACGGGCGCACGACCAGGGGGAAGCCGAGCTCGGAGGCGATGACGCGCGCCTGCTCGACGGAATAGGCGATGCCGTTTTTCGGCTGTTTCAGGCCGAGTTTCGTAAGCAGCTTCTGGAAACGGTCGCGGTCCTCGGCGAGGTCGATCATGTCGGGCGCGGTGCCGAGGATCGGGATGCCGGCCTTTTCCAGCGCCTCGGCGAGTTTCAGCGGCGTCTGGCCGCCGAACTGGACGATGACGCCGACCAGCGTGCCGTCGGCCTGCTCGGCGCGCAGGATCTCCAGCACGTCCTCGGGGGTCAGCGGCTCGAAATAGAGGCGGTCGGAGGTGTCGTAGTCGGTGGAGACGGTCTCCGGGTTGCAGTTGACCATGATCGATTCATAGCCGGCGTCGGCCAGTGCAAAGGCCGCATGGCAGCAGCAATAGTCGAACTCGATGCCCTGGCCGATGCGGTTCGGCCCGCCGCCGAGGATGACGACCTTCTTCCGGTCGGAAACGCGCGCTTCGTCGGCCATCTCGCCGGCAAAGGGCGTCTCGTAGGTCGAGTACATATAGGCGGTGGGCGCGGCGAATTCGGCGGCGCAGGTGTCGATGCGCTTGAAGACCGGGTGGACGGCAAGCGAATGACGTTGCTTTTGAATCTCTTCCGTCTCTTTCTTCGTCAGAGAGGCGAGGCGGGCATCGGAGAAGCCCATGGCCTTCAGCATGCGCAGATTCTGCGCATCCTCCGGCAGGCCGTGCTCACGGATGCGGGCTTCCATGGCGAGGATGGCGGCGATCTGCTCCAGGAACCAGGGATCGATCTGGCACATGGCGTGGACGTCTTCCAGGCTGGTGCCCATGCGGATCGCCTCGGCGACCATGCGCAGCCGGTCGGGCGTCGCGCGGCCAAGTGCGGCGCGGATGGCGTTCTTGTTTTCCGACGGGTCGCCATCGGCGGCGTAGCCGGGAATCTCGATCTCGTCGAGACCGGTGAGGCCGGTCTCCAGGCCGCGCAGGGCCTTTTGCAGGCTCTCGGCGAAGGTGCGGCCGATGGCCATGACCTCGCCGACCGATTTCATGGCCGTCGAGAGGATTGGCTCGGAGCCAGGAAATTTCTCGAAGGCGAAGCGCGGGATCTTGGTGACGACATAGTCGATGGACGGCTCGAAGCTGGCCGGCGTGGCGCCGCCGGTGATGTCGTTTTCCAGTTCGTCGAGCGTGTAGCCAATGGCGAGTTTCGCCGCGACCTTGGCGATGGGGAAGCCGGTGGCCTTCGACGCCAGGGCGGAGGAACGCGAGACGCGCGGGTTCATCTCGATGACGACGAGGCGGCCATCGGCCGGGTTGACGGCGAACTGGACGTTGGAGCCGCCGGTCTCGACGCCGATCTCGCGCAGCACGGCGATGGAGGCGTTGCGCATCATCTGGTATTCCTTGTCGGTCAGCGTCAGGGCCGGCGCGACGGTGATGGAATCGCCCGTGTGGACGCCCATCGGATCGACGTTCTCGATCGAGCAGATGATGATGCAATTGTCCGCGCGATCGCGGACGACCTCCATTTCATATTCCTTCCAGCCGAGGATCGATTCCTCGATCAGCACCTCGGTGGTCGGCGAGGCGTCGAGGCCCGACTGGACGATGTCGAAGAACTCCGTGCGGTTGTAGGCGATGCCGCCGCCGGTGCCGCCGAGCGTGAAGGAGGGGCGGATGATGGCCGGCAGGCCGACATGGTCGAGCGCCTGCGCGGCGATGCCCATGGCGTGGTTCATGTAGCGCTGCTTGCGGTCGCCCTCGCCGAGGTTCCAGTCGTTTTCCAACTGGTCGAGGCCGGCGTCGAGGGCTTCGTCCGCCAGGCTTTCCTTCAGTTCGCGGCGGCGCGCCTCGTGCTGCTGGCGGTCGGCGTTCTTCACGTCGGTGGCGTTGGCCAGCATGGAGCGTGGCGTCTCCAGGCCGATTTTGGCCATCGCCTCGCGGAACAGGGCGCGGTCCTCGGCCTTGTCGATGGCGTCGGGCTGGGCGCCGATCATCTCGACATTGTAGCGTTCCAGGACGCCCATGCGGCGCAACGACAAAGCGGTGTTGAGGGCCGTCTGGCCGCCCATGGTCGGCAGCAGGGCGTCGGGCCGCTCCTTGGCGATGATCTTGGCGACCACTTCCGGCGTGATGGGCTCGATATAGGTGGCGTCGGCCAGCTCCGGATCGGTCATGATGGTGGCCGGGTTGGAGTTGACCAGGACGACGCGGAAACCCTCTTCCTTCAGCGCCTTGACGGCCTGGGTGCCGGAATAGTCGAACTCGCAAGCCTGGCCGATGACGATGGGGCCGGCCCCGATGATCAGGATCGACTTGATGTCGGTGCGTTTTGGCATGCGGGTTCCGTTTCGTGGTGCGTGCGCAAGGCGCCACTCCGCGCGCGCGGGAGGGCCAAGCGAAAATTGTCGGGCTAAGCCGGCCTTATAGGCAATGGCGGCGGGCTACGGAACCCCGAAAATGACGTTTGGGTGAAGTCTTGCACCAGTGGCTGGCCAAGCGGTCGGGACAGCACGGTATGGCCGCGGCTTCATCGCAACCGCCGCGGCCGTGCCGAACGCCGTTTCAGGTGATCAGAAGCGCATGGTGGCGCTGAGACGGAAGGAGCGACCCGGCGCGTAATGCGGCTTCACGCCGTCGAAATCCTGGCCGTAGCTGGCGCGGCTGGTGTAGGTCTCGTCGAACAGGTTGCGGACGTCGGCGCGCAGGGTGAAGTTCTTATGCGAGGGCGGCGTGTATTCGACGAAGGCATTGACCACCTGATAGCCGGGCAGGGCGCGTTTCGGCGAGGCGGGTTCGTTCGGATGCCGGGTCAAGGTCGCGTCGTATTTGAGGGCGATCTCGACGTCGCCACCGACCTTCAATCCCCAATCATGGAAAGTGTAGCCGCCGCCGATCATGATGATCTGGCCGAGTGGTGTGGTCAGGTAGCGGCCGACCTCGGAATCGGCGGTCACGCCGCCGACATCGGCGCGGATGTCGGCATATTTGACGCTGACGAAACCGGCATCCCATTCGTATCCGGCGCCGACCTCCCAGCCGCGCGAGCGCAGATCGAAATTGCGAAGCGCGTTGCCGGCGTTGGGAAAGCGGGCATTGCTGATGTCCGACTGGAAGATGTTGGCTTCGAGCGTCAGCCCCGCGAAGCGCGCCTCCAGGCCGGCAGTGTAGTTGTTGGCGGTCACGGGGTCTGGGTCGCCGTCATAGGTCCAGGCGGGATTCTGGATGAAGTTCTCGGCCAGCGGGATGCCGCCCCAGACATGCGAGACGCCGGCCTTTGCGGTGAGGAAATCGGGGACGATGTCGTATTCGCCCGAAACATTGCCGCTGACGCCGGCATTGGAGAAGTCCGTGCCGTCGACGCCGGTGAACCATTGGTGGTCGAGGCGGCCGCCGAAGGAGATGCGCGCACGGTCGAACGGCTCGAGGCGGGCTTGCGCATAGGCGCCGACATTGCTGGCGCGCTCGTGGGGGAATTCGGGCGGAACGGCGTCGTAGGCGAGCTTGGCGCGGTCGCTGTAGAAATCGAAGCCGGCGGTGACGCTGCCCAGATCGACGGCGAACTTGTTCTCGACCTTGCCGTTCAGGCTGCTGGTCTCGCCGATGGCCGGGGCGATGATCTCGCCCGTGGCGCGGTCGAAGACCGGGGTCTCGACCCTGGTGCGGCTGTAGGCAATGACCACTTTCGGGTCGAGCCAGCCTTCGGGCGCGGTGTCGGTGTAGGTGAAGACGGTGTTCTGGCGGTTGAGCTCGTAATTGCGCAGGATCGGCTCGTTGCGGATGTTGATGTAGGCGTTGGCGCGGTAGGGACGCAGCGCGTCGTCGCGGACCTGCTCGTGGCTCAGTTCGAAGCGGTTGCCGTCCAGGGTCTCGTAGGCGATCTTCCCGAGGCCGCTCAGGAGGTTCGTGCCGGTGCCGAGCATCTCCTCGCCATTGCCGGCGGTGAAATTGCCGCCCTTGCCGAAGTTCAAATAGCCGAGATATTCGAAGCCGTCCTGCATGCCGTAAACGCTGGCGCCGGTGACGAAGGTCTCGCTGTTGGTGTCCCAGGCGCCCGTGACGAAGCCGCCGAAGTTGCGGCCGGGCTCCAGCAGGTCGGTGGCGTCCTTGGTTTCAAAACCGATCGAACCGCCGAGCGCGGCGGGGCCGGCATCGGCGGGCGCGACGCCGGCCTGGACGGTGACGGCCTTCAGCAGCGCCGGGTCGAGCAGGTAGGTGCCGTTGTGGTGGAACACCTTGTTGTTCTGCCGCGAGCCGTCGACCGTGACGGCGAGGTTGGTTTCGTCAACGCCATTGACGTAGATCTTCTGCGTGCCGGGGATGGCGCCGCCGACGGCGATCTGCGGCTCGCCGGAAAAGACCTCGCGCAGATCGGCGGGTTTCTTGCGCTGCATGTCCTGCGGCGTGACGGCCAGGACATCGGTGCCGGCGGTGCTTTCGGCGCCGGCGCCGACGTCGAGCCGCGGAAGCAGCGTCGCGCCTTCCTGGGCATCTGCTGCCTGTTCCTGTGCCAGGGCGATGCCGCATTGACAAAGCAACGCCAAGGCGGTGCCGAAGGCTAACGGACGACAAGAAGCCAGTGCCATTGAAAGATCCCCATCCTGAAAACGCGATGCCCACAGCAGCGCCGAAACCCCGTGCAGCGCGCCCTCCGCGCCGCTGTCGGCGCCTTGACTACGGGGAAACAGGCAATGATGCAATAAATTATGATTATAAAAGTCATGTATAATTCATCGGACCTTTTCCGGCGCTGAGCGCGGCGGACCGGAGAGACCTTCATGCCGCCGGTTTCGTGTTGCCGGCAGGGCCGCGGTGTGCGAGCTTCCGGCCATGGAAACCGATCTTCATCTGCCCCTGATCCTGTTGGCGGCGCTGATCGCCACCTGCAGTCCGGGGCCGACGACGCTGACGATCGCCGGAACGTCGATGGCGCATGGCCGGCGTTTCGGCCTGGCGCTGGCCGCCGGCGTCCTGAGCGGATCCTTGATGTGGTCGCTGGCCGCCGCGCTCGGCCTCGGCGCGCTGATGCTGGCAAGTGGCTGGGCGTTTACGGCGATGCGCTATTTCGGCGCCTGCTATCTGCTCTACCTCGCCTATAAATCGGCGCGCTCGGCGCTGACGCCGGGCCAGGCGAAGCCACGGCAGATCGCCGTGCCGACGCTTCGGTCGGCTTACGCCAAGGGGCTGGCGCTGCACCTGACCAACCCGAAGGCGATCCTGTTCTTCGGCGCGCTCTATTCTTTGGGGTTGCCGCCCGGCGCGCCGGGTTCGGCGCTGGCCGTGGTGATCGTCGCCATCGGGCTGCAGAGCGCCTGCGTGTTTTTCGGCTATGCCGTGCTGTTTTCCATGCCGCCCATGGTGGCCGGCTATGCGCGGCTGCGCCGCTGGCTGGAGGCGGCTTTCGCCGTGGCGTTCGGTGCCGCCAGCCTGAAAATCCTCACCGCGCGGCTCGGCTGACGACCGGCAACCGGCGCCGATGCCCTATGCCTCTCGGGTGCAGTTGAAAACCCTTCAGCACCTTGTCGACTCGCCTGCCCCCGCGTGAAGGCCGAGGCCGAGCAGATCGAGCGACCCGGTGGCGACCTTGGCCACCGCAGCGCGGCGCGCCGGTTTGACGCGAATGGTACGGCGGAGTTGAAACGGAAGTTCCGCTGGCTCCTGGATTGAGCGAAAGACTCAGTGGCCGGAGGTGAGCTTCAGGCCGACCATGCCGGCGAGCAGCAGGGCGGCGCTGAACAAGCGGCCGGCGGTGACCGGCTCGCCCATGACGACGATGCCGACCAGGAAGGCGCCGACGGCGCCGATGCCGGTCCAGATGGCATAGGCGGTGCCGAGCGGCAGGGAACGCATGGCGACAGCCAGCAGCCAGAAACTGCCGATCATGGCGACGGCCATGATCGCGGTGGGAACCAGGCGGGTGAACCCCTCCGATTCCTTCATGAAGCTTGCCCAAACGACTTCGAGAAGTCCGGCAACGCCGAGATAGAGCCATGCCATATGCGTGTTGTCCTTTGCTGGGGGAGGCTGTGACCGACCGGAAGTTCAGGTGTTGGCTGCGACGCGCTTTTCCGGCGGCGGCAGGGTGATCGCCGTGGCGATGATGCTGTCCAGCAGGCCGGGGAAGCGGGCGTCGAGATCGTCGCGGCGCAGCGTTATGAGCCGCGACGTGCCGCTCGGCTCGACGCGGATGATGCCGGCCTCGCGCATCTTGGCGAAGTGGTAGGAAAGGTTCGACTTGGAAGCCAGGTCGATGAAGTTCGAACACGTCAGCGCGGTGCCTTCGCGGCGCGCCAGATCGCCCAGGATGGCCAGCCGCGTGTGATCGCCGAGAACGGCCAGTACATTCGGTAGGCTGATCTGGTCTATGGTGGGGTGCGGCGGCATGATGCAAAGAAGGTAAGACATTCCGCCGCTAATGCAAGGCGCTGGAGAGCCGAACGGCAAGGCTTTCGCTGGTTTGTGGCCGGGCGCCGCCGGACGTGGTTGACAGGCCGGCGGCGAGAGATGCCGATAGACGCAAAGGAGCCCTCGATGTATGTGCCGCCCGCCTTCAAGGAACAGGATTTCGCCGCCCTGCACGAGACGATGCGGCAGGCGCGGCTGGCCAATTTCGTCACCGCCACGGCAGGCGGCCTGATGTCGACGCCGCTGCCCTTGTTCCTCGAGGCCGGCGAGGGCGAGCACGGCGTGCTCTACGGGCATCTGGCCCGGGTCAACCCGCAATGGACGCTGCCGCCGGTGGGCGAGGCGATGGCCCTGTTCATGGGGCCGGACGCCTATGTCACGCCGTCCTGGTACGCCACCAAGCGGGAGACGGGCAAGGTGGTACCGACCTGGAACTATGTGGCGGTGCATGCCTATGGCGAAGCCGAGTTCTTCGACGACCCCGACCGGCTGCTCGACGTGGTGCGGCGGCTGACCGCGCTGCACGAGGCGCCGCGCGCCGAACCCTGGTCGGTGGAGGACGCGCCGGAGGCGTTCGTCAAGGCGCAACTGCGCGGCATTGTCGGCCTGCGCCTGCCGATCACGCGCATCGAAGGCAAGCGCAAGATGAGCCAGAACCGCAATGAGGCCGACCGTGGCGGCGTGGCGAACGGCCTGGCGGCGAGCGAGCGGGAGAGCGACCGCCTGGTTTCCGGGCTGATCCCGACCTGAGCGAAACGCGATGCGGGATTGAGAGGCGAGAGGCCCGCGTCCACCTGGATGGGGCGGCTGTCCGCCCAATCGTTCGCGCCGCAAGACAGCCCGTGGCTGCGAGGGCGAAGCGCCGATTTCCATGGAGGCTGGCCAAAACTGGCAGGAGCGGACAGGAGTGGTCAGGAATGCGCGGCAAGGCGATTGACACCGAGCCTCTTAAGTTCAATAGTTCAAATAATATTGAACAAAGGTTTCCGCCCGCAATGGACAAACGTCTTTTCCTGCTGGCTCTCGGCGCTTTCGCCGTCAGCACGATCGCTTTCGTCTTTGCCGGCCTGCTGCCGCTGATCGCTGTCGACACGGGCGTCACGGTGGCGCAGGCGGGCTATCTGATTTCCGCCTATTCGCTTGCCTATGCGATCGGCACGCCGATCCTTTCGGCGCTGACGGGGGCGATGGACCGTCGCCTTGTCATCGCTCTGGCGCTGGTCGCCTTCGTCATCGGCAATCTTGCCGCCGCGTTGAGCGCCGGTTTCCTGCCGCTGTTCGGTGCACAGGTGATCATCGGCATGGCGGGCGGCCTGTTTTCCGCCACTGCCCAGGCGGCCGCCGTGTCGCTGGCCGGACCCGAGCGGCGCGCCGCAGCGATTGCCGTCGTCGTCGGCGGAACCACCTTCGCGCTGGCCTTCGGAGCGCCCGCCGGCTCGCTTCTGGCGCATTTCGTCGGCTGGCGCGGAGCCTTTTACGGTCTTGCCGCAGTCGGCGCGCTGTGCCTCGCGGCGCTGTGGCTGCGGCTGCCGCGCGACCTGACGGGCTCGTATGCCTCGCTGGGCGAAAGGCTGATGGTGATCCGCCGGCCAGGCATCATGGCGAGTGTCCTGGTGACGCTGCTCTACCTGACCGGCGGCTTCACCGTGCTTGCCTATCTCGGGCCGATCGTCATCGACGGGGTGGGGCTGGCGCCCGAATACCTGCCGGCGATCCTGCTCGCTTACGGCATCGGCGCCATCCTGGGCAACTACGCCAGCGGCCGGCTGGCCGACCGGCTGGGCGCGACGCGGGTCGTGGTCGGCTCGATGCTGGTGGCGGCGCTGTTCGCGCTGGCGTTCTCGGCGATCATGAAATTCGTCCCCGACAACATCGCGGGCCCGCTGCTGGTCGCGGTGATCGTGCCGTGGGGCTTCATCGGCTGGACCTTTCCGCCGGCCCAGGCAAGCCGGCTGGTCGGTTTCGCGCCCGACGTCGCTCCGCTCAGCCTGGCGCTGAACGCCTCGGCAGTCTATTTCGGCATCGGCTTCGGCACGCTGGTCGGCGGGCGGGTCCTGGAATTCGCCGACGTGTCGGACCTGGGCATGATCGGCGCGGTGTTCCCGCTCCTGGCGCTGATCGTGCTGCGCGCCGCCACCCGGCGCCAGCGGCGCGTGGCGCCGGCCTGATCCGGAGGGCCTGTCGAGCCGGGTTGACAACTCGGCCTCTGTTTAATTAATAGACTAGTCGATCTATTAATTAAACAGAGGCCTTCCGCATGCGCAAAGTCGATCCGCAGAAGCATGCCGCGCGGCGGCGAGCGATCCTTGTCGCGGCCAGGAGCTGTTTCGCGCGGAACGGGTTCCATGGCACCAGCACGGCGGAGATCTGCGCCGCTGCCGGCATGAGTCCGGGCAATCTGTTTCACTATTTCCCCAACAAGCCTGCCATCATCGCGGCGATCGTCGAAGAGGAGGGGGGCGAGACGGAGGCGTATTTCGCCGGCCTGATGCAGCGCGACGATCTCCATGCGGCGCTCGGCGAATTCATGGACATGATCCTCGATCTGGCCGGCGATGCCGATTACGCGTCGCTGACGCTGGAGATATCGGCTGAGGCGATGCGTGACGCGGCGATTGGCGACCTTGTGGAACGGAACGACGCGAGGCTGCGCGCGGCGCTGACGCGGCTCCTGGGCGAGGCGGCGCGGCGCGGGCAGGTCGACCGGGGGCTCGACGCACAGGATGCGGCGCGCTGGATCGCGGTGCTGATCGACGGCATCTTCAACCGCGTCGCGGTGGAACCGGGTTTCGCGCCACGCAATCTGCGCGACGGCCTGCACCTGCTGCTCGGGCGCGTGCTGCGGGCGGGAGAGGGAGCATGAGCCGCCATGAGAGCAACATCGCGCCGCAGCAACGGATCACCGACATCGATGCTCTGCGCGGCTTCGCGCTGTTCGGCATTCTGGTCGTCAACATCACCTTCTTCGCCTCGGCGCATAGCGGCGTCGGCATCGCCGATCCGGCCTTCGACGG
Source organism: Nitratireductor soli (assembly GCF_001050155.1). Taxonomy (GTDB): domain Bacteria; phylum Pseudomonadota; class Alphaproteobacteria; order Rhizobiales; family Rhizobiaceae; genus Nitratireductor; species Nitratireductor soli. The sequence goes on from NZ_LFVY01000013.1 coordinate 42,485, forward strand.
CACGCTCGACCGGCTGGTGCGGTTCGGCATCGCGCTGCTGTTCGAAACCAAGTTCTACCTGCTGTTCTCGTTCCTGTTCGGCTACTCGTTCACGCTGCAGATGCAGTCGGCGGCGCGCGCCGGCGAGGCCTTCGTGCCGCGCCTGCTGCGCCGGCAGGCGGGCCTGTGGGTGATCGGCCTCATGCATGCGGTGCTGCTTTTCCACGGCGATATCCTGACCACCTACGCCGTTCTCGGCGTGGTGCTGCTGATGCTGCGCGGACAAGGCGACGCGGCAGCGTTGAAGCTGGCCTTCTGGCTGATCGCCGGCGCGGCGCTGGCGTGGGGTGTCATCGGATTGCTGGCGTTTTCAGGCATGGCGGACGGCGAGCCGACGGCGGGGTTGAAGACGGCCGAAAAGGCTCTGGCGGCCTATCGCGGCACACCCGCCAGTGTCGTCATCCAGCATCTCAGCGAATTGCGCGACATGTGGTTCGTCGTCGGCCTGATCCAGGGGCCGAGCGCACTGGCGATGTTCCTGCTGGGCTTCGTCGCCGGCCGGCGTGAGGTGTTCATGCATTTCGATGCCTATGCGCGACTGTTTCAGCGGCTCATGAAACTGGGGCTGGTCGTTGGCTTGCCGGGTTCGGTCATCTATGCCTGCGGATCGGTGTATCTGATCGGCACGCCATGGGAGATCGCCGGCCTCGCCGTCGGCTTGGTGACCGCGCCGCTTTTGACCGGAGCTTACGTGGCGGCCATCATGTTCGCCTTTCAGGGCCGGTGGGGGCAGGAGGTTGCCCGCTTCCTCGCGCCGGCGGGCCGAATGGCGCTGTCCAACTATCTGCTGCAATCGCTCGTCTGCTCGCTGGTCTTTTACGCGTACGGGTTGCGGCTGATGGGCGAGGTTTCGCCACTCAATGCGGCGCTCCTTGCCGTCGGGCTGTTCGTTTGCCAACTGGCGCTGAGCGGCTGGTGGATGGAGCGCTTTGCCTACGGGCCTCTGGAATGGCTGCTGCGCGCGGTGACGCTGGCCGCGTGGCCGCGCTGGCGACGCCGTCGCGTTGCCTGATTTTCCCCGGCATCGGCCTCGGGTGGCCGCAATCGGCTCATGACTTTCGCAATTCCTTGCGCTAACCTGTTGCAAGCCCGAACAAATGACGCTCCCGCCTTGCGCCGTGAGTGCCGATGGTCCTGGCGTCGAAACGGAACCGGGAGTGGAATGCATGCGCTGGAAAGGCCGTCGTCAAAGCAACAATGTCGAGGACCGCCGCGGCGAGTCCGGCGGCAGTGGCGGGTTCCCCGGCGGTTTCGGTCGCTCGGGCGGTCGGATGCGGCTGCCGATGGGTGGCGGACGCAGCGCCGGCGGCGGCCTGTCGGGCATCATCATCCTGGTCGTGCTGTTCTTTGCCCTGCGCGCCTGCGGCATCGACCCTCTGGAGATGCTGTCGGGGGGCCCAACGGGGGGCTCTGCCGGCGGCGGTGGGCAGGTGACCCAGCAGCAGGCGCCCGGCACATCGGGAAGCGCCAGCGACGAGATGAGCCAGTTTGTCAGCGTCGTCCTGGCCGAGACCGAGGACACGTGGAAGGGCATCTTCGAATCGCAGGGCCTGCAATACAAGGAGCCGTCCATGGTGTTGTTCACCGATGGCGTGCGCTCGGCCTGCGGTTTTGCATCGGCCGCCTCCGGACCGTTCTATTGCCCCGGCGACCAGAAGGTCTATCTCGACCTCGGCTTCTTCGACCAGCTCGCGCGCCAGTTCGGCGCGTCGGGCGATTTCGCCCAGGCCTATGTGGTGGCGCACGAGGTCGGCCATCACGTGCAGAACATCACCGGCATCCTGCCGCGCTTCAACGAGATGCGCCAGCGCATGAGCCAGGCCGAGGCCAACGCCATGTCGATCCGGGTCGAATTGCAGGCCGATTGCTTCGCCGGCATCTGGGCGCATTACACCGCCCAGAAGGGATTGCTGGAGGATGGCGACCTGGAGGAAGCGCTGAACGCCGCAAACCAGATCGGCGACGACACGCTGCAACGCCGCACCCAGGGTTACGTGGTGCCGGAGAGTTTCAACCATGGCACGTCGGAACAGCGGCGGACATGGTTTTCGCGGGGGCTCAAGAGCGGACGGCTGGCCGATTGCGACACGTTCAACGAACCTGTCTGAGGACCCTGATCTAAGGGTCGGCCTGCTGTTCCTTAGCCACGCGAGAGGCGATCGGGAACATGTTTGGATTGGGAAGAATCGTCGGCCTTGCCGTGTCGCTGGCCTGTGGGCTGGCGACGTCGCAAGCGCCGGAACTGGCGCAGCAATACCGGCAGCGGCTGAACGGGGCGCTGGCCGAACTCAGCCAGGTGGTCGCCGCCTTCGATGCCGATGCGGCGAAGAACAATCTGCGACGCGCCGAAGCGCTGGCTGCCTATGAAACGGCGGGCGATACATTTCTGCGCGACCGGGGGCAATCGGTGCAGGTCGCCATCGGCCGGCTGGAGACGCTTGCCCGTCAGTCATCCGCGTTCGACGCCCTGCCGGCGGTGGCGCGCCCGCTCGCCTTGATCAAGGCACCCGACACGATGGTGTTGAAGGGCATGCTGCAGGATTTCGAGCCGGCCGTTCCGGTGACCCCGCATGGCCTGATCTGGACCGGTGCGGGACTTTTGTTCGGCTTCGGGTCGTGGTCGCTGCTGCGCCGGCTTTTCCGGCGACGCAAGGTGGCGCCTGTTCGCAATTTGCGTGTATAAAATAGCGAATGCTCGCTTAAGCTGTTTTTAAAGAAGCCCGACTACTGTCCTGCCGACAACAGGCTAGGGCGGGTTTCTCATGGTTTTCTCCTTGCGCGCTTTGCGGTGCTGCTGCGCTGCTGCACTGCGTTCTTTTGGTGCCGACCGATCAGGCAATTTCGCCATGATCGCCGCGGTGGCAATGCTGCCGCTGGTCGGCGTGGCGGGGCTGGCCGTCGATTATACGAGTATGAGCCGGGTCAGGACGGAGTTGCAGCAGGCGCTGGATACGGCGGTCCTGGCCGTTGCCCAGAAAGGCAGCCAGATTTCGAACGCCGAGGCCGAACGCATCGCCCGGCGTTTCCTGTCGGGCAATCTCGATCCGGAATACATCGGCCTCATGGTGCTGCGCCGGGGCACCTCGGTGACGGTGCAGGCGCAGGTGGATGTGGGGCTGTATTTCGGCGGGATTCTCGGCAAGAAGTCGATGCCCGTTTCGGCCGCCTCGAGCGCCGATGTGGCGTTGCTTTCCTACGAGATCGCCCTGGTTCTGGATACGACCGGTTCGATGTACGGCGGCAAACTGCAGGCGATGAAGGATGCGGTGGTTGGCCTGATCGACAACATCTCGGCACAGGTTCCCGACAAGAACAGGCTCAAATTTTCGCTCGTACCCTTCGCCACCTTCGTCAATGTCGGGCCGCAATACGGTCCCGAATTCGACGCCAAGGGCAGGATCAGGAAGGGCACCGGCGCCGCGTGGCTGGACCTTAAGGGCAGGAGCAAGATTCCCCAATTGGAACTGAAGGCCGGCATCAGCCGCTTCGAGGTGTTTCACAATCTGAAGCAGGAATGGAAGGGCTGCGTGGAGACCCGTATGCCTTCGAAGAAGGGGGATCACGATGTCGACGACACGCCGGCCGTGAACTCGGACAATGCCAGCCTGTTCGTGCCGGCTTTCGCCATCGACGAGCCGTCACGCTGGGAAGGCTACTGGAACGACTATATCGCTTCGAGTGTCCGGCCGCTTGGCGGCCTGGTGGATCTGAAGCTGAAGAAATACGGCGTCCTGGACCTGCTGGGGCTGGTTCTTTCGCCGCCATCGAGCACCGACTTCAGCGACGGCAAGGGACCGAACAAGGGGTGCGACATGCAACCGATCACGCCGCTCAGCAACGACTATAAGGCGCTGGAGCGGAAGGTCGGGCAGTTGCAAGCCAATGGCAACACCAACATCATGGAAGGCGTTGCCTGGGGCATGCGCGTCTTGTCGCCCCATGAGCCGTTCGCCGGAAGCGAGCCGCGCAACGGGTTGCAAAAGATCATGATCGTGCTCACCGACGGCTCGAATGTGTTCGGCAATACCGGCACTGAGTTGGGGTCGACCTATTCGAGCTTCGGCTACCTGGTCGACGGGCGCCTCGACGGCCTGACTGCCGCGAGCAGCTCCCGGACCACTCTGGAGATGAACAGGAAGACACTGGCGGCCTGCGGCAACGCCAAGACGAAATACGACATCGACATCTATACGATCCGCCTGGAAGAACCGGACGTCGCCACCGGGACGATGCTGTGCGACTGCGCCAGCGATCCGAGCCAATTCTTCGACGCGCCGTCGCGCAGCCAGTTGAAGGATGTCTTCCAGAAGATCGGCGAGAAGATCATCGAGTTGCGCCTGTCGTCGTAAGACAGGCCGCCTGCAATCTTGGGAGAGGAAAAAGGGCGGCTTGCGGGCCGCCCTTCGTTCTTGCCTGTGGCCGTATCTCCCCTCGCTGGGGATGGTCTATTCGGCCAGTGCCGGCTCGCCCTGCCGGGCGCGGATCAGATTGGCGAAGCGGCGGAACAGATAATGCGAATCCTGCGGGCCGGGTGAAGCCTCGGGGTGATGCTGGACCGAGAAGACGGGCCGGCCGGTCAGCGTCAGTCCGCAGTTCGAACCGTCGAACAACGAGACATGCGTCTCCTCGACGCCCTCGGGGAGCGTGTCTCCGTCGACGGCGAAGCCATGGTTCATCGAGACGATCTCCACCTTGCCGGTGGTGAAATCCTTGACCGGGTGGTTGGCGCCGTGATGGCCTTGGTGCATCTTCACCGTGCTGGCGCCGAGCGCCAGCGCGAGAAGCTGATGGCCGAGGCAGATGCCGAACAGCGGGATTTCGGTCTGCAGCAATGCGCGGATCATCGGCACGGCGTAGTCGGCGGTGGCGGCGGGATCGCCCGGGCCGTTGGACAGGAACACGCCGTCCGGCTTGAGCGCGAGGATGTCGGCGGCGGCGGTCTGCGCCGGCACGACGGTCACCTTGGCGCCGAGGCCGGCCATCAGGCGCAAGATGTTGCGCTTGGCGCCATAGTCGACGGCGACGATGTGCATCGCCGGCGTCTCCTCGGCGCCGCCATAGCCTTCGTTCCAGACCCAGGGCGTTTCGCTCCACGTCCGGGACTGGCCGGAGGTGACCTCCTTGGCCAGATCGAGGCCGACAAGCCCGGACCATTCGCGCGCCTTGGCCTTCAGGGCCTCGATGTCGAATTGTCCATCGGGATGATGGGCGATAACGGCGTTGGCAGCACCTTTGTCGCGCAACAGGGCGGTCAGGGCGCGGGTGTCGATGCCGCTGGCGGCGATCAGGCCGCGACGCTTCAGCCAATCGTCGAGGTGGCCAAGGGCACGGTAGTTGGACGGGTTGGAGATGTCGGCGCGCAAAACAGCGCCCACCGCGCCGGCGCGGGCGGCCGGGTGCAGATCCTCGATGTCTTCTTCATTGGCCCCGACATTGCCGATATGGGGGAAGGTGAAGGTGACGATCTGGCCGGCATAGGAGGGATCGGTGAGGATCTCCTGGTAGCCGGTGAGCGCCGTGTTGAAGCACAATTCGCCGATCGCCTCGCCGCTGGCGCCAAGCCCCTTGCCCTCGATGACGGTGCCATCGGCCAGAACGATCAGGGCCGTCGGCCGGGTCTCACTCCAGGGGGGCGTGTTGGTCGCCATGGGAACGTCTCCATTCATGCTGGTCCCGGGCATACCGGCCTCGGGCATATTGGTCTCGGGCCTTGCCCTGTCGAGGCGCGTGTCGGCGCGACGGGCGGTGTCGCCCTTCCTCAGCTTGTCTCTGCTTGGTGCTTGCAAGCCACCGGTTCTCACTTTTTGCCGTCCGGCGCAAGGGGCCTTGAAACGACTGCCCACATACGCCATATGGCGCAACGAAGTGCGTCGAGCGGAAGGCCAACCGGCCCGTCCACCCGCACAGAACCAAGATTGTCCATGCAAGGCGCGGACAATAAGCAAAGGCAGATATGCGGTCAATTGCCGACGGATAATTATTTATCGTAATATTTCCAATGGCTTATGAAATTGCAACCGCTTGCTTCATGAACCAGCCAGAGCTATGTTCACCCTTGCGACGGGAGACAGGTGTTATGCGCGAGAAATTCGCCAGGGCGTTGAATGACGCCGTTAAACAGCAGGACAAGCGCCGCATTTCAACGCTGCGTTTGATCCAGACGGCCATCAAGGACCGTGACATCGCCAATCGCGGCGCCGGCAAGGATCCGGTCAGCGATGACGAGATCTTGCAGATTCTGGTCAAGATGGCCAAGCAGCGCCAGGAATCGGCCAAGGCCTTCGAAGAAGGCAACCGGCTCGAACTGGCCGAGCAGGAGCGTGAGGAAATCGCCATCATCGCCGAGTTCCTGCCCAAGCCGCTCGGCGAGGCCGATCTGCAGAAGGTCTGCGAACAGGTGGTGCATGAGGTCGGCGCCGACGGGTTGCGCGACATGGGCCGCTGCATGAACGCGCTGAAGGAAAAATTCCCCGGCCGGATGGATTTCGGCAAGGCGAGCGGCATCGTCAAGGGCATGCTGCGTTAAGGCAATTCGTCGTTTCACGGAAACGACGAATTTGCTTTAACTTCTTATTTTGCCGCATTTATGCGGACGTCAGATGATTCCACCTGACTGCAAAATGCTATAACGACTGCCTCATACATTCGCCTTCCGCGACGATCGATAAGGCGCCGCATTGTCGGCGCCTTTATGCGCGGGTGTCGATGAAGGCCGGTACGGTCGCCCGCGCTGCGCGGCGCACAGTCTCGCTCGGCAACTCGCCGAATTCCCGGCGGTAGTCGCCGGCGAAGCGGCCGAGATGCGTAAAACCCCATCGGCAGGCGACATCCGTCACCGCTGCGTTTCCCTCGCCGGCGATCAGCTCGTAGCGGACGCGACGCAGGCGCTCGCGCGCCAGGCTGCGCATCGGCGAGGAATTGAGGATCGTCCGGTACCCGAGTTGCAGGGTGCGCGGGGCGACGCCGGCGGCGCGGGCGATATCGACCAGCGTCAGCGGCTCGGCCGCGTGGGCGCGAATGAATTCTTCGGCGCGCTTGATGTGGCGCGGGTTCGCGCCGGGGCGCTCGTCAGCGAAGAACAGGCTGCAATTGTTGGGCTGGCCGCGCAGGAAGAGTTCGAGCAGGCGTTGCTCGTTGAGCACTGTCTGGATCGTCGGCCGTCCCGGCGCCGTTTCGGCGGCATGGAACATCGCGTTGGCCATGCCGCGCCATGCCAGCATCTCAGGACGCGAGAAGTCGATCAGCGGATCGAAGATCAATGGGCCGGGCAGGCGGCGGTCGAGCAATTGCTCGGCCAGCGCCAGGAACGGCGCCTTGCGCACCTGCACCAGGATCTGGGCGCAGCCCTGCCACCACTTCATGCGGGTGGCGAGGTCGGCATTGAGCACGGAGGCGACGTCGCGATTGGTCAGGAACTCGCGGCCGCCATTGCGGATCGTGGCCGCGCCGGTGACCGGCATCTGGATCAGGTAGAAATCGCCGAGTTCGCCCGGATCGATCAGCACATCGGCCCCGTAGCTGATGTAGTTCAGCGAGATGATGTCGCCGGCGGCGTGATGATGCTCGGCGCGAAACGGCTTGCGGTCACCGATGATGTCCAACCGGTGGCTGCAGAATTTCTCCGCGACCCGCTCCCTTGCGCAGTCGAGATCGTCCGACCGGAAAAGGACATGTGCAGAAAGCGGAGCCGCCGTGCGGGGGGCCTCGTTCGCGTGCATGGGCGGCAGATTAGCACATTCCCCTGCGGCATAAACCGCGAAGCGCGGCCTGATGCCGCGCCGTGACGATTGTTGCGTTTTTCGGATAGTCGGCGCGCCGGTTGGATAGCGGCCGGAGGGGCGGGGGTGTAGCGTTCTGGAGGAACCGGAAGACGGCCGCGCAAGGCCGCATCCGCCAACAATGGGAGTTTTCAGATGAGCAAACAGCTCGACAAGGGCATCACCCGCGAAGGCGCGGGCTTCAACGGCAAGACCTGGAACATCCTCGGCCAGGTCTATCTGCCGAAAGCCGCATGCGAGAGCACTTTCGCCTTCGAGACGAACAGCGAGCCGGGCCAGTTCGTGCCGGTGCACATCCATCCGACGCAGGACGAGTTCATCCTGGTGCAGGAGGGCGAACTCGACCTCAAGCTCGACGGCGAATGGCTCAAGGCGAAGGCCGGCGACCTCGTGCGGATGCCGCGCGGCATTCCGCACGGCTATTTCAACAAGTCCGACAAGCCGACGCGAGCGCTGTTCTGGGTCTCTCCGGCACGGATGCTGGAGGAATTGTTCGGCAAGCTGGACAACCTCGCCGATCCGGAAGAGGTGGTGAAGATCTCGGCGATGCACGAGGTCGACTTCCTGCCGCCCGAAGCCAACGAATAGCGAACGAGACACGGCCGGAACCGGCATTGGTCGGCGCGCGAAGGCGCGCCGGACGGTGGAGCGCGCGCGGCTGGACAAGGGGCCGGACAAGGGGAACAACAATGGTTGAGAAGAAGAATGTCTGCGTCATCGGCGCCGGCGTGAGCGGTCTTGCCGCGGCAAAAGCCTTCATGGAGCGCGGGCATGCCGTCAGCGTCATCGAGCGCAGCCACGATCTCGGCGGCGTATGGGAGCCGTCGCGATCCTATCCCGACGTGCAGACGCAGAGCCCGAAGGAGCTCTACCGCTACACCTCGAAGCCGATGCCGGCGGATTATCCGGAATGGCCGAAGGGACCGCAGGTGCATGCCTATCTGAGCGACTTTGCGAAAGAGAACGGCATCGTGCCCCATATCCGCTTCGACACGGCAGTCGCCGGGATGAAGCGCCGCGCCGACGGCAACAGGGGCTGGACGCTGACGCTCGCCACGCCGGACGGCGAGAAGAGCGAGGACTTCGACTTCGTCGCCGTCTGCAGCGGACAGTTCAGCGACATGAACATGCCCGCATTTCCCGGCCGTGAGGCATTTAAGGCCGGTGGCGGGCAGGTGCTGCACTCGTCGCAATACACCGACCCGGCGAACGTGAAGGGCAGGCGCGTGACGGTGCTCGGGTTTTCCAAGTCGGCGACCGACATCGCGGTCAATGCGGTGAAGTCAGGTGCTGCCGGCGTCACCATCGTCTATCTGGAATCGGTGTGGCGCATCCCCTACTTCATCGGCGGCCTGATCAACTTCAAGCGCATCCTCTATATCCGCGCGCAGGAGAAGATGTTCCCCGGCTGGGGCCAGACCGCCATGGCACGGGTCAGCCACGCGCTGGCAAAGCCCTTCGTCTGGGCAAACTGGCGCGCGCTCGAAAGCCTGCTGGCGCTGCAACTGAAGCTGAAGAAAACCGGGCTGCGGCCGAAGAAGCCGATCGAGACCGGCATCAACTGCTCGGTGCCGATCGTCACGCCCGGATTCTTCGACATGGTCGCCGATGGACGGATCAAGGCGATCCAGGGCACGTTCTCCCGATACGAGGAAGGCGCGGTGGCCCTGTCCGGCGGCGAGCGGGTCGGGACCGACATCGCGATCCTGGCGACCGGGTGGAAACTCGGCGTGCCGTTTCTGCCGCAGGCGTACGCACGCAAGCTGGTCGAGCCCGACGGGCAATACCGGCTCTACCGCATCATCGCCAATCCGGACCTGCCCGACATGGGGTTTGTCGGCTTCAATTCCTCATTCTGCACCGTTCTGTGCGCGGAACTGGCGGCAAACTGGCTGGTGCGCTACGCCGACGGGATGCTGGAGAACCAGCCGACACCGGAGGAGATGAACGCCAATATCGAGATGATGCTGCGCTGGAGGCGGGAGGAACGCCCGGCGGCCGGCGTCTATGGCGGGCTTTGCGTCGCGCCGTATCATTTCAAGCATTTCGACGAGCTGATCGCCGACATGGGCGCGAAGGTGCGCAAGCGCAATCCGTTGGCGGAAAACCTGTCGCCGCCGAACGCCGATGCCTATGCGCGCTACCTGAAGAGCGCGCCGGATTACCGGGCGGTCTAGGCAGCGCTGGCGGCCGGTTGCTGCGGCACATCCGGGCTGGATTCTTCGGAAAAATCCTCGATCGGCGCCGGGCGGCCGAGATAGTAGCCCTGGCCGATCTGGCACAGCTCCCTGGAGAGGAAGCTCAATTCGCCCGATGTCTCGACACCCTCGGCCAGCACCGGCAGGCCGAGGCCCCGACCGATGCCGAGCACGGCCCTGACGATGGTGGCGGCCTGTTCGTTGGTGTCGACCTGGCGGATGAACGAGCCGTCGATCTTGATCTTGTCGAAGGGGAAGGCGCGCAGATTGGACAGCGAGGAATAACCGGTGCCGAAATCGTCCATGGCGACCCGCACGCCGAGCGCCTTCAACTGGCGCAGGCTGGCCAGCGCGCGGTGCATGTCGCGCACCAGGGCTGTTTCGGTGATCTCGATCTCCAGGCGGTGCGGCGACAGGCCGCTTTCGAGCAGGATGCGATGGACCGTCTGCGGGAAATTGGCGCTGTGCAACTGCACGCCTGAGACATTGACGGCGATGGTGAGGTTCGACGACCAGCCGGCGGCGGTCTTGCATGCGGTCTGCAGCACCCATTCGCCGATCGGTACGATGGCGCCGCTTTCCTCCGCCACCGGCACGAAGACCGATGGTGAGACGCTGCCGCGCTCGGGATGCTGCCAGCGCAGCAGCGCCTCGTAGCCGATGATTTCACCCGTATCGAGCTTTTTCTGCGGCTGGTAGACGAGGTGGAATTCCTTGCGCGAGACCGCATGGCGCAACTCATGTTCCATGATGCGGCGCGAGCGCGCCTCCTGGCCCATGGCGTGTTCGTAGAAGCGGAACGTGTCGCGGCCCTCCGACTTGGCGCGGTAGAGCGCGGTGTCGGCGTGGGTGATCAGGGTTTCCTGGTCCTTGGCGTCGGCGGGATACAGCGCGATGCCGATGCTCGTCGACATCAGGCCGTCGCTGGTGGCGCGCTCGTTTTCGTGGCGGAACGCCTCGAGGATGTTTTCGGCAAGGATGGCGGCCTGGCGCGGATCGGACAGGCCAGGCGCGATGACGGCGAACTCGTCGCCGCCGAGCCGGGCCAGCATCTGCCCCTCGGCGAGCACGCGACCGGCGCTTTCGGCGACCTTTTGCAGCATGGCGTCGCCGGCGGCGTGGCCGAACAGATCATTGACTTCCTTAAAGCGATCGAGATCGAGGCAGAGCAGGGCGATCGACCGGTCGTCCGGCAGGGCAGCCATCTCCTGTTCGAGCCGAGCGGAGAAATTGCGCCGGTTGGGCAGGCCGGTCAGCGTGTCGTGCAAGGCCAGGCGACGAATATCCGCCTCGGCCTTCTTGCGCTCGCTTATGTCGCGCACGGCGATGATGGTGTGCGGCCGGCCGCCATAGTCGATGACGCGCGAAATGATCTCGACTGGATGGCGGCCGCCATCGCTGTGCAGAAGCGTGGCTTCCCAGATCGGTTCGGCACTGCCCGTCGTGGTGCCCGAGGTGGTGATGGTGCTGAAAAGCTCCGTGAACTCCATGCCCGCCAGTTCGTCCAAACTGCGGCCGCTCAGCGCGCACAGGCTCTTGTTGGCGGTGATGACGATGGTGTCGTCGCAGACGATGAGGCCTTCAACGGCAGCGTTGGCCAGGCCGTGCATGCGGCGCTCTTCAAGCTTGGCACGCAGGCCGTCGCGAATGTCCACCCACAGGGCGAGACCGGTCAAGGTCAGGATGGCGAAGGCGGCGAGAGACACGCCGGCGGCCAGCCACTCGGCGGGCACGGAGGAGGGCGAGATCATCACCGATGCATCGGGATGGATCGACACGGCGCCCATGGCGATGAAATGCATGCAGCAGATAGCCAATGTCAGTGTCAGCGTGCCGATGACATTGGTGACACCCGACGGGCGACGCAGGGCGACGCGAATGGCGATGGCGCCCAGGAGGACGCCGGCAAACAGGGACGCGGCGACCAGCCGCTGGTCCCAGGCGATGCGGCCTTCGACCTGGAAAGCCAGCATGCCGGTGAAGTGCATGGCGGCGATGCCGGCGCCCAGGATCGCTCCGCCAACCAGGTGGTGATCGAGCGTCTGGCGGGCGGCGGCGATGGCGATGCCGGTGCCGGTGATTAAGACCGCCACGACAAGTGAGGTCAGCGTGAGCGGCAGATCATAGGCATTGGGAATGCCCGGCGCGAAGGCCAGCATGGCGACGAAATGGGTGGCCCAGACACCGAAGCCGAAGGAAACGGCGGAGACGGTGGCCCATAAATAGCGCATGCGGCCGTGGGCGCGGCGCAGATGCTGCAGCAGGCTTATCGCCGCAAAGGATGCCAGCGCACCGACGATGCCGGCCAACAGGACCAGGCTGGGGTTATGTTCATTGACAATGCAGTTATAGACCGTAAGCACGTTGGATCCGCCACCCTGGGTTGTACGCCTGTCCTGTCAGCCTTCGGTACCACCGGTCCGGGCTGCTTCTTCGGCTTTTCGCGCCGTTGAATTGCTCGTAGCATGGGGGCATTGAACAATCGGTTAAGTTGCAATCGGTGCGGCATGCGCGGAATTGTCGGTGGCAATCTGTGAATACCGGTAAGAACGCGCGCGGGGAATTCGCTGTCGCCGCTGATCGTGCTTATATGAATGTCGAAACAGGCCTGATCCGAACATTATGCGTTTCTCAACTTCGTTCCTCGATGAAATCCGCGACCGCGTGCCCATCTCGCAGGTGGTCGGCACGCGCGTGACATTCGACCGGCGCAAGACCAATGCGTCGCGCGGCGACTATTGGGGCTGCTGCCCGTTTCACGGCGAGAATACGCCGAGCTTTCACTGCGAGGACCGCAAGGGCCGCTACCATTGCTTCGGCTGCGGCGTTTCGGGCGATCATTTCCGCTTTCTGAGCGAACTCGACGGGATCAGCTTTCCGGAAGCGGTCGAGCGGGTCGCCGACATGGCCGGCGTGCCGATGCCCGAACGCGACGTGCAGGCCGAGCGACGCGAAAAGGAACGCGCTTCGCTGACCGATGTCATGGATATGGCGGCCGGCTTCTTCCAGGACATGCTGCAGGGGCAGGCGGGAGCTGCGGCGCGCTCTTATCTGCGCGGGCGCGGGCTGTCGAGCGCCACGCAGCAGACCTTCCGGCTCGGCTATGCGCCGTCGAGCCGCAATGCGCTGAAGGAATTCCTGGCCGGCAAGGGCGTGATGAAGGAGCAGATCGAAGCCTGCGGGCTGGTGGTCTTCGGGCCGGACATTCCCGTTTCCTACGATCGCTTCCGCGACCGCATCATGTTCCCGATCGAGGACGCGCGCGGCCGGGTGATCGCCTTTGGCGGGCGGGCGCTGTCATCCGACGTGTCGGCCAAATATCTCAATTCGCCTGACACCGAGCTCTTTCACAAGGGCAATGTGCTGTACAATCTGGCCCGTGCCCGGCGCGCGGTGGCCAAGGGCGGCAGCGTCATCGCCGTCGAGGGCTATATGGATGCCATCGGCCTGGCGCAGGCCGGTTTCGACAATGCGGTGGCGCCGCTCGGTACGGCGCTGACGGAAAACCAGCTCGAACTCCTGTGGCGCATGTCGGGCGAACCCGTACTGTGCTTCGATGGCGACGAGGCGGGCCTGCGCGCCGCCTGGCGGGCCGCCGACCTGGCGCTGCCGCTGGTGCAGCCCGGGCGCAGCCTGCGCTTCGTCATGCTGCCGGAGGGCAAGGACCCGGACGACATCGTGCGCGAGGCAGGGCCTGACGCGTTCGCGGCGATGCTGTCGAACGCGCGGCCGCTGGCCGACCTGCTGTGGATGCGCGAGACCTCCGGCAAGGAGTTCGACACGCCCGAACGTCGTGCCGAACTGGAGAAGAACCTGCAGGCGCTGACCGGCCGCATCGGCGACGAGAACTTGCGCCGGCATTATGCGCAGGACATGCGCGAGCGGGCGCGAACGTTCTTCGGCGCAAGCAACACGACGCGGCGCGGACCGGGAGGGGGACAGGGCGGCGGCTTTCGCGAGAGCGGCCAGCAGAGACCGGCGGGCCGGCCGGGGGCCGCCTCGGGCCGGTTCGCGGTTTCCGAAAGCCTGGCGCGTTCGGCCATGGTGCGCAGCGCGGCACCGACGATGCCGCTGCGCGAAGCGGTGCTGATGGTCGCGCTGATCAACCACCCCGAGCTGATCGACGAGCATTTCGACGCTGTCGAGCAGATGATGCTGGCCAGCACCGATCTGGCGCGTTTGCGCCTGGCCGTGCTCGACGCCGTGGCCCACAACCAGAAACACGATCGGGCCCTGCTTCTGGCGAAGATCGAGGCTGACGGCCTTTTGGCGGTCTGGGCGCAGGCGGAGTTGCGAGTCAAATCGGCCTATCAATGGCCGGCGCTGGAAAACGCCGCGCTGGACGATGCGCGCGAGGCCTTCGCCCAGACGCTCCACTTGCACCGCCGCGCGGGCTCTCTACATAAGGAGCTGAAAGCGGCCGAAATGGCGCTGGCGACCGACTGGAACGAAGAGGATGCGCGGCACCTCGTGGAAATCCAGGCGGAACTCGGCAATCTGCAGGCGACCGAAGCGCTGATCGAAGGCTTCGGAATTCTTTCAGGACGGGCGAATCGCTCCTGATGCGGACAAGCAGGTTTGTGTCCCGCGCCGTGCGCGGAAGGTTCTGAACTGTGAAAAAGAGTGCGATTCGTTGACTGATTCGCTTTTTTACGGCGAATCATGGCCGTGCGGCTTGACCTGGCGCGCGATTGCAGGAATCAGGATCGATTCGACAAAGACTGTTTGGCACCCCACATATGGCAGGGCGAAACAGAACAAGCGCAAGATACCGAAATTGGACGTGACGGGGAGTACCTCTCAGGATCAGGCTCAGTATCAGGGTTAATCGGGCATTAACGCGGCAACAGCTAGATCACGAATCAGGTTGCGAGAATGCCGCTACGGACGCTCGCGGGAGCGGCAGCGACGGGGTCGGCATTGAACCCCGCTCGGTTGGAGAAGACAAAGCATGGCGACAAAAGAGAAGGAAGAGGTCGAAACCGAACGCGAGGGCTCCGACGGCCCGTTGCTCGACCTTTCCGACGACGCAGTCAAGAAGATGATCAAGGCCGCCAAGAAGCGCGGCTATGTGACGATGGACGAGCTGAACGCCGTCCTTCCTTCCGGCGAGGTCAGTTCCGAGCAGATCGAAGACACGATGGCGATGCTGTCCGACATGGGCATCAACGTGGTCGAGGACGACGAGGTCGCCGAGGACAATGATTCCAGCGATGACAACGAAGACAGCAACGAGCTGACCGAGCGGGCAGGCACGGCGCTTGCCGCGGCCGCCAAGAAAGAGCCGACGGACCGCACGGACGATCCGGTGCGCATGTATCTGCGCGAGATGGGTTCGGTCGAGCTTCTGTCGCGCGAGGGCGAAATCGCCATCGCCAAGCGCATCGAGGCCGGTCGCGAGACGATGATCGCCGGCCTGTGCGAAAGTCCGCTGACCTTCCAGGCGCTGATCATCTGGCGCGACGAACTGACCGAAGGCAAGATCCTGCTGCGCGAGATCATCGATCTCGAGGCGACCTATGCCGGCCCCGAGGCAAAGCAGGCGCCGGTGGTGCAGCGGCCCGACGAGAACGAGAAGCCGGCTGAGGACAAGACGAAGCGGGCGCGCAGCGACGACGACATCACCAATGTCGGCGGCGAGAGCCAGACGGAGGAAGACGACGAGGAAGAGGACGAGGCCAATCTGTCGCTGGCGGCGATGGAAGCCGAGCTCAAGCCGGGCGTCATGGAGACGCTGGACTTCATCGCCGACACCTACAAGAAGCTGCGCAAGCTGCAAGACCAGGAAGTCGAATCGAGCCTGGCCGACGGCGACAGCCTGTCGGCAAGCCAGGAGCGCCGCTACAAGCAGCTGAAGAGCGAATTGATCACCTCGGTGAAATCGCTGTCGCTGAACAATGTGCGCATCGAGACCCTGGTCGAGCAGCTCTACGACATCAACAAGCGCCTCGTGCAGAACGAAGGCCGGCTGCTCAGGCTGGCCGAAAGCTATGGTGTCCGGCGCGAGGACTTCCTGAAAGAGTATCAGGGCTCGGAGCTCGACCCGAACTGGGCCGAGCGGATCGCCACGCTGACGACGCGCGGCTGGAAGGAGTTCACCAAGAACGAGGTGAAGGGGATCGACAATCTGCGCACCGAGATCCAGAATCTGGCGCAGGAAACGGCGATCTCGATCGGCGAGTTCCGCCGCATCGTCAACCAGGTGCAGAAGGGCGAGCGCGAAGCGGCGATCGCCAAGAAGGAAATGGTCGAGGCCAATCTGCGCCTGGTCATCTCCATCGCCAAGAAATACACGAACCGCGGCCTGCAGTTCCTCGATCTCATTCAGGAAGGCAATATCGGCCTGATGAAGGCGGTCGACAAGTTCGAGTACCGCCGCGGCTACAAATTCTCCACCTATGCGACCTGGTGGATCCGGCAGGCGATCACCCGTTCGATCGCCGATCAGGCGCGGACGATCCGCATCCCGGTGCACATGATCGAGACGATCAACAAGATCGTCCGCACCTCGCGCCAGATGCTGCACGAGATCGGCCGCGAGCCGACGCCGGAGGAACTGGCCGAAAAGCTGGCCATGCCGCTGGAAAAGGTGCGCAAGGTGCTGAAGATCGCCAAGGAGCCGATCAGCCTCGAAACGCCGGTCGGCGACGAGGAGGATTCGCATCTGGGCGATTTCATCGAGGACAAGATGGCGGTGCTGCCGATCGACGCGGCGATCCAGGCCAATCTGCGCGAGACGACGACGCGCGTTCTGGCGTCGCTGACGCCGCGCGAGGAGCGCGTGCTGCGCATGCGTTTCGGCATCGGCATGAACACCGACCACACGCTGGAGGAAGTCGGCCAGCAATTCTCGGTGACGCGTGAGCGCATTCGCCAGATCGAGGCGAAGGCACTGCGCAAGCTGAAGCACCCGAGCCGCTCGCGCAAGCTGAGAAGCTTCCTCGACAGCTGATCGGATCGACAATCCAGACATGAAAAGAGCCGGGCTTTACGCCCGGCTCGATCGCTGACACCCCCGGCTTTGGCCGGGGTTTTGATTCACCGGGTCGGTTGGAACGACCGGGGCTTGTCGGCGGTTTGAGCCCCGCCGGCGAACCGGCGGGGCCTTTCAACCTCGATCACTGGATCTGGTTGCTGTTGTCGCGCGGCCGCAGGAGCTGCGGGGTGATGCGCAGCGGGCGATCGAGCTGTTGCGGCACCCGGTTTGCCGGCGGCCGATTCTGCACCGGGCGGCAATTGGGGAAGGTCCCCGTCGTGCCACGCGGGCAGCGCTGCTGGACGACCGGGCGGCAGTTGGGGAAGGTCCCCGTCGTGCCGCGCGGGCAACGCTGCTGGACGACCGGCCGGCAGTTCGGGTAGCGACCCGTCGTGCCACGCGGGCATTCGCGCTGCACTTCCGGCTTGCGGCAGGCGCCGGCGACCAGGCGGGTTCCGCGCGGGCAGACGCATTGTCCGTCCTTGGTGCGGATCATGCCTGGCAGCAGGCGGCATTGCTGGACGATCGGCCGGCAGTTGGGCGGCGTGCCCGTGGTGCCACGCGGGCAACGCTGCTGGACGACCGGCCGGCAGTCCGGGTAGCGACCCGTCGTGCCCCGCGGGCATTCGCGCTGCACTTGCGGCTTGCGGCAGGCGCCGGCGACCAGGCGCGTTCCACGCGGGCAGACACACTGTCCGTCGCGGGTGCGGATCTGGCCAGGCAAGAGCCGGCACTCGGCCTGCGGCCTTGGTTTCTCGGGCTGCGGCCTTTCCGGCTCGGGTTGCGGCCTTGGCCTTGGACGCGGCGTCGGGATCGGCGTCGCGCTATCGCCGGAGCACTGGCCGTTGCGGAAGGTGGTGCCTTCCGGGCAGACGCAGCGACCGTCACTGTTGAGCACGAAGCCGGGCGAGCACTGCTCCTCTTCCTCCTCGACCGGGAGGATGCGGAACTCGTGGCAGTCGAACGGACGCTTTGCGCCGGGTGTTGCCGGGCCGACGGTGGCCATGGCGCGGACATCGGCGTCCGGTGGAACGACGGCGGCGCAGTTGCGACCGTTGGCCCCGTTGCCCACCGCGTTGGCAAGCCCGCCATCCATCGGCAGTTCGACCGTCACCTCGTGGACGCGGCTTTCGCCGGCGCCGAGCGTCAGGTCGGTTTCGCAGACGAAGGGCAGGGCCGTCGGCTCCGGCGTGCAGCCGAAGGGCGGGTTGACGGAGACGATGGTCGCCGGAACGCCGCCAAAGCCCTCGACCGTCAGCGCATCGCCGATCCGCACCGGACCGGAGATGGAGGACGGACCTTCGTTCCTGATGGTGATCTGGAACGTGCAGGGTTCGCCGAGCAGGCATTGCTGGTCGCCGGTCTTCTCGACCGTGATCTGCGTGCCTCCCTGAGCGCAGGCTTCGCCGAACGGATAGACGATGTCGTCACCCGGCGCCGGGCCGAAGGAACCGCGTGCGCAGTTCTCGAACCGCTCATTGGGTGAGACATTGACCGTCACGTCGAAGTGACGCGACGTTCCAGGCGTCATGACCGCACCGGGGATCTGACAGCCGAGCGTGGCTGCCGGAACCGGATCGCAGGTCCATTCGGGACCATCCGGCGTCACGGTCTGGATGTCGACCGGCGTGCCCGAACCGATGATCTCGGCGGCATCGTTGACACGCACCGGGCCCATCGGGGCGGAGGTGCCGACGCTGCTGACCGTGATGCGGCAGGAGACGCCACCGGCCGAGACGGCTGCCTCGCAGGTCTTCTGGATGCGCAGCAGCGGCTTGCCGGGCGTGCCCGGGATCGTCGCCTTGGCGCAGGCCTCGTTGTTGGCCAAATTGGTTTCACCGGGAAGCGGCGTCACCTTGGCGCAGTTCTCGACAATGTTGGTCGGATAGTCGCCGACGACCGTCGTCACCTGGATGTCGGTCGATGCGCCAGGAACCAGGTTCAGCATGGCATTGTCGCACTGGAAGGTGTTGCCGGCGAGCGGCGCGCAGGTCCAGGGCGGCGAGGGGCTGAACGTGGCCGAGACGACATCGCCGGCCGGGAAGGTGTCGACGAAGGTGACCGGGCCGTTGATCGGCACCGGACCGGCATTGTAGACGGTCACGACGTAGGTGCAGAGCCCGTCCGGCGTGCAGATGGCGGGTTCCGCACGCTTGCGGACGCCAATGTCTGGAATCCGACCCTCAGGCGGCGTGCACTCGGGCTCGCCGGGCAGGCAGATCGAAATCGAGGCGCAGGCCTTGTCGTTGGTGGGATCGCCGAACGGACCCTTGCCGCTGGCCGTATAGTCATACTCGGCGCAGTTGCGGATGCCGTGCCAGGTCCATCCCGGACCAGGCTGGAAGCCGAGCTTGAGTTCGACGAACTCGCCCGGATTGAGCGTGGTGGCGGGATGCTCGCAGGACATCGGGCTCACCATGGGCAGGCATGTCCACGGTGCGTTGGGACCGGTGACGACGGTGGCGCTGCCGGGGGTCGTGACCTCGTCGAGGACGATCTTGCCGGTGTAGGGCGCATCGCCCGCATTCGAGACGCGGATGGTGAAGTCGCACGACCCGTCGATCTCGCAGGTCGCCTCGTCGGCGCGCTTCTCGACCTTGATGTCGGGTTCGCCCTCGTCATCGGGCGGGCAATCGAGATCCTCGGGGATTTCGATATCCACCACCTGCGAACAGCACAGGCCGACGCCTTCGGCCGGTCCGGCATAGGTTTCGATGCCGGTGACGACGAGGCGCACCGTATCGCCGGGAAGGGCGCCGGTGATCTCCCATTCCAGCGTGCCGCCGCCGGCGGGCACGAGCTGGTCCGGCGGATCGACGACGATGCCGGGCGTGGGCGAGCCGACGGCAACGACGCGGCCTCCCATCTCTGGTCCGACATGCATGCGGTAGATGTAGGCACCGCCGCCGGGCACGCAGTCCACCTCGCCGGTCTCGACCGAGAAGCAGGCTTCTTCGGGCCCGTCGCCAGGTGGCGGGGGCGGGGGAGGCGGTTCGCAATCGGTCACGTCTATGGCGATGGTGGTCGGCTCGCCGGTCTTCCAGTCGCCGTCGTCCGGCACGGCCGGATCATGCGACGGCATGGTGCCGAGCACGGTGCCGTCATCGGCCTTGATGACGGACACCATCGCCTGGTTGTCGACATTGACGACAGCCGGGAAGGCTGCCTGGTCGATCCTGGCAGTGATCTTGATGTCGATGTAGCGTTCCGTCAGGCTGCCGTCGCCATTAAGATCGGTGGCCGAGAGCCTGAAATCGGCGAGCGACAGGGAATCGTCCGTCGTCGCCGTGGTGCCGACCGTATGGGCCGGGGCAGGGCTGCCGCCGGGACCGGTGATATCACCGGACACATCCACATCGACGATCTGAAGATTGGCGGGAAGCTGATCCGTCAGGTCGAAGCGGACGCGCGACAGCAACGTGTCGAACATGGGATGGGCGATCATGGCGGGTTCACCGCGCATGCCCAGGCGCAGGCGATATTGCACATAGTCGCAATCGACCTGGACGCCGCGTTTTTCGAAGAAGGGGCGCAGCCGGTCGCTTTCGGGAGCCGGCTCCAGAGGGGTCAGCTCGATGCGCGGTCCTTCGCCGCCGCCTTCGGGGGCGAGTTCACGCAGTTCGGGGGTTTGCGCGTTTGCCGGGTTGACGCCGGCGGAAGGCACAAGCGCTGCGGAGAGCGCCATGCCCGCCGCCAGAAGCCAGCGCGGCGCGCGCACTGTCGTGGCAAGGGGTTTCATGATCGTCTCCATGACTTCGTTGAACGTGTTCCGTTCTGGGGTGAAAGTGGACATGGTCATCTCTCCCTCCCTCACGGTGCACAGGATTCAAGCGGCGTTTCGAGCGGCAAATTCACCTTGCAACAGGGGAAGTAGCCACCCGCCTTCGCATCGGCATCCTTGTAGAAACAAAGGCCGAGATCGACGGTCTCGCCGGGAAAATGGCCGGTCACACTGAAGGTGAACGGCGTTGCCAGGCTGGGCACCGTCTGCTTGGGCGGGAAAACGCCGACGCCGGGGGTCAGCGATTTCGCAGAGAGCGAATCGCCGCCGATACCGGCGCGGTCACGGATGTAGAGATCGGCCTCGAGGCCGGCGGGCGTGCAGAAATAGTCCGCAGCCTCGACCTCGATACAGGGGGGCAGATCGTTTGGCGGCGGGAAGCCGGGAGGCCAGCCGGGCACGGGATAGTCGCCCGGATAGGGGATCGGCTCGTAATAGCCCGCGCGCCCCTCGCAGGGCCGCCAGACCTCGACGTCGCCGACGTGACCCTTGACCTCGGGATTGTCGAAGAAGCCGTCGTAATCGGTGAACCACGAGCCGAAGGGCGGTTCGTTCTGCGGCCGGACCAGGAAGGATGCGGTGAGCTGCACCCCATGAACGGCCAACGGCCCGCCTTCGACGAGCTGGTCTTCGAGCGCCGGATTGTCGCGCAGCCTGTCGCCGGTCTTCACCAGCGTGTCGCTGCAGGCGTTGCGGTTGAATTGCCCCTGCGCATCATAGCCATATTGCAGGTCGATGCCGCCGGCCGTCTGGCGGTGAGGCTCGGGGAAGCCGACCGCATATTCCTGCGGCACGGGCACCCAGATGCTTTCCGTTGCCGGATCGTCCGGGCTTTCGCGCCAGTAGCGCAGGACAGAGGCCTCGCCGCTGTCGGCGAAGCTCGAATAGTCGTAGCGGTTCTCCACCTCGCCGCGCTGGGCGAGATACATGTAGCCGCGCGTGTCGAAGGCGATGTCGGTGACGGCGAGGTCTTCCTGCGCCTCCACCGTCAGCTCCCAGCGCGGATCGCCGGCGAAGGTCCCGTCGCGGGCGATGCCCACCGACCAGATTTCCGCCTCCTCGCCGACCGCGTAGTAGAGCCTGCCGCCATGGACGGCGAGACCGTGGACGCGGCGCTCTTCCTGCGTGTAGCCCCATGTGCGGGGCTCCTCCGCGTCGAAGGCGGCGCCGGCGATGTCCATCACCGCGCCGTCGTCGGCGAGCGGAGCCAGTCCACGCGTGGGCCGACCTTCGACGCCGTGGTCGAAGGTGTCGACCAGGTTGCCGTCGATGTCGATGCGGTGGATGAGACCGGTGTCGAGGTCGGAGGCGAAGAACTGCCGGTGCGAGCGATCGAAGGCGACGTTGCCGATACCGGGGCCGCTGTTGGTGTCAATGTCGGCGAACAATTCCACGGCGCCGGTGATCCCATCGATCTTCCAGATCGAGCCGGGGCCACCGCCGTTCTTCTCGCCGAACTGGCCGTCCATGAAGCGGGCGCCGGCTGTGCCGCGACGCTGGCGCTCAGGACGTCCGTCCTCGTCTTCGTCCTCGGTGACGATCTGGAGGCCATGCAGCGAGGTGGCGGCGGCATAGAGGTTCGGCACGATGGCGGTCGTGTCGTCGCGCTTGCCGTCGTCATAGGCGAGGCCGAAGACTTGGCCGATCTCGCCGGCCGGCACCTCGAAGGGCGGCGGCGTGAAGACGACCTGACCGGTTGGCGGCGCGCCAAGCCAGGTCATGTCGAAGATGCGCAGCGAGGCGCGCTCCATGTCGATGAAGGTCTCGTCGACCGGATCGACACCCGGCAGGAGACCTTCCTCGAAGCCCGGAATGACCGTGCCGGGGAACCCCGTGACGGCCATGAAGCCCGGCTGGATGATGGCGCTGTCCTGCGCCTGGACGGGCGCCGCAAGCGCTATACCCGCGGCCAGGGCAAGAGCAATGGCCGCGGAACTCGATGCAAGATGTCTTGATGCTGTATGCCTGGCAAAAAAGCTGGAACGGAGGTTCGTCTTCCCGACGCCGCGCGTCGAGAACCGATGGTTGTGCCGCATAACATGCCTCCCGATACCGTTCGGGGAGGTGGCCGGCGGGGCGTTCGTGTCGCGCCCGATCCCGCTTTTCCCGGCTAATCCCCTCGAAGCAGGGTTTTTATCAACCCCGTCAACGACGAGGGTACGCCGTCGCTTACGCAGCGTCAACAAAGCCGCGCCGGACGACGTCCGGGGCGGCTCCATCGACTGCCTGCAGTCGTGGTTTCGTGTCATCAGAACACTCCTTTCACGGGCGCGCACCATGCGGACCCTATTGCGTGGGTCTGACGGGGGCGTGAAAAGGTTCACCGGTTGCTGCTTCTGGTTTTGGTAAGCATCATCGGGTAGCGTTTCGACAATTGGGGGAGAATGCGATGAACCAAGTCGATCCGCCGCGCGACACAGCATGGAAGGGCCTGCCATGAGCGGCGCGCCGGACCCTGCGTCCGACGCAGCGCTGGTGGCGCGGGTAGGGCGCGGCGACCGCGCGGCACTCAGGCTCTTGTTCATGCGCCATCACGCGCGGGTGTTCCGCTTCGTGATGCGCCAGACGGGATCGGAAACCATGGCAGACGACATCGCAAACGAGGTTTTTCTGGAAGTGTGGCGCCAGGCGCCGCGCTTCGAGGGCCGTTCCCAGGTCTCGACCTGGCTCATCGGCATTGCCCGCTTCAAGGCGCTCTCGGCGTTGCGCAAGCGCACCGAAAGCGCGCTGGAAGAGGGCCAGGCCGAAGCGATGGCCGACAGTGCCGACACGCCGGAGGTATTGGCGATGAAGGACGACAAGGCATCCGCCTTGCGCCGCTTTGTCGACATGCTTTCGGAGGAGCATCGCGTGGTGGTGGATCTGGCCTATTATCACGGCAAGTCCGTTACCGAGATCGGCGAGATCCTGGCCGTGCCCGTCGCCACGGTGAAGACAAGAATGTTTTACGCCCGCAAGAAGCTCGGCGAAGCCTTGCAGGCATCCGGATATGATCGAGGCTGGCCATGAGTGAAAACGCTTTTGCAAATCGCCGTGACCGGCTCGAGGCGCTACTGCCGTTCTTCCTGAACGGAACCCTTTCGGGTGCGGAGTTGCACGAGGTCGAGGAATGGCTGGCCTCCGATCCCGAGGCGATGGCTTCGCTGGCCGAGGTCGAGAGCGAGTATTCCGCGACGACGGCCGGGAACGAGGCGATCAGGCCGCCGGCCGATGCGCTGGCACGGTTTTCCAGGGCGCTGGAGCGTGAAGCCGGGCCCGAGCGGGCGGCTAGGCTCTCGCTGCGCGAGCGGCTCACCCGCCTGATGCCGTCCATGCCTGTGCAGGCCGCCTGGGTGGCGGCCGGGCTGGCGCTGGCGATCCTCGTCGGGCAGACCGTGTGGATCAATCTCAACGGCAACGAGCATTACTCCGTTGCCGGGGCTGATCGCGAGGATGCGCCCTTTGCCTTCGTCACCTTCAAGGGCGACGCATCCATGGCTGATGTCTCGGCGGCGCTCGGCGAACTCGGGCTTGAGATCGACGCCGGGCCGCTGCCCGGCGGGCTCTACCGCGTCCTTGTGTCCGCCGAGACCGTCGCGCAGTATGACGAGATCGCCGCCGCACTGGAAAAAACCGATGTCGTTGAAACCGTGGTGACGGGGCGGAAGCCCGGCAGCTAGACCGGTTCAGCGTTTCATGGAAACGCTGAACCGGTCTAGCTCCTTGTTTTTCCGCATTTATGCGGACGTCAGGTGATTCCACCTGACTGCAAAATGCTCTAGCTCGATTTGCAGGAAAGATCCCATGGTTCGCGCTATTCTGATCGCCATCCTGTTTCTCTCGCCCACTGCGGCTTTTGCGCAGAGCGCTCCGCCCTCCACGGCGCGCGACCCGGCGCAGACTTCCCAAACCGCGCCGTCAGGCGGGCGCAATGTGGTTCTGCTGCCGCAGATCCTGGCCGATCTGTTCGGGCCGGGGCAAGGCGGCGATGCCGCGCCGCCGGCGCCGAACGGCGCTTCCGCTCCCACCGACGCGGCACAAGGTGGCGGGCAGGGCAATCCCGCAACGCAAACGCCGGCACCCATCCAGCCACCCCGAACATCGCCCGTCACGTCACCTCGGGCCATTTCCGGGGCTTTCGTGCCGGACGAGGTGCTGGTGACGCTCGATGGCGGGGCTGGCGTGGCTGCGGAGGTCGCCGCACTGTTCGGGCTGCAAGTGCGTTCGACGCGCGTGTCCGGCCTGCTCGGCCAGACCGTGGCGCGGTTCGGCATTCCCGACGGCCGGCCGGTGGGCTTCGTCCTGGCGCAGCTTGCCGGCGACGGGCGGCTTGCCGCGCGCGTTCCCAACCACATCTTCGAGCTTCAGCAGGCGGCGGGCATCGTCAATTATGCATTCGAGAGGATCGCCCTCGATGCTTCCGAGGCGAGCGGCGAGACGGTCAGCGTCGCGGTCATCGACACGGCCCTCGACCCCGAGCACCCGGCGCTCAAGGGCGTGGTGGCCGGCGAATTCGACGCCTTGCCCGACATGGCGGTGAAGGATCGCGGCCATGGCACGTCGATCTCCGGGCTGATTGCCGGGCAGGGGCCGTTCCATGGCATGGCGCCCGGCGCGCGGCTGTTGCATGCGCGCGCCTTCGAGGGCGGTATTTCGAGCACGGACGTGCTTCTCTCGGCGCTCGACTGGGCGGCGAGCGAGGGCGCGCAGATCATCAATATGAGCTTTGTGGGGCCGGAAAACCCGCTGTTTGCCGCTGCCTGCCGCAATGCCATGGCGCGCGGCATCGTGCTGGTGGCCGCGGCCGGCAACAACGGTCCCGGCGCGCCGTTCGGCTATCCCGCCGCCTATGACGGGGTGATCGCCGTGACGGCGACGGACGTGCATGACAAGCTGATGGGGCAGGCCAATCGCGGGCGTTATGTGGATCTGTCGGCGCCGGGCGTCAATGTGATTGCGCCGATCCCCGGCGGGACGGATGTGGTGACCGGCACGTCTTTTGCCGCGGCAATCGTCTCGGGGGCAATCGCCAATCTGATGCGGGCGGGCGCAAAGCAGGAACCGGCGGCGCTGGCAACGCTTCTTGCTCGAACCGCCGTTGATCTCGGACCACCCGGGCGCGACGAGGATTTCGGTCACGGGCTGATCAACACCAAGGCTGCATTGGCCGGACGCTGAACCGGTCTAGCGCTTTGTTTTTCCGCATTTATGCGGACGTCAGGTGATTCCACCTGACTGCAAATGCTCTAATTCGAACGTCGAAAGTCCAGCTTCACCGAAAAGCTGATCGTTTTTCCGCCGACGCCTTCGGGCGGTCTTGGATAGGGCGCGGCGCGGCGCGCGGTGGCGAGCGCCTCCTGGTCGAGGACCGCGTCGCCTGACCCCTTGCGCAGCCTTACGCCGGCAAGACGTCCCGCCCGGTCGATGGTGATGGAGAGATTGGCCGAGCCGGTGATGTTTTGCCGCTCTGCCGCGCGCGGATAGCGCTTGTGGCGCTGGACATGCCCGAGGAGGCGGCGCGCGTAAGCGGCCTGCTCGCCCTTGGTCGCGCCACCCTGCCGGCCTGCGGACCGGGAATTGGCGGGCGCCGGCTTTGCTGCTTGCGGTTTGGCCGCCTGGCGCCGGGGTGGGCTTGCCTTGTGCGTCGCCGGCGCTTTTCGAACAACGGGCGGCGTCGGCCGTGGTGTGGGAACAGGCACCGCATCCGCCGGCAAGGGCACGGGCGGTGGCGTGGCGAGCACGGCGCTGCGGGCCGGATCGAGCGGCGGCAGGACGATCTCGTCCACCGGCGATGCGGGCGTTTCGACGGGCTGGTCTTGTAAAGGCGATGATTCCGGAAAGTCGGACAAATCGTTGTTCGAGCTTTCGTTTTCGGCCTCAACAGGTTCTTCGATTGGAGTGAGGTCGGGAGCATTCCGCGTTTCCGGCTCGTCCTCCGGCTGGATGGCCTGCTCGCTAATGACCGGTTCTTCCGGTGGCGTAGGCGGCGCTTCGAGGATCAGTTCGACCGAGACGGCGTCGGCCGCCGCCTCCATGCCCTCGACCGGCCAGTGTTCGGCCAGAAAGGCGACAATTCCGGCGTGGGCGAGGATCGAGACGAGGAGCGTTGCCATGATGCCGCCGGTCAGGGCTTTCCCGCGCACGGTCGCGGCGGGGCCGGCCGCCGGCGGAACCGGCGGAGCATTGTCGTTGGCGACGCCGCGTTGCGGGACGTCAAGCGGGGGCGGGGAAAGGCGCCTGCCGTGGTCGGATGGCGAGGCCACCGGTTCAGCCTCGGCAGGGCCGGGGCGTTTTAGGTCGGGCCAGACGGTCATGGCTGGTCGCTTGCGCCGATGAGATCGACCGGAGCGAGGATCAGGCCCTTGGCGTCGCGCGCCCGGTGCGCCCTGACGCCGTAGATTTCAGCCAGCCGTTCGTCGGTCAGGACGGTTTCCGGCGTGCCGGCGGCGGCGAGCGTGCCTTCCTTGAGCATGACGATTTCGTCGCACCAGCGCGCCGCCAGGGTCAGGTCGTGCAGGGAGACCAGCACCGTGCGGCCATCGCCGGCCAAGCGGCGCAACGCCTGCATCATGGTGATCTGATGGGCCGGATCAAGGCCCGAGGCGGGCTCGTCGGCGATGAGCAGCGGCGTGTGCTGGGCGACGGCCCGGGCCGCCAGAACGCGGGCCTGCTCGCCGCCGGACAATTCGGTGGCGATGCGGTCGGCGAGAGCGGTCACGTCCATCAAGGCCATGGCGCGGTCGACCACGGCGTGGTCTTCGGCGGAAGCCCGGCTGCCGAAGGAGCGCCAGGGAAGGCGGCCGAGCGCCACCAGATCGCGCACCTTCAGGCGCCAGCCGATGGCCCGCGCCTGCGGCAGATAGGCGATCAGGCGGGCGCGCTCGGCCGGGCCGATCCTAGACCGGTGCAGTGTTTCATAGAAACGCTGAACCGGTCTATCTCTTTGTTTTTCCGCATTTATGCGGACGTCAGGTGATTCCACCTGACTGCAAAATGCTCCTGTGAGGTCATGCGGGCCGAGGGTCATCGTGCCGCTGGCCGCCACCTGGCCGGCGAGCGCCCGCATCAGGGTCGATTTGCCGGCGCCATTGGGGCCGAGAAGGCCGACGACGCGGCCCGGCTCGATGCTCAGGGAAACGCCGTTGACGACCAGCCGACCGCCAAGGCTGACACGGATGTTGTCGACGGTGAGCCGCATCAGAGCATCTCCCGGCGCACGCGCATGACGAGCCACAGGAAGAAGGGCGCGCCGATCAGCGCGGTCAGCACGCCGACATTCAATTCGCCGGCCGGCAGGACGAGGCGGGCGGCGCTATCGGCGGCGAGCAGCAGGGCCGCGCCGCCGAGGGCGGCGGGCAGAAGGAGGCTGCTCGGCAATCGGTCGGTCAGCGGGCGGATCAGATGCGGGACGACGAGGCCGATGAAGCCGATCGTACCGGCCACCGCCGTTGCAGCACCCACCGAAAGCGCGACGCCGGCGACGATGAGGAACCGCGCGCGGCCCATATGGATGCCGAGGCTCGCAGCCGCCTCCTCGCCGAGCGACAGGGCATCGATGGCGCGCGCCGACAGGGCGATCAGCAGCCAGCCCAACGCCATCAATGGCAGGGCGAGTGCGACATGCTCCATCGAGCGGTCCTTCAGCGAGCCGAGCAACCAGAAGATGATTTCATAGGCGGCGAAGGGGTTTGGCGACAGGTTGAGCACCAGCGAGGTCAGCGCGCCCGCCAGGCTGGAGAGTGCCACGCCGGCGAGGATCAGGGTCAGGGTGGACCCCTGCCGGGCCGCGATGGCAAGCAGGATCAGGACGGCGGTGAGCGCGCCGATCAGCGCGCCGGCGGGCAGCGCGTAGAGCGAACTGCCGGCAAGGCCGGAATAGAAGACCGCGACGGCGCCGAGCGCGGCGGTGGCCGACACGCCGATAATGCCGGGCTCGGCCAGTGGATTGCGCAGGAAGCCTTGCAGCACGGCGCCCGACAGGCCGAGCGAGATGCCGATGCCGAGGCCGAGAAGGGCGCGCGGCAGGCGGATTTCGCGCATGATGATGCCTGCCCCCTCGCCGTGGTATTGTGCGGCGGCAAACAGGCCAAGAATGCTTTCGTCGAACCGCAGGTCCGCCGGGCCGACCAGCAGCGACAGGACGAACAGGCCGAGTGCGAGCACGGCCAGGCCGGTGTTGAGCAGGGCGGGCCTCACCGGGGCGCTCCCAGAGCGGGATGAGGAAAAGCGCGAAGCGGTTTTTCGCCCGCATCCCGCTCTGAACTATTGTGATCTGGTGCCGGGCACGGGGCGATTTCCGCGCGCAGCCGGGCGAGCGCCCGCACCGCCTCGATGACCGAGGGTGCGCCGCAGGACCAGGAGCCTTCCGGCACGAAGGCGCCAATGCGGGTGCCCGGCAGGGCGGCGATGGCCGGGTGACGCGGCACTTGCGCGCCCAGCGTCGGCGCGCCGGCTGGCTTTCCGGTGATGATGACGTCGGGCCTCTGCACGACGATCTGCTCGAGCGGGAAGGGCGTCATGCCGACGACGCCGAGATCGGCGGCGAGGTTCCTGAAGCCGGCGGCCTCAAGCACGGAATCGGCCAGCGTTCCCCGGCCGAGCGCCACGCCGTTCTGGTCATAGGCGATGGCGGATGGGCGCCGGTCGCACTGCCGGCGCTTGATGTCGGCGAGTTCAGCCGCGAAGCGGGTGGCGATCTCCTCCGCCCTGTCCTGGCGGCCAAGCAGGCTGCCCATGCGGCGGATTTCGCCGGGGATGGTGTCGAGGGTCTGGACGAAGGAGAACTCCTCCACGGCAAAGCCGAGGCGCTTCAGGAGCGCGCTGGTGTTGTGCAGCGAATAGGTGCCCGTGACGACGAGGTCCGGCTTTTGCAGGAACACTTCCTCGGCGAGGCCGCGATTGGCCAGGTATTCTTTTGCCTCCTCATGCAGCATGGACAGGCTTGGCTCGCGGGCGAGGAAGGACACAGACACGAGCTGGCCGGGCGCGGCCAGCGCCATGGCGAGCTGGTCGGTGCAGACATTCAACGACATGACACGCATGGGCGCGTTGGGAAGCGGCATGACACGCTTGGGCGCGGCGGGCGCCGGCGCGGCGAGGAGCGCGCCGGCCAGAAGGACGAGGCCGAAAAGAGACAGGATGCGCTTCCGACCCCTTGTGCTCATGGCTTGAACTTCGCCTTGAAGCCGGCGAAGACCGAAAAGCCTGGCGAATTGAAGCCGCGCGCTGTCTGGTAGCGCTGGTCGAGGAGATTTTCGGCGCGCAGGTAAAGCTCGCTGTCCTCGGTCGGCTTATAGGCGAGCTTGGCGTTGACGAGGAGGTAATCGTCCAGCTTGGCGCCGCCGGTGTCGACCGTGTCGATGTTCGCCCTGGCGGTCGCCGACAGGGTCCATTTTTCCGCCGGGCGCACCGCCGCCGTGAGGCCGATCGCGTGGCGCGGCACCCGCGGCAGGCGCATATCGTTCTGATCGACCGAACGGGTGTAGGTGTAGGCGCCGCCGAGTTCGAGCCAGTCGTTCACCGCATAGGTCAGGGAAGCCTCCACACCCCGCTGGCGCGAGGTGCCAGCGATCTGCCGATACTGGCATGAGAAGGGGCCGGTCGGAACGCAGTCGATGAGGTCGTCGATGTCGAGCTGAAAATAGGTCACATCCGCGGTGATGCGCTCGTCAAGGAATTTCTGCTCGACGCCGAAGTCGAAGCCGAAGCTGGTTTCGGGCTGAAGGTCTGGATTGCCGGTGCCGAAGCCGGCATAGAGCTCGTAGAGGCTGGGGGCGCGATAGCCGGTGCCCAGCGAGGCGTGCAGCCTCGTTCCCAGATCAGGAATGAGATAGGCGCCGGTGAAGCGATAGGTCGTGTGGCCGCCGAAGCCGCTATGGTCATCGTGGCGCAGGCCGAGCGAGACGTGGAGATTGTCGACCGGCTGCAGGTTGGCCTGTAGCCAGGCGCCGGCCTGGTGGAACGAATCGTCGGTCGGTGTAGAGCCAACAGAATCGTCGGCGTATTTTGCGTTCTGCTGTTCGTAATCGGCGCCGAACTGGAGGGCGAGGCGCTCGTTGATCTCGAAGCCGCCCTGATAGTCGGCTTTGACGCGAGTGCCCTCAAAGGTGCCATTATAGGGGCCGTAGGTGGTGGAGTAGATGTCACGCTCGATGTTGAAGCCCTGCAACGAGACGCTGTTCGTGAAGCGACCATCCATCAGGTTGAGGTTGAAGCCGATACGGCCTGCAAGCTGCTTGCTGAAATTCGTGTTGTCGGGATTATCGCCGGGAACGGCGCCGTCGTCGTCGAACTCCGCTTCGGCGTCGATATAGAGCCCGGAAGCGAAGACGGAGAAGACGTCAGAGAAGGCGTGCTCGACATTGGCATCGAATGTGATGTTCTCGTAGCCGTCGCGCTCGGTGCCGGCGGCGGCCGACGAGATGCCGTCGGTGCGGAAGCCGATGACGTTGAGCGACAGCTTCGATTGTTCATTGGCCGCGCGCAGGCCATAGGAGCCGCTGAGCGTGCCATGGGAGCCGCCTTCGCCCTGGATGACATGGGCAATGCCGGGTTCGACGTCAGCGAATGTCGACAGGCTGATCACGCCGGCGATGGCGTCGGATCCGTAGAGCGTGCTTTGCGATCCCTTCAGCACCTCGATCCTGTCGATGCCGCCGGACAGCAGATACTGATAGGAGGTCTGCACCTGCGTGTTGGTGGGGTCGGAAATGTCGATGCCGTTGTAGAGCGTCTTGACGTAGCGGCGCGGTGCGCCGCGCACGGAAAGGCTGCCCTCGGCACCACGGCCGCCGGGGGACGATATGGACACGCCGGGAAGCAGATCGAGATATTCGACAATGACGGGCAGCGACTGTGCCTCGATCTCCTCGCTGTCGACCACCGCAACGCTGGAGCCCACCTTGCTGCGGTCGGTGGGGGCGCGGTTCGGTGTGACGACAATGGTGCCAAGGTCGAAATCCTGCGCTGCGGCCGGCAGGACCGGCACCGCAAGCATCAGCGTCGATACGCCAATCAGGTATGGCGGAATTTGCAGTCTTGAAAGCATGCTTGCCTCTCCCGGAAGCGGACTTCAATGTTGCCGGAGAGGGAAGGTTTTCCTTGTCGTTCCCGCCAGCGATGACATTTCGTCACCACTGCGAGAAGCACAGCCCCGAAAGCGTCCCCGCATCCGGAAGGTGACGACTTAAGGCAGGTTTCCTGGCTGACGCCTCAACGGTTTCCCCGCCTTCCCGGGTAAGAAACCCAGTGGCATGTGAGGAACCTCGGCGCTTACAGTTGCGGGGGCAGCTGCGGCTGGGGCGTTCTGTCGGACGCCCTTCCGCATTCCCTTTTCTCCAGGTGCGGTGGACGGCACCAATGGAGCACCTCAAGCGTGTGACAGGCTTAACAAGGCGGTTTCGAGGCGTCAATCGGCAATGGTGCCGGTGCCGCCGAGCGCGCCCGTAGGTCACGAGATGTCAGGATGAAGCGCCGGCTGCTGTTGCAGAATCGGCTTTGGGTATCATTTTTGCGTCAGGCCTGTCGCAAATCCGTCATCTGTTCTGCATGGAACGTTGCAAACTCCGGCAGTTCCGGAAGCCCCTGCGTTTTTTTGACAATGGGGCCCGGATGCGAAATGCTAAAAAGAACCGACAACGGGAACAATGGGAGTGCGTCGATGACGTTTTTCAAGAGCAATGGCGACAAGGTGCCGGGCCGTATCGAGGCGCTGGCGACCGAAGCGCGGGCTGGAAGGATGGACCGCCGCGAATTTCTTGCCCTGGCAAGCGCCTTTGGCGCCTCGACCGCGGCTGCTTACGGCATGCTGGGCCTCGCCGCCCCGACGCCAGCCATGGCGCAGGAGCCCAAGAAGGGCGGCGTGATCAAGATCGCGATGTTCATCAAGGACAACAAGGATCCGCGCACGGCGGACTGGTCGGAGATCGCCAACGCGATGCGCCAGACGCTGGAGCCGCTGGTCAAGTACACGCGCGAATTCACCTTCGAGGGCCGGCTGCTCGAAGGCTGGGAAGTCAATGACGACGCCACGGAATATGTGCTGAAGGTGCGCCAGGGCGTGACCTGGAACAATGGCGATCCGTTCGGCGCCGACGACGTGATCTACAACATCAACCGCTGGTGCGACCAGACGGCGGAAGGCAATTCCATGCCGAGCCGCCTGGCATCGATCGTCGATGCCGAGACCAAGCAGGTGCGCGAGGGCGCGGTCGAGAAGGTCGACGACCACACGATCAAGCTGACGCTGAGCACGCCGGATATCTCGGTCATTCCGGGCTTGGCGGACTATCCGGCGCTGGTCGTGCATCCGAGCTTCGACGAGACCGGCCGCGATTTCGTCGCCAATCCGATCGGCACCGGACCGTTCGAGCTGGTGTCTTACTCGGTGGGTGACCGGGTCGTGCTGAAAAAGCGCGAGGACGGCAAATGGTGGGGCGGCGAGGCCTATCTCGACGGCATCGAGTTCATCGATTACGGCACCGATCCGTCGGCGTCCGTCAGCGCCTTCGAATCGGGAGAAATCCACGCCAACTACGAGACGACGGCCGATTTCATCGACATTCTCGACGGTCTCGGCCTGGTCAAGTCCGAGGTGACGACGGCAACGACCATCGTCGCGCGCACCAACGTCAACAACAAGCCGTATGACGACCAGAAGGTGCGCCAGGCGATGCAGCTGGCGGTCGACAACGCGACCGTGCTGGCGCTCGGCTACGACAATGCCGGCGACGTGGCGGAAAACCACCATGTCTGCCCGATCCATCCCGAATATGCCGAACTGCCGAAGATCGCCCGCGACGCGGAAAAGGCCAAGGCGCTGATGGAAGAAGCCGGCCAGATGGACTTCGAGCACGAACTGATCTCGGTCGACGAGGACTGGCACAAGAACACGGGCGACGCCATCGCCGCGCAGATGCGCGAGGCGGGCCTGAAGGTGAAGCGCACCGTACTGCCGGGTTCGACCTTCTGGAACGACTGGACGAAGTACCCGTTCTCGATGACCAACTGGAACATGCGCCCGCTGGGCATCCAGGTGGTGGCGCTGGCCTATCGGACGGGCGAGGCGTGGAACGAATCGGCCTATTCCAACCCGGACCTCGATGCCAAGATCGAGGCGGCGCTGGCCATTCCCGATCCCGACAAGCGCCGCGACGTGATGAAGGATATCGAGCAGCATATCCAGGATGCGGGCATCATCATCCAGCCGTACTGGCGCAAGCTCTACAATCACTCGGTGCCGGCGGTGAAGAACCACGGCATGCATCAGACCTTCGAGATCGATCTCGAAAAGGTCTGGCTGGACGAGGCCTGAAATTGACGGAAAAGGGGCCTGGTGGTGCGATCCTGACAGATGGTGCCCATCTGTTGGGAAAAATCGCCCCACCGGATCAACAGCTTGCGGACTGACTTGTCGAAACGGATGGGGACCATCTGTTTCGGCCAGGCCACCAGCCCCCTTTGCGCAGGCAACCAATAACAACCTCCGAAAACGGGGGAAGGGGAAACCGTGCTAAGCTTCGTATCAAGGCGTCTCGGCGTCATGGCGCTGACCATGCTGTGTCTGACCCTGGTCGTGTTCTTCCTGGTCAACCTGGAACCGAACCTGAAGAAGCTCGCCATCAGCCAGCTCGACATGCGGTCTTCGGCTGAGGATCTGGAAAGCTGGCTGCAGAAGAACGGCTACCGGCAGAATTTCTTCGTCCGCTACGGGCAATGGCTCGGTGTGGTGCAGAAGCAGCCGAACGTCGATCCGACGACGGGCCAGGCGGTGCCGCGCTTTTCCTATTGCAACGAGCCGGCGGAGGCGCGCTATTCGGGCATATTGCAGGGCGATTTCGGTTGCTCGACCAAGTTCAAGGTGCCGGTGGCCAAAAAGCTGTTCCCGGCGCTCGGGGCGACGGGCATACTGATGTTCTGGGTGATGCTGGTGATGGTGCCGGTGTCGCTGCTGATCGGCGTCCTGGCGGGGATGCGCGAGGGGAGTAAAACCGACCGGACCTTGTCGATCGCCTCGATCGCCACCACGGCGACGCCCGAATATGTGTCGGGCGTCATCTTCGCGGTGATCTTCGCTTCCTGGCTCGGGTGGCTGAACGGGTCGGCGGCGACGGCGACGCGCGAGGGGATCAGCTTCTACAATTTCACCCTGCCGGTGATGACCATGGCGGTCTACGGCATCGGCTACATCGCCCGAATGACACGCGCCTCGATGGTCGAGGTGATGACGCAGCAATACATCCGCACGGCGCGGCTGAAGGGGCTGGGCTTCGGCGCGGTGGTGGTCAAGCACGCGCTGCGCAACGCGCTGATCGCGCCATTCACCGTCATCATGCTGCAGTTTCCCTGGCTGCTCACCGGCGTCGTCATCGTCGAGGTGATGTTCCGCTATCAGGGGTTCGGCTTCACGCTGGTGGAGGCGGCGAGCAACAACGACATCGACCTGCTGCTCGGCTGCTCGCTGGTGTCGGTGTTCGTCGTCTTGTCGACGCAGCTCATCTCCGATGTCGGCTACGCCTATCTCAATCCGCGTATTCGCGTGCAGTAGGGGACGGGCGGATGGACATCGAATATATAGGCGCCTTCGGCATCATCCTCGGCGCCCTGGCGCGGTTCTGGCCGGTTTGGATCGCGCTGGCGATCATCCTGGTGCTGAGCGTGCGCTTCAAGAAGAGCCTCGGGCTCTACGGGCAATTGTTCGACACGGGCGTCGGCGTCGCCGGCGTGATGATCTGCCTGTTCTGGCTGTTCACGGCAATCTTCGCCGGCACCATCTCGCCGTTCAATCCGCTGGCGCAGTTCCCGGTGATGAAAAGCGTCCTGCCCGGCGCCATCGAGCCCGGCAGCGGGCAGGCGTTCCTGTTCGGCGGCGACCGGCTGGCGCGCGACGTGTTCTCGCGCATGGTGTTCGGCAGCCAGATCGTGCTGATCATCGCGCCGGCGGCGACGCTGTTCGCGCTGATGGTCGGCACGACGCTCGGATTGCCGGCCGGCTATTATGGCGGGCGGGTCGACAGCATCCTGTCGTTCCTGGCCAATCTGGTGCTGGCCTTCCCGGTGATCCTGCTGTTCTACCTGCTGGTGACGCCGGGCATCCGCGAGACGCCGATCCCGCAATGGATGGCGGGTTTCTTCTTCATCTTCCCGATCATCTTCTTCTCGCTGCTGTTTTACACGCGGTTCCGCAGCCGACCGGGTCTCCTGGCGGTGCAACTGGCCCTGACGCTGATCATCGGCGGCTGGATCTATCTGGGGCTGGTGTTCGACGCCGACCCGCTCGGCATCATCTCGATCAGCTCGAACCAGCTCAACATCTTCGTGGCCGTGGTGTTCGCTTCCAGCCCCGGCGTGTTCCGCATCGTGCGCGGGCTGGTGATGGACATCAAGACGCGCGAGTATGTGGCGGCGGCCCAGACGCGTGGTGAAAACCCGTGGTACATCATGCTGTGGGAGGTGCTGCCCAATGCGCGCGGGCCGCTGATCGTCGATGTGTGCCTGAGGATCGGCTACACGACGATCCTGCTCGGCACGCTCGGCTATTTCGGCCTGGGACTGGCGCCGGAAAGCCCCGACTGGGGCACGGGCATCAAGGAATCGAGCCGGCTGCTGCGCGCCAGCGTTCACCCGGCGCTGCCGCCGGTCTTCGCGCTGATGTCTTTCGTGCTGGGGCTCAACCTTCTGGCCGATGCGCTGCGCGAGCAATCGCTGAAGGACTAGGTCCTGACCCTAGAATAACGGCGCAACCTGCCGTGCCGTAGAAGCTGAACAAACTGAGAGCGACGCCATGAACGAAGCCATCAGAATGACGCGCAGCCGGAAGGCGGGTGAACCGATCCTGGAGATCGAGAACCTGTCCATCTCCTTCTTCACGCGGGCGGGCGAGATTCCCGCCGTGATGGATTTCTCCTGCCAGGTGATGCCCGGCGAGGCGATGGGGATCGTCGGCGAATCGGGCTGCGGCAAGTCGACCGTCTCGCTCGGCATCATGCGCGACCTGTCGAATGTCGGGCAGATCGTCGGCGGACGCATCAAGTTCAAGGGCCGCGACATGGCCGAGATGAGCGACGAGGAGCTGCGGCGCATCCGCGGCAACGAGATCGCCATGATCTACCAGGAGCCGATGGCCAGCCTGAACCCGGCGATGAAGATCGGCAAGCAACTCATGGAAGTGCCGCTGATCCACGACAAGGTGTCGAAGGAGGAGGCCTGGAACCGGGCGCTGGAGATGATCAGCGCCGTGCGGCTGCCCGATCCCGAGCGGATGATGCGCTCCTTCCCGCATCAATTGTCCGGCGGCCAGCAGCAGCGCATCGTCATTGCCATGGCGCTTTTGTCGAAACCGGCGCTGCTCTTGCTCGACGAGCCGACGACGGCGCTCGACGTGACCGTCGAGGCGGGCATCGTCCAACTGGTGAAAGGGCTCGGCAAGGAGTTCGGCACGTCGATGATCTTCGTGTCGCACAATCTGGGCCTGATCCTGGAGACCTGCGACCGCATCACGGTGATGTATTCGGGCGAAGCGGTGGAGACCGGCCGCATCGAGGATGTGTTCGACCGCATGCGGCATCCCTATACGCAAGGCCTGTTCCGCTCGATCCCGCTGCCGGGTGCCGACAAGAACTCACGTCCGCTGATCGCCATTCCGGGGCAGTTGCCATTGCCGCACGAGCGGCCGGTGGGTTGCAATTTCGGCCCGCGCTGCCAGCATTTTCAGGCGGGTCTGTGCGACACGGCGGAAATCCCGATGATCGAGGTCGCGGGGCATGAGCGGCATTTCTCGCGCTGCGTGCGGTTCGACGCGATCGACTGGGAAGCGCTGCCGGAGGGCGCGCTGGACCGCCGCGAGCCGGTCAAGCCCGGCGGACCGATGCTGAAGATCGACAATCTGAAAAAATACTACGAGGTGTCGGCCAATTCCATGTTTGGCGGCGGCGACACCAAGACCGTCAAAGCCAACGAGCATATCAGCTTCGAGGCGCGGGAAGCGGAAACCGTGGCGATCGTCGGTGAATCGGGCTGCGGAAAATCGACGCTGGCCAAGGTGCTGCTCGGCTTGGAGACGGCGACCGAGGGGCATGTGACGCTTGGCGGCGAGCATATTGAAAGCACGGCGGTCGAGGATCGCGCCACGGCCACCGTTGCCGGCATCCAGATGGTGTTCCAGAACCCGTTCGACACGCTCAATCCGAGCCATTCGGTCGGTTCGCAGATCATCCGTACATTGGAGAAGTTCAAGATCGGCAACAATTTGGCCGAGCGCAAGAACCGCATGCTGGAACTGCTCGACCTGGTGAAGCTGCCGCGCGCCTTCGCTAGCTGGATGCCGCGCCAATTATCCGGCGGGCAGAAGCAGCGCATCGGCGTGGCGCGCGCCTTCGCCGGCAATGCCAAGGTGGTGGTGGCCGACGAGCCGGTATCGGCGCTCGACGTGTCGGTGCAGGCGGCCGTCACCGAACTCCTGATGGACATCCAGCGCAAGAACAAGACGACGATGCTGTTCATCAGCCACGATCTTTCGGTGGTGCGCTATCTGGCCGACCGGGTGGTGGTGATGTATCTCGGCCATATCGTCGAGCAGGGGACGACCGACCAGATCTTCGCGCCGCCCTACCATCCCTATACGGAAGCACTTCTGTCGGCGATCCCGATCGCCGACACCTCGGTGCGCAAGAAGCACATCGTCCTCGATGGCGACATTCCGTCTGCGATGAACCCGCCTTCGGGATGCCCGTTCCAGACGCGCTGCGGCTACAAGAACCGCGTGCCGGACGGAAAGTGCGAGCGTGAGGTGCCGCCGCTGAAGGATTTGGGCAACGGACATTTCAGCCTTTGCTGGCTCGACGACAAGGTGCTGGCGGCGATGGAGCCGGTGATCAGCTTCGCCGCGCCGGAGAAGAAGGCGGGCAAGGCAACGTAGGCAGCGGCACCGTCCACAAAACGGACTGTGGCATGGCCAACCGCGTCGGCAACAGAGCAACCGGCGGCGGCTCCGAACAAA
Organism: Nitratireductor soli; assembly: GCF_001050155.1. Classification (GTDB taxonomy): domain Bacteria; phylum Pseudomonadota; class Alphaproteobacteria; order Rhizobiales; family Rhizobiaceae; genus Nitratireductor; species Nitratireductor soli. The sequence goes on from NZ_LFVY01000013.1 coordinate 81,231, forward strand.
TCGGCCGACCCCTCGATGAAGAACCCCGATCAGAACCGCCGGTGAAATTGCGCAAGCCAAAAGTTCCGGATGTTCTGAGATGGATCTCCGGCGTCGGTCCGAAACGGGAGGCGATGCTCAATGGCCTGGGTATCTACACCTGTGTGCAGGTATCGGCTGGAATAAGGCCGAGCGCGACTGGTTTGACAAACAACTGAAGTTCAGAGGCCGTGTCGAGCGCGACGATTGGGTGAAGCAGGCCAGGATGCTGGCTGAAAACTCCTGATCCCGGCTGGAGCCAACTCACCACAAATGCATGGCGACTTGCCTTGAGGGGGGGGTAGGTAGTCGTGGTTTCTCTACTGTTTGTGAGTATAATTTTTTTATATAGTTTTTACGAGTTTGCTTCAAGATTTCAAAGATAACCTTACTTTTGGAAATGATTGGCGCTGATGATACTTAATTCGATATGAATAGTTTTTCTGCACAAGGAAACTTCCTATGACTCGTTTTGATTTCAGCAAATTACTCCGGTCCGTTCGTTTGACGGTTATTCTCACGAGTGCTTCTGTGGTGGCGGTCGCCTGCCAAGCTGAGTCAGGTGGCTACGGGGGCTACGGGGGCTACGGGGGCTACGGTGGTTATGGTGGTTATGGCGGTTATGATGGTTATGGTGGTTATGGTGGTTATGGTGGTTATGCCCGCCCGGTACCAGGAGCCTATGGCGGGTATGGCGGACGTCCCCGCCGAGCCTGTTTTTTCGAACACGCCGATTTTCAGGGCGCAAGCATCTGTTTGAATGCCGGTGAGCGGATAGCGCGTTTGTCGTCGAACTGGAACGACCGTGTTTCGTCAATCCGCCTGGAAGGTGGAGCGCAGGCGCGCGTGTGCCAACATGAGAACTACGGTGGCTGGTGTGAGACGGTGCGTGGCACCGCAGCTCGTTTCTCCGAACGCCACAACGATCAGATTAGTTCGATCGCAGTAGACTGACGCAGTGTTACCTGATTGCAGCGTTGCGCCGAGCCTGTCGATAGGGTCGGCGCTTCCGCTTGTATAGGGGAATTGTATACTGTTATGAATATAGTATTATATTGCTCTTCTTGATTTCTGTATTGTGTGGATTTTTTCGCTTTATAAGAATTGGTTCTCCGTTGTTTGTCTCCTGGAGATAATGGGAGAATGGAGTTTCTGGTGGTCTCTACGTAAACGAAATCGTCAGCTCGGCTCGACCAAGACGATTTTCGACCAGAACATTTTCGGCGGGAAGACGCGCTGAAGCAAAAAAACTCGTTTCCGCCCGATGGAACGGCCCGGAAGGCGGGGGCAGAACAGAAAATCGCACCGGCCTGCCGATCGCTCGCGTTTTAATGGAGCGTTGGTCATTTTTGCGCCATCTTGGCTTCGCCAATTCGCGCGAAACAGGAGAACCACATGCGCTCGAATTCCGTAAGCCTGTCCCTGCTGGCGCTTCTGGCGCTCGGCATGACGGGCCTGTTCGCCCTGCCGGCCAAGGCCAGGGACGTGGTGGCCGTCGCCACCAGCGACATCAACATGCGGCAGGGACCTGGAACGCGGTATCGGCCCGTTCTGCTGGTTCCGCGCGGGGCACGGGTTTCCGTCCTGCGCTGCACCAATGCCTATGAATGGTGCGAGATCAACTATGCCGCAAGGGCCGGCTGGGTGGCGGCGCGCTATCTGCGCGACACGCGGCCGAACTATGATGACCGGCCGGTCTCCGACATGGGGGCGATCCTCGGCCTCGAACTGTTCAATTTCGTCCTGAATGAATTGGCCGACCGGGATCGCGGGCGCGACGATTATGCGGGCGGGCGTGACGATGACTATGGCGGCGGTCGCCGCGGGCCGGGGCCGCGCGAAGTCTGCTTCTACGAGCACGCGAATTTCCGCGGGCGGAGCTTTTGCGCCGGAAGCGGCGACGCCGACCGCCGGCTGAGCCAGGCATGGAACGACCGCATCTCCTCGATCCGTGTCGGGCGCCGCGCTGCGGTGCAGGTGTGCGAGCACGAGAATTTCGGCGGCTGGTGCGAAACGGTGCGCGACGATCTTCGTGAATTCCGCGGGCGGCGCAACGACGCGATCTCCTCCTATCGCGTGCTGCGTGGCGGTGGCTACGGTGGCGGAAATGGCGGCGGCGGTCGCTTCGGCCGGGCCTGTTTCTTCGAACATGCCGATTTCCGGGGCGCCAGCATCTGCTTCGATGCCGGTGAGGGAACGGCACGCCTGCCGCAGCAGTGGAACGACCGCATCTCGTCGATCCGTCTCGAAGGCCGGGCGCAGGCGCGCGTTTGCCAGCATGAGAATTTCGGCGGCTGGTGCGAGACGGTGCGCGGCGACGCGGCCCGTTTCTCCGAGCGCCACAATGACGAAATCTCGTCGATCGAGGTCTACTGACACACAGCGGTTTCGATGGAATGCAGTACCGCGCCGGGCCTCCGATGGCCCGGCGCTTCTTTGCGCGGGGAAGCACAATTATTTTATATGAGTATTATAATCATATTTATATTTGGCGCAAACTTGCTTTTGGAAAAATTTGACCGATTGATAAAAAAATAAATCTGCGTTAGCCTTTCCCCAATAATAAGGGGAATACGGAATGGCTGATGGTCTCTATGCGGACGGCATCGCCGCCGGCCGTCTTTCAGGCGAGGATTACGAGAAGAATTTCGCCGATCTGCATCCACCGCTCGACGGCCACGAGGCCCGGGTCGAGGCGGATCGCTGCTATTTCTGCTACGATGCGCCATGCATGACGGCATGCCCCACCTCGATCGACATTCCGCTGTTCATCCGGCAGATCGCCACCGGCAACACGCTCGGCTCGGCGAAGACGATTTTCGACCAGAACATACTGGGCGGCATGTGCGCCAGGGTCTGCCCGACCGAGACGCTGTGCGAGGAAGCCTGTGTGCGCGAGGCGGCGGAAGGCAAGCCGGTGCAGATCGGCCGGTTGCAGCGCTATGCCACGGATGCGGCGATGCATGTTGGCCGGCAATTCTTCGGCCGGGGGGAGGAGACCGGAAAGACCGTCGCCATCGTCGGGGCGGGACCGGCGGGACTTGCCTGCGCGCATCGCCTGGCCATGCACGGCCATACGGTGACGATCTTCGAGGCACGGGAGAAATCCGGCGGGCTGAACGAGTTCGGCATCGCCGCCTACAAGACGCCGGACGGTTTCGCACAGGCCGAGGTCGATTATGTCACCGCCATCGGCGGCATCACGATCGAGCATGGTCGGGCGCTTGGGGGCGATGTCTCATTGGCAGAACTGGCGCGCGACCATGACGCCGTGTTCCTCGGTATGGGGCTGGCCGGCGTCAACGCGCTGAATGCCGTGGGCGAAGATGCGGACGGCGTCGAGAACGCCGTCGACTACATCGCCCATCTGCGCCAGGCGAGCGACCTGGCCAGCCTGCCCGTCGGCCGGCGCGTGGTGGTGATCGGCGGCGGCATGACGGCGATCGACGCGGCCGTGCAGGCGCGGCTCCTGGGCGCCGAGGAAGTGACCATCTGCTACCGGCGCGGACAGGAGCAGATGAACGCCTCGGCGTTCGAGCAGGATCTGGCGGCTTCCAAGGGGGTGACGATCCGCCACTGGCTGCAGCCGAAGCGGGTGCTCGCCGAAGGCGGAAACGTGACCGGCATCGAGCTGGAGTATACGGCGCTGTCGGGCGGCAAACTCTCGGGAACCGGTGAAACCCTGACGCTTGCCGCCGACCAGGTGTTCAAGGCCATCGGCCAGACTTTTGACGCGGCGGCGCTGAACGGCAGCGGCGCGGCGATAACGCTCGATGGCGGCCGCATCCAGGTCGACGGCGAGGGGCGCACGTCCATGCCCAACGTGTGGGCGGGCGGCGACTGCATTGCCGGCGGCGACGATCTGACGGTTTCGGCCGTCGCGCAGGGGCGCGACGCGGCTGAAAGCATCCACCGCGTGCTGGCTGGCTGAGGAAGAGACCCATGGCAGACATTCGCAACACTTTTGCCGGCATCAAGTCACCCAACCCGTTCTGGCTGGCCTCGGCGCCGCCGACCGACAAGGCCTATAATGTGGAGCGCGCCTTCAAGGCGGGCTGGGGCGGCGTCGTCTGGAAGACGCTGGGCGAGGACGGCCCGCCCGTGGTCAACGTCAACGGCCCACGCTATGGCGCGATCTGGGGCGCCGACCGAAGGCTGCTCGGCCTGAACAACATCGAGCTGATCACCGACCGCGATCTGCACCTCAATTTGCGCGAGATCAAGCAGGTGAAGCGGAACTGGCCCGACCGGGCGCTGGTGGTGTCGTTGATGGTGCCCTGCGAGGAGGCCGCCTGGAAGGCGATCCTGCCGCTGGTCGAGGAAACCGGCGCCGACGGCATCGAACTGAATTTCGGCTGCCCGCACGGCATGAGCGAGCGCGGAATGGGCTCGGCCGTCGGCCAGGTGCCCGAATATGTCGAGATGGTGGTGCGCTGGTGCAAGCAGACGACGCGCATGCCGGTCATCACCAAGCTGACGCCGAACATCACCGACATCCGCCAGCCGGCGCGCGCCGCCCACAAGGGCGGCAGCGACGCGGTGTCGCTGATCAACACGATCAACTCGATCACCGGCGTCAACCTGGACAGTTTCGCCCCTGAGCCGACCATCGACGGCAAGGGCTCGCATGGCGGGTTCTGCGGCCCGGCGGTGAAGCCGATCGCCCTGCACATGGTGGCCGAGATCGCCCGCGACCGGGAAACGGCGGGCCTGCCCATTTCCGGCATTGGCGGCATCACCACCTGGCGGGACGCGGCGGAGTTCCTGGCGTTGGGGGCCGGCAATGTGCAGGTCTGCACGGCGGCGATGACCTATGGTTTCAAGGTCGTCCAGGAGATGATCGACGGGCTGCAGAACTGGATGGACGCCAAGGGTCACGCGACGCTGGACGATGTGATCGGCCGCGCCGCGCCCAATGTCACCGAATGGCGGTATCTCAACCTGAACTATGTTGCCAAGGCGCGCATCGACCAGGATTTGTGCATCAAATGCGGCCGCTGCCACATCGCCTGCGAGGACACGTCGCACCAGGCGATCACCGCGATGGTCGACGGCAAGCGGCATTTCGAGGTGATGGAAGACGCGTGTGTCGGTTGCAATCTGTGCGTCAATGTCTGCCCGGTCGAGGGGTGCATCGACATGGTGCCGCTGGATGTGGGCACACTGGACCAGCGCACCGGCGCGACCGTCTCGGCGGACTATGCCAACTGGACGACGCATCCGAACAATCCGTCGGCGGTGACGGCGGCAGAGTAGAAATTGGCGGTTTTACCGCCATCGAAAGCCGGTCTCGGGCTCAGACTGGCCGGTCAGGGCAGGTCATCGTTTCATTGAAACGGCGATCTGCCCTGATCATTTCGCGTGGTGTATGTCCCGGTGGCGAATTGCTTCAGGCGGCAAGGCGCTTATCGAGGATCACGCCGCCCTTCTTTTCGAGGAAGCGGCGCAGGCGGTCTTCATAATCGAAGATGACGGCTTCGCGCACGGAAGGCCGCTCGGCGAGTGCGGCGCGCCACTTGACGAGCTTCGGCAGCCCGTCGAAGACGCCGAAATCGGCGATGGTGTCGAAGACGTCGAAATAGCGGAAGGCCGGGGCGAAGACGGCGTCAACGATGGTGAAGGAAGCGCCGGCGAAATAGAGGCCTTCGCCCAGTTCAGCCTCGACGCGGGCGAATTTCCCTTTCAGGGCGGCGACCGCATTGCCGAAGACCGTGCGGTCATGCGTGGTCTCCATGGTCCATATGTCGGAGAGGATCGATGAGCCGACCTCCATCCAGGCGCGGTGACGGGCGCGGGTCAGCGGATCTTGCGGGTGCAGTTGCGGCGTAGCGGTCTCATCCAGATATTCGACGATGGCGGCGCTTTCGAACAGGGTTTCGCCGCCGACCTGCAGCACCGGCACCTTGCCGAGCGGCGAGATCTTCAGGAACCAGTCCGGCTTGTTCTCCAGGTCGATGTCGACGCGCTCGAAGGTGACATTCTTTTCGGCCAGCACGATTGCCGCGCGCTGGACATAGGGGCACAGGTCGAATGAGATGAGGGTCGGCTTTCCTGTCACGGGTCTCTCCTGCGGATCAGGCGGATTGATGTCGATGCGATTGCATCTATATTGATGGCGGAGATGGAAAAGTCAATCTTCATGCAATTGCATTAATTCAAGATTCGGTGAGACATGACCTGCAAGCCCGACGATGCAACGGTTTCCGCCTGGATCGGGCTGTCGCGTGCGCAGCGCCTGGCGACCGCCGGTATCGAGGCGCGGCTGAAGGCGGCCGACCTGCCGCCGCTCTCCTGGTATGACGCGCTTTGGGAATTGGAGAAGGCCGGAGAGTGCGGCTTGCGGCCGTTCGAGCTGGAGAAGGCGCTGCTGTTCGAGCAGTACAATCTTTCCCGCCTCGTCGACCGGATGACCAGGGCGGGCCTCGTCGATCGTTGCGTGTGCCCGGACGACCGCCGTGGCCAGACGCTGAAGATCAGCGGCGAGGGGCGCGCATTGCGGCAGCGCATGTGGGCCGTCTATGGGCCGGCCATCGCCGAGGTCATCGGCGAGCGATTGGCTCCGGGGGAGGCCGACCAGCTGGCCGCGCTGTCGGCGAAGCTCTGCTGAGGCGCGCTTGTCAGCTTTTGTCAGCAGAGCGTTTGCGCCTATTGCGGATAAGTTTTATCCAGGATATTAAGTATCCATAAATTGGAGATCGACATGAAACTGAGCGAAGGCGTCGAGGCGGCCATTCATTGCGCCACGCTGCTGGCGCAGCTCGCGGAGGGCAAATCCCTGCCGGCGAACATGCTGGCCGAGTATCATGGCCTTTCTTCAAGCTATTTGCTGAAGCACCTGAAGCAACTGACAGCCGCCGGCGTTCTGGAATCGGTGTCCGGCCCGCATGGCGGCTATCGCCTGGCGCGTCGGCCCGATGCGATCACGCTTCTGGATGTCGTGCTGGCGATCGAGGGGCCGAAGCCCGCCTTTCGCTGCGCCGAAATCCGGCAGCGCGGGCCGGGCGCGCTGGAACCGGAAACCTATCTGAAGCCATGCGGCATCAACGCCGCGATGCTGAAGGCCGAACGCGCCTATCGCGCCGTGCTGCGCGAGACGACGCTGAGCGACGTGATCAGAGGCTATCAGGCGGATGCCGATCCGCGCGCCATCGCCTTCGGTTGCGCGTTTGTCGAGCGCAACCAGCGCCCGCAGGGCTGAATCACCACACCCCCAAGAGCAAAGGAAAAACCCATGAAACCACGTCTCGACTTCTACAAGGCCGAACCGCAGCTCATCGGCGCCGTCAAGGCGCTGAACGACGCGGCCGTCTCATCCGGCCTCGAACACAGCCTCGTCCACCTGGTCAAGCTGCGCGCCTCGCAGATCAATTGCTGCGCCTACTGCGTCGACATGCATTCGCGGGAGGCACGCAAGGATGGCGAGAGCGAGCAGCGCCTGCATCTCCTGGCGGTGTGGCATGAATCGCCGCTCTACACCGACCGCGAGCGGGCGGCCTTCACCTGGACGGAGCGGCTGACGAGGCTTGCCGAGGGGCCGGTGGACGATGCGCTTTATGCGCACATGCTGGAGCATTTCTCCGAGCAGGAGCTCGTCAAACTGTCGGTCCTGGTCGCCGCCATCAATGTGTGGAACCGGCTTTGCGTACCGTTCCGCTCGGTGCATCCGATTGCCAAGGCGCAGAGCGTCGCCGCTTAAATCCAACCTGGGAGATGCCCGCGACGCGGCGGTCATAGGAAACCTGCATGTTTGAATTCAATGCGCCTCTATTGCTCGTCGCCGGCCGCAGCCTGCTTGGCGGAGCCTTCCTCCTGGCCGGTTTGCGCAACCTCGGCAACATTCCTTTCCTGTCCGGCGTGCTCGCCGGACGGGGCGTGCCGCTGGCGCGGCTTGCGCTGATTGCCGGCATTGCATTGCAAAGCGTCGCCGGCGCGCTGCTGATCGTTGGCTTGTGGAGCGATTTCGCATTGCTCGGGCTGGTCGCCTTCCTGGTGCTGGCGACGCTGCTGTTCCATAATTTCTGGGATCATGAAGGCGTCGATCGTGTCAACAAGATCAATGGCGTCGTTTCCAACGCGGCGTTGACCGGCGCGATTTTCATCATCCTTGCCAGCGGCTGAGGCCGCTTGGACCGGTTCATCGTTTCATGGAAACGCTGCTCCGCTCTGTCTGTCTGCTTTTCCGCATTTATGCGGACGTCAGGTGAAACCACCCGACTGCAAAATGCTCAGCCGCCCGGCCCGCCGAAGCGGGCATCGAAAACAACCGGCTCGGCGAGGGGCGGAAGTCTTGTTTCGTCGAGCCATTTTTCGCTGGCCGGCATAAGTTGCCGGTAGATCCCACGCACCAGGCGACGCGCCTCCTCGCCCGGCCAGTCCTGCGGCAGAAGGGCCGTTGGCAGGCCCGGATCGCGCAGGACGATGCGGCGCCAGTCGTGAATGAGCAGCGTGCGGGCAGCCATGGCGTCGAGGGCGCGCGGGGAGGGCGCGCGGGCAAGGGTGGCGGCAAGCGGTGCGTAGGCGGCCATCAGATTGCGATAGGCGGCGGCGATCTCCTCGGACGGCCACAGGCTGCGCAGCATTTCGGGATGCTCGGCGCTCGACCCATGGATGACGAGCATTTCGGAGAGCGTCGCGCCGTCATCGCTGCTTTCGTCCATGGTGCGTGGGAGGAGATGGACACCGCCGGCGATCTTCAGGAAGCCGCGCTCGGCCAGTGCTTCGGTGTGCGCGCCATTGCCGCCGGGCGGGGCGATCGCCACCGTCCATGAACCGTCCCAGTCCGGCGGGCCAGGGGCGTAGATGCGTCGCGTCGCCAGGTCGAAGGCGTGCCGGCCGTGCTCGTCGAGCGAGAAGAAGGAGTTGCGGCCGCGTCGTTCACGCACCACCCAGCCATCGCTTGCCAGTCGCGACATGGCGGTGCGCAACGCGCCGGCCTCGATGCCGAGCCGGGCCATCACCTCCTGCAAACCGGACAGCGGCGCCTCGCCGCCGCGCGGCATAATGGCGTCGCCGAAGACCGTGATGACCAGCGACCAGACGCGCAGGCGGCCACGCCGGTGCAGACCGTCGATCAGGCCGGCAAGGGCGTTTTCGGCTGTGTCGTTCGGCGCATCCATGCCTTCCACATGCCACGGGATGCAGGGGTGGGCAAGCCGGTTACGTCAGCCCCTTCACGCCGCTCACCAGAAGACTGGTGGCAAGGCGCGCATAGTCGGCGCGCGTGATGCCGCGATCCTCGCGGAACCACATGTAGAACCAGTTGAGCATGCCGAACAGGCTCATGGTAACCGGCTTCAAGAGCGGTTTCGTGTCGAACGCCTCGGGGTTCACCTGGCGCACGGCTTCGGCGAACAGGGCGACCAGCCGCCGCTCCAGCGCCTTCAGTTCCTCCTGCTGGGCCTCGGGCAACAGGCGCAAGCCGGAAAGCTGGACGCGGTGCTCGTTGTCGGCGTCGCGATAGGCCTCGAGCAGCGCCGTCACCAACCCCTCGAGGCGGATTTGCGGGGCGGCGTCGGGCCGGTCGGCATCTTCGACCACCTCCACCAGTTCCTGCAAATGGCTGGCGATGATGTCGTAGAGCAACGCTTCCTTCGAGGCGTAGTAGTGGTAGAGCAGGGCCTTCGACACGCTCATCTCGCCGGCGAGCTGGGCCATCGACGCACGGTCGTAGCCGTCGCGGGCGAAGATGCTCGCAGCGCCATGCAGGATGGCGTCGCGCTTGTCGTCATAATCCTTGGCGCGGGTGCGGGCCAACGGCTCAGCCCTTCTGCCGGTGATCGACGATGCGCACCGCCTTGCCCTGGCTGCGGGCGATGCCGCCGGGCGGCGTGGCGTTGACGCGGACGGTGACGCCGATCACGTCCTTGATGCGGTCGCAAAGCTGGCGGCAGGCGGCGACACGCAGTGCGTCGCCAGTGTCGGCCGACAGCATCTCCACATGGACCGTCATGGCATCCATGCGGCCTTCACTGGTAAGCTCGATCTGGAAATGCGGCGCGAGGCTCTTGACGGTCAGGATCTGCTCCTCGATCTGCGTCGGGAAAACGTTGACGCCGCGCAGGATCATCATGTCGTCGGAGCGGCCGGTGATCTTTTCCATGCGCCGCATGGTGCGCGCCGTGCCGGGCAGGAGCCGCGTCAGGTCGCGGGTGCGGTAACGGATGATGGGGAAGGCTTCCTTGGTCAGCGAGGTGAAGACCAGTTCGCCCTTTTCGCCATCGGGCAGAACGTCGCCGGTCTCGGGATCGATGATCTCGGGGTAGAAATGGTCCTCCCAGATGTGCAACCCGTCCTTGGTCTCGACGCATTCATTGGCGACGCCCGGTCCCATCACCTCGGACAGGCCGTAAATGTCGACGGCGTGCATGTCGAAGGCGTCCTCGATCTCGGCGCGCATGGCGTTGGTCCACGGCTCGGCGCCGAAGATGCCGACCTGAAGGGGGCTCTTGCGCGGGTCGATCCCTTGCGCGCGGTATTCGTCGAGGATCGACAGCATGTAAGACGGGGTGACCATGATCGTGTGGGCGGAAAAATCCTCGATCAGCGTCACCTGGCGGGCCGTCATGCCGCCGGAGGCGGGCACCACGGTGGCGCCGAGCCGCTCGGCCCCGTAATGGGCGCCGAGCCCGCCGGTGAACAGGCCATAGCCATAGGCCACATGCACCACGTCGCCGGGCCTGGTGCCCGAGGCGCGGATCGAGCGCGCCATGACGTCGGCCCAGGTGGAGATGTCGTTGTGCGTGTAGCCGACGACCGTCGGCTTGCCGGTGGTGCCGGAGGAGGCATGGATGCGCGCCACCTTCTCGCGCGGCACGGCGAACATGCCGAACGGATAATTGTCGCGCAGGTCCGACTTCACCGTGAAGGGGAATTTCGACAGGTCCGAAAGCTGCTTCAGATCGTCGGGATGAACGCCGGCGGCATCGAAGCTCTTCCTGTAATGCGGCACGTTCTCATAGGCATGGTTGAGCGACCATTTGAGGCGTGTGGTCTGGAGGGCGGCGATCTCGTCGCGCGAGGCGATCTCGATCGGGTCCAGATCTTCTTTCCTTGGGGTCAAATCCTGCATGTTCTTCTCCCGGTGATCATGCCCCTCATTTTCCGTCCTCATCGAAATGCTTGCCTTCGATGGTGCGCGAGTTGCCGCGGAATTCGGCAATCAGCCGGTCGTCCTGGTTGACGACCCTGACGTCGTAGATGCCAGAACGGCCGAAGCGCGCGACTTCGCGGGCCTGCGCCGTGAGCCGGTCGCCCAGCCGGCCGGGTGCTATGAAGGTGATCGAATTGTGCTGCGCCACCGCCAGCTGGTTGTAGGCATTGCAGGCAAAGGCGAAGGCGGAATCGGCGAGTGTGAAGATGAAGCCGCCATGGCAGATGTCGTGGCCATTGGTGTGATGTTTTTCCACCGTCATCGACAGGCTGGCCGTGCCGGGGCCGACCGCGTCGAGGCTGCCGCCCAGCCATTTCGACGCGTCGTCGCGCGCCCACATGGCGCTGGCGCTGCGCTCGGCGATCTCCTGTGGAGACAGTTGCATTTGTGACATTTAGGCTCCTCCCAGGCCGTTCAGCACAAGCAGACTTGCATAAACCGACCGGCCGGTCAATAATACTGTTGTTGGGAGAGCCGCCGCAAACAGCGCTCTCCGGGAGGATGAGAATGGCGAGCAGAGCGGGAATGTCAGCCGAGGATGGCAAGGCGCTGGCGGCGGGTTTCGAGCTGACGGCGCTGCCGCCGGGCTTTGTCGAGGACCCGTTTCCGATCTATCGCGCGCTGCTGGAGCACGCGCCGCTGAAGCGTTTTGCCGACGGTTCGGTGATGCTGTCGCGCCATGCCGATCTCGACCGCGTCTACCGCGACACGAAAACCTTCTCTTCGGACAAGAGGGCGGAATTTTTTCCTAAGTTCGGCGACACGCCGCTCTACGAGCACCATACGACGAGCCTGGTCTTCAACGATCCGCCGTTGCACACGCGGGTGCGCAAGATCATGATGGGCGCGCTGACGCCACGCGCGCTGGCGGCGCTCGAGCCGGGCCTCATCACGCTGGTCGACGGGCTGCTCGACCGAATGGAGGAGAAGGGCGAGGTCGACCTGATCGAGGATTTCGCCGCCGCCATTCCCATCGAGGTGATCGGCAATCTGTTCGACATTCCGCATGAGGAGCGCGCGCCGCTGCGCGACTGGTCGCTGGCGATCCTCGGCGCGCTGGAGCCGGTGCTGAACGACGAGCAGCACAAGCGCGGCAACACCTCCGTGACCGATTTCAAGGCGTTCCTGAAGGACATCGCCGACGACCGCCGGCGCAATCCCGGCGACCCGGCGACCGATGTGCTGACGCGGCTGATCGACGGCAATGACGGCGAGGCGCTTTCCGAGGTGGAGCTTTTGCAGAATTGCATCTTCATCCTCAATGCCGGGCATGAGACGACGACGAATCTGATCGGCAACGCGCTGTTCGAGCTCCAGCATTGGCCGCAGGAGAAGGCGCGGCTGGAAGCCGACCCGGAGCTGATCGGCACGGCGGTGGACGAGTTCCTGCGCTTCCAAAGCCCGAACCAGCTCGGCAATCGCATGGCGGTGGAGCCGGTGACGTTCCATGGCGAGGTGGTGGAGGCGGGCACGCCGATCCATCTGTGCATCGGTGCTGCCAACCGCGATCCACGCCAGTTCGACGATCCCGACCGGCTCGACGTCTCGCGCAAGCCGAACAGGCACCTGGCCTTCGCCGGCGGCCCGCATCTGTGCGCCGGGTTCTCGCTGGCGCGGATGGAGGGACGGGTCGGCATTTCCCATTTTCTGAAACGGTTTCCCGACTACCGGCTGACGGATGCGCCCGAGCGAACGGGCCGCGTGCGGTTTCGCGGGTTTGCCCATTTGCCGGCGCGGGTTGGATGAGCGGTGCGGGTGCAGGCGTGACCGCATGATTGAACGGAGGCCCATATGTCCATCATTCCCGTGAACAGCTTCGCCCTCGACCGATGGGTGGCGCCGTCCGGCGACACGGCGAAGCTCAGAAGTGCCATAGACGGCCGCGTGGTGGCGGAGATCGGCGGCCGGCTCGACTTCGCCGCCATGGCCGACCACGCGCGCAACACCGGCGGGCCGGGCCTGCGCGCCATGACCTTCCACGACCGGGCTTTCGCGCTGAAGGCGCTGGCACAATATCTGAACGACCGGCGCGACGCGCTCTACGAACTCTCCTATGAGACGGGGGCGACAAAGCCCGATTCGATGATCGACATCGACGGCGGCATCGGCACGCTGTTCGTCTATTCCTCGAAGGCCAGGCGCGAACTGCCCGACGACCAGGTGTTCGTCGACGGCGCGCTGGAGCAGCTTTCGCGCGGCGGCAATTTCGTCGGCCAGCACGTGGCGACACCCTTGCGCGGCGTGGCCGTCCACATCAACGCCTTCAATTTCCCCGTCTGGGGGATGCTGGAAAAGCTGGCGCCGACGCTGATCGCCGGCGTGCCGGCCATCGTCAAGCCGGCCTCGGCGACGGCGTGGGTGGCCGAAGCCTGCTTCCGCATGATCGTCGAATCCGGGCTGTTGCCGGAGGGGGCGGTGCAGTTCATCGCCGGTTCGACCGGCGATTTGCTCGACCGGCTGACGGGGCAGGACGTGGTGTCGTTCACCGGCTCGGCCTCGACGGCCGGCATGCTGCGCGCCAATCCGAGGATCATCGGCCAGTCGGTGCGCTTCATCGCCGAGCAGGATTCGCTCAACGCCTCGATCCTCGGGCCGGACGCGGCGCCCGGAACGGCGGAGTTCGACGCCTTCATCAAGGAGGTGCACCGCGAGATGACGGCCAAGGCCGGGCAGAAATGCACGGCGATCCGCCGCATCTTCGTGCCGGGCGCCCACCGCGACGCGACGATCGAGGCGCTGTCGGCGCGGCTCGAAAAGACGGTGATCGGCAATCCGCGCGACGAGAACGTGCGCATGGGGGCGCTGGCAAGCCTGGCACAGCGCGAGGATGTGCTGGAGAAGGCCGGCATCCTGGCGACCGAGGCAAGGCGCGTCTTCGGCGATCCCGATGCGTTCCAGGTGGAAGGGGCAGACGCCGGCCGGGGCGCTTTCGTGCCGCCGATGCTGTTTTCCTGCGATGATCCGGACGGGGCGGAGAAGCTTCACGCGGTGGAGGCCTTCGGGCCGGTTTCGACCGTCATGCCCTATCGCGACCTTGGCCATGCGCTGGCGCTTGCCAAGCGCGGCGCGGGATCGCTCGTGGCGTCCGTGTTCACCCACGATCCGACGGTGGCGCGGCAGGCGGTGCTGGATGCCGGAGCCTTCCACGGGAGGCTCTACTTCGCCAACCGCGACACGGGCAAGGAGGCGACTGGCCACGGCTCGCCGCTGCCGCACATGGTGCATGGCGGGCCGGGCCGGGCCGGTGGCGGTGAGGAAATGGGCGGCATGCGCGGTGTGATGCACTACATGCAGCGCACGGCGATCCAGGGCAGCCCCGACATCATCGCCGGCATTACCAACCGCCATGTGGCGGGCGCCTCGACCGTGGAAAAGGAACCGCACCCGTTCCGCCTGACGTTTGGCGAGCTGACGCCGGGGCGCACGCTGTGGGCCGGGCCGCGCACGGTGAGCCTCGCGGACATCGAGCATTTCGCCGAATTCACCGGCGACAATTTCTACGCCCATATGGACGAGGACGCGGCGGCGGCCAATCCCTTCTTCCCCGGCCGGGTGGCGCATGGCTATCTGATCCTGTCGTTTGCCGCCGGCATGTTCGTCGAGCCGGCGCCGGGGCCGGTGCTGGCCAATTACGGCCTCGACAATCTGCGTTTCATGAAGCCGGTGTCGCCCGGCGACAGCCTGAAGGTGCGCCTGACGGTCAAGCAGAAGACGCGGCGCAAGGACGAATATGGCGAGGTGCGCTGGGATGTCGGCGTCTACAACCAGGACGGCGAACAGGTGGCGGCTTATGAACTTCTGACGATGAACGCGATGTAGGTGGGGTGTTGCGATCAGGTGGTCAGGCATGGATCCTCGGGTCAAGCCCGAGGATGACGAAAGGGGAGAGATTGCCAACCACAGGCTCAGTCGCTTTGCACGTCGGTGCTGCAATCGTCATCCTCGGGCTTGACCCGAGGATCCATGCCGGAACGGTCAGGCTACAGGTGTCGCCCCGCGTCTCGCCGCCTATTTCGCCAACGGCCTGAACGCTATCCCTTCCACCAGTTCCCCGGCCCTGAGCAGCGCCGTACCGGTGGCCACGACCATTTGCGGCAGGAGCATCCATTCGAGCGTCCAGGCGGCGCCGGAGCGTTCGTTCTCATGCACCAGGGCGTGATGCATGCCGGCAAGCAGCGTGGCGTTGAAGCGGGCGAGGGTGACCAGCGTCTCGGCGGCAACCGGGTTCTTCTTGTGCGGCATGGCCGAGGAGCCGCCGCCATCGGCAAGCACGATCTCGCCGACTTCGCTCTGCGCGGCAAGCGCGATGTCCTGGCCCATCTTGCCCAGGCTGCCGGTGATGAGCGACAGGAGGGAGGCGAATGCGGCGATGCCGTCGCGCTCCGCGTGGCGGGCATGATCGACGGGAAACAGGCTGAGCGCGACAGCCACGCGACGGGCGACGGCCGATCCCTTGTCGCCGAGCTTGTCGAGCGTGCCGGCCGCACCGCCGAAATGCAGGATCTCGATATCCTTGCGCATGTGGTCCAGCCGTTCGCCATGGCGCTCGAGCGGTTCGCGCCAGGCGCGGATCTTGCGCGCGGCCGTGACGGGAATGGCGGCCTGCATGCGGGTGTGCGCCATCACCCGTATGGTGCCGTCGCGGCTTTCGAGGTCGGCGAGGCGCGCGGCGAGACGTTCCAGGCGTTCGGCGAAGACGTTGCAGGCGGGTTTCAAGCGCAGGGCAAGGCCGGTGTCGATCACATCCTGGCTGGTGGCGCCGAAATGCAGGTGCGGGCGATGCGCTGCCGGCAGTTTTGCGCGCAGCTCCTTGACCAGTGCCGGGATCACCACGCCGTCGCGGGCAATGCCGGCCTTGAGCTTGGCGATGTCGGGACTGAAGCCGGCGATTGTCTTGGCAATGGCTGTGGCGGTCTCGTGTGGGATCACGCTTTCCCGCGCTTGCGCCTCGGCAAGCGCGGTCTCGAAACGCAGCATGGCGTCGATCTCGGCGCGCGCCGAAAACAGGCCGGCCAGCGCCTCGTCGCCAAGCAGGCCGGAAAGGATCGGATGATCGAAGGGGGAGATGGTCATTGGGCAGGCTGCCTTGCGTTCAAGAAATAGCGCACCGTTGACACTATGCCCGATCAGATGTCGAAAAACACCGTTTCCTTGTCGCCCTGCAAATGGATGTCGAACGTGTAGGTGTCGTCCCGGCGCGTGGCGATCAGCGTCGGCACGCGGTTTTGATGCTCAAGGCGCGTCAGAACGGGATCCTCGGCGTTGGCCTCCTCCTCGTCGGAAAAATACAGGCGGGTGGCGAGGCCGAGATTGATGCCGCGCGCGACGATCCACAGGCTGATGTGCGGGGCCATCATGCGGCCGTCGGGAAAGGGCACTCGGCCGGGCTTGACGGTGTCGAAGGCAAGCAGGCCCGTTTCCATGTCGGAGGCGATGCGCGCCCAGCCGGGGAAATGCGGATCGGCCGCGCCGCGCGTCTCGGAGGGCGAATTGTACAGCCCGTCGGCGTCAGCCTGCCAGGTTTCGACCAGCACGTCCTTCAGCGGCGTGCCGGTGCCGTCTATGACGCGCATCTCGATCCTGACGCGCTCGCCGCGGGTCTTCTCGCCGACCAGGCGGGTGCCGAGATCCTCGGGATAGACGCCGGCTATGCCGCAGAAATTCGGCGTCAGGCCGATATGCACGTATGGGCCGGCGGTCTGCGAGGCGCTTTCCTTCAGTCGTCCGAGTTGCTGGACCATCAATTCCCCTCCATGCGGTTTTCGAACAGGGTCGAGCGGCGGCCGCGCAGGACGAGGTCGAACTTGTAGGCGCGCGCGTCCATCGGCACGGTGGCGGCCATGTCGAGCGCGGCGATCAGGCCTTCCACGGCAGCCCTGTCGGGGATGGTGCCGACGATCGGGCATTGCCAGATCATCGGGTCGCCCTCGAAATACATCTGCGTGATCAGGCGCTGGACGAAACCGTGGCCGAAAACGGAGAAGTGGATGTGCGCCGGCCGCCAGTCGTTCGGTCCGTTCGGCCAAGGATAGGGGCCGGGCATGACGGTGCGGAAGGAATAGTTTCCTTCCTCGTCGGTGATGGCGCGGCCGCAGCCGCCGAAATTCGGGTCGAGAGGAGCCAGATAACCGTCCTTCTTGTGCCGGTAGCGGCCGCCGGCATTGGCCTGCCAGAATTCGACCAGCACGTTGGGCAGGCCGATGCCGCGCTCGTCGAGCACGCGGCCATAGACGATGATGCGCGGGCCGATGGCGCTTTCGCCGGGGCGGGCGAAATTCAGCGTCAGATCATTGTCGAGCGCGCCCAGGATCTCGTGGTCGAAGGTCGGGCCGGTGATTTCCGACAGCGTGTTGGCGAAGGAGATCGGCGCGCGCTGCGGCGAGCGGGTGACGGAGGTCTTGTAGAGCGGCGTAAGCACCGGCGGGTGCCAGGTCCGGTCGCGCTGGAAGAAGCTGCCGGTTTCCGGTTTGGCGTTTTTCATTCCCCGTCTCCTTCCAGCTCGGCCAGCGTCCGCTTGACGATCTTGATGGCGTGGTTGGCGGCCGGCACGCCGGCATAGATCGCCACGTGCAGCATGGCTTCGCGCAGATCCTCGGCGGTCGCGCCGGTGTTGACCGTGGCGCGCGCATGCATGGCCAGTTCCTCGTCCTGGCCAAGGGCGGCCAGCAGGGCGATGGTGACGATGGAGCGCTCGCGTTTTGTCCAGTTCGGCCGCGACCACACATGCCCCCAGGCGGCTTCGGTGATGAGCTCCTGGAACGGCGCGTCGAAATCGGTCTTGCGCTTTTCGGCGGCATCCACCCAGTCATCGCCCAGCACGGCGCGGCGCGTGGCCATGCCGGTCTCGTAGCGTTCGTTCTTCTTGCTCTCGGACATAACGACCTCCCGCTGCTCACAAGGGCAACCCCACATAATTCTCCGCCAGCATGGTCAAGGCGGCGCGCGATTGGAAGAGATAGTCGAGCTCGGCGTGCTGGATCTTCTGGCCGAACGCGCCCTGGTCGGGAAAGCGATGCATGGTGTTGGTCATCCACCAGGAGAAGCGCTCCGCCTTCCACACGCGCGCCAGCGCCTTGCGCGAATAGTCGTCGAGACCGGCCGCCGATTTCTCGATGTAGAATTCACGAAGCGCATCAAACAGATAACGGACGTCGCTGGCAGCGAGATTCAAGCCCTTGGCGCCGGTCGGCGGGACGATGTGCGCTGCGTCGCCCGCCAGGAACAGGCGGCCGAAGCGCATCGGCTCGGCGACGAAGGAGCGGATCGGCGCGACGGATTTCTCGACCGAGGGGCCGGTCGCCATGGCTTGCGCGGTCGCGTCCGGCAGGCGCAGGCGGATCTCGTCCCAGAAGCGTTCGTCGGACCAGTCGTCGGCGCGCTCGTCGGCGGCGACCTGCACGTAGTAGCGGCTGCGCGTGGTCGAGCGCATCGAGCACAGGGCGAAGCCGCGCGGATGGTTGGCGTAGATCAGCTCGTGGCCGACCGGCGGCACATCGGCGATGATGCCCAGCCAGCCGAAGGGATAGACGCGCTCGAAGGTGTCGATCGCCTGTTGCGGGACCGATTGGCGGGAGATGCCATGATAGCCGTCGCAGCCGGCGATGAAATCGCAATCGACGCGGTGGGTGACGCCATCCTTCTCATAGGTGACGGAGGGGGTGCGCGTGTCGAAACCCTGCGGCAGAACGTCCTTCGCCTCGTAGACGGTGACGGCGTCCGAGGCTTCGCGCCCGTCCATCAAATCATGCGTCACCTCCGTCTGCCCGTAGACCAGAACGCGCTTGCCGCCGGTCAGCGCGTGGAGGTCGACCCGGTGGCGGCGGTTGTCGAAGGTGAGGTCGAAGCCGTCATGCGGCAGGCCCTCGCGGCGCATGCGGGCGCCGACGCCGGCCTCGTCGAGCATGGCGGCGGTGCCTTCCTCGAGCACCCCGGCGCGGATGCGCGACAGGACATGCGCCTTGGAGGAGCGTTCCAGGATGATGTTGTCGATGCCGGCGTTGGTCAGAAGCTGCCCGAGCAGGAGCCCGGCTGGCCCCGATCCGATGATGGCGACCTGTGTACGCACGTCGAAGCAATCCTCCCTGTCCGGACGCTAGGGTGAAAACTCTCGCCTCCGGCCGCAATGGACATTTTTGGCAAAGGATTGCACATTCCAATCATTCAGGGAGTGTTTCATGGCACGGAAAGCCATACCGAATTATCGGCTTTATCAAGAGAAAACAGATGAATCGGCGGATTTCTGGCTGCATTGCGAAACGCTTTCCGTGCGCAGCGGGCTGCACAATTGGGAAATCGCCGTGCATCGGCATTCGGCGCTTTTCCAGATATTCTGGGTGAGCGAGGGCAAGGGAATGCTGATCGGCGGCGGACGCGAGGACAGGCCATTCGCCGCGCCTTGCGTGTTGTTCATCCCGCCGGGAGCAGCGCACGGGTTTCGTTTCGCCGAGGGGGCCGAGGGGCTGGTGACGACCGTTCTGGCCGACCGGCTTTCATTGCCGGGCGCGGCCGACCGGACGCTTTCGGCGTTTCTTGCCGAAACCCGCATTATCCCTCTGGGTGAGGAAGCGGAGGAGGAGGGCGCGCGGCTCGACGATCTGTTCTGGCGCATCCACGCGGAGAATGCGCGGCGCGATGTCGGGCGCGATCTGCTGCTCGACGCGCTGGTGGTGGAGGCGGTGGTCTGGCTGGCGCGGGCGAGCCGGCGATTGATGCCGGGCGGGCAGGGCCCGGTGACCCGCGACAGCGCGCGGATGCAGGCGCTGGAGACGCTGATCGCCGCGCATTTTCGCGAGCATCGGCCGGTCGGCTTCTATGCGGCGCGCGTCGGCGTATCGGCGGCGCAACTCAACCGGCTGGCGCGGCGCGAGGCAGGTGCCAGCGTTTCGCAACTCCTGGCGCGACGGATGCTGGAGACGGCGCGGCGCGACCTGATCTTCACGCCGACGCCGGTGCAGGCGATCGCCTATTCGCTGGGCTTCCAGGACCCGGCCTATTTCAACCGCTTCTTCCGCCGTCAGGCCGGGACGACCCCCGGCGCCTATCGCGAGGCTGAGCGGCGAAGGCTGGCGGCATGAAAAAGGGGCGGTTTCCCGCCCCTTCGCGCCGTTGGACGTGTGCGCCGATCACATAGCCTTTTCGCTGACCGTGTGGGTGAAGGCGCCGTCCGGCGCCTTGGTGATGACCGGGTCGGAGCCACCCTGCAGGAGCGTATCGACCGTCTGCTTGTAGGCGGCCTCGTCGAGCGTGGCGCTGTCGCCGAGCAGTTTGGCGATCTCGCCCATCATGCGCTTCTGGTGCTTCTCCGTCTGCGCTCCGGTGGCGTCGTTGTCGAGGATGATCATCGCCGCGTCATCGGGGTTTTCCCTGGCCCATTGCCAGCCCTTCATCGAGGCCTTGACGAAGCGCGCCATCTTGTCGACGAAAGCGGGGTCGGAAAGCTTGTCCTCCAGCACGTAGAGGCCGTCTTCCAGGGTGGCGACGCCTTCGTCCGTGTAGGAGAAGACCACCAGATCGTCCTCGGTCAGGCCGGCGTCGATGACCTGCCAATATTCATTGTAGGTCATGGCGGTGATGCAGTCGGCCTGCTTCTGCAGCAGCGGATCGACATTGAAGCCGATCTTCTGGATCGTCGCGCCCTCGGCCGAGCCGTCGCGGGCGATGCCGAGTTTCGACAGCCAGCTGTAGAGCGGGTACTCGTTGCCGAAGAACCAGGTGCCGAGCGTCTTGCCCTTGAAATCCTCCGGCTTCTCGATGCCGGTCTCCTTGCGGCAGACCATGGTCAGGCCCGAGCGGGCGAAAGGCTGGGCGATGTTGACCACCGGCACACCCTTTTCGCGCGCGGCAAGAGCCGAGGGCAGCCAGTCGACCATGACGTCGGCGCCGCCGCCGGCCAGCACCTGCACGGGTGCGATGTCCGGTCCGCCAGGCTTGATCTCGACGTTCAGGTCGGCTTCCTCGTAAAAACCCTTGTCCTTGGCGACGTAGTAGCCGGCGAACTGGGCCTGGGTGACCCATTTCAACTGCAGCGTCACGTCGTCGGCGGCCAGCGCCTGCGAGGCTGCGAACAACATTGCACCGGAGAGTATGCCTGTCATTATCTGTTTCATCTTGTGTTTCCCTCTGTGATTGGGCCGTTCTCCACGACCTCGTGGTCTGACCGAAACAGATGGGACCATCTGTTTCGGGAAGTCAGCCCACAAGCTGTTGACCCGGTGGGGCGATCTTTCCTGACAGATGGTCCCATCTGTCAGGATCGCACCGCAAGGTTATTCATTGCGCATGGACGGATGCCAGAACGTGACGGCGCGCTCGATGAGCGCCACCACGCCATAGAACAGCGAACCGGCAAGTGCTGCAACGGCGATTTCGGCCCACACCATGTCGATGTTCATGCGTCCGACCTCGGTGGAAATACGGAAGCCCATGCCGACGATGGGCGTGCCGAAGAATTCCGCCACGATGGCGCCGATCAGCGCCAGGGTGGAGTTGATCTTCAGCGCGTTGAAAATGAAGGGCGCGGCTGCCGGCAGACGCAGCTTGAACAGCGATTGCCAGTAGGACGATGCATAGGTGCGCATCAGGTCGCGGTCGATGGCGCTCGCGGCCGACAGGCCCTGCACCGTGTTCACCAGCATGGGGAAGAAGGTCATGATGATGACGACGGCGGCCTTCGAGGGCCAGTCGAAGCCGTACCACATGACCATGATCGGCGCGACGCCGACGATCGGCAGAGCCGAGACGAAGTTGCCGAGCGGTAGCAGGCCGCGCTGCAGGAAGGGCGAACGGTCGATGGCGATGGCGGTCAGGAAACCGGCGCCGCAGCCGATCGCATAGCCGATCAGCACGGCCTTCAGGAAGGTTTGCTGGAAATCGGCCCAGAGGATGGGAACCGAGTTGACGAGCCGCATCCAGATGGCCGATGGCGGGGTCAGAAGGACGGGCGAGATGTGAAAGCCGCGCACCACGCCTTCCCAGACGACGAGCAGGGTGATGCCGAAAATCGCCGGCACGAGCAGGCCGAGCGTACGCTTGCCGGCGGCGGAACGCGGCGTCAGGCGCGACAGCCACTCGTTGAGCGCCCATGCGCCGGCCCAGAAGACAAAGGCTCCCGTCAGCGCCCAGTTCATGCCTTTTCTCCCATGCGCGCCATGACCATGCGCTGGCCGATGCCGATGATGCCGACCAGAAGGGCGGCAAGGGCGGCCGCCATGAACAGGGCCGACCAGATCTGCACCGTCTGGCCGTAATAGGAGCCGGCGAGCAGCCGCGCGCCGAGGCCCGCGACGGCACCGGTCGGCAGTTCTCCGACGATGGCGCCGACCAGGCTGATGGCGACCGCCACCTTCATCGAGGTGAAGAGATAGGGCAGGGCGGACGGCCAGCGCAGCTTCCAGAAGGTCTGCGCGCCGCCGGCGTTGTAGGTGCGCATCAGGTCCAGCTGGATGATTTCGGGGCTGCGGAACCCCTTGACCATGCCGACGACGACCGGGAAGAACGACAGGTAAGTCGAGATCAGCGCCTTGGGCAGGATGCCCGACAGGCCGATGGCGTTGAGCACAACGATGATCATCGGGGCGATGGCGAGGATGGGGATGGTCTGGCTGGCGATGACCCAGGGCATGACGGATTTGTCCATCGCCCGGTTGTGGACGATGCCGATGGCGAGCAGCACGCCGAGCGCGGTACCGATGACGAAGCCGAGCAGGGTCGAGGAAAGCGTGACCCAGGCGTGGTAGAACAGGCTGCGCTTGGAGGTGATCGGCGTGCCGGCCGTGGTTTTCCAGATTTCGGCGGCCACCTGATGCGGGGCGGGCAGCACGGGACGCTCCTGGGCCATCGTGTCGCGGACGAGATCGGCGGCGGTCCACGGCGTATCGGCGCGCGCATAGGCGTCGATCTGCCAGGGGGCGTTGAGATAGACGGTGAAGGCGTACCAGACAAGGAGGAGGGCGCCGAGCACGATGAGGATCGGCAGCGTGTTGCCGGCGGCCGCCCTCTGCAGCAGCGAGGCGGAGGTCGCCGGAGCGATGTCGGCGGCGGCGGTCATGAGGCGTGTCCCCGGGGGAGGCGCCCTTTCGCGCCCCCCTCTGGCCTGCCGGCCATCTCCCCCTCAAGGGGGGAGATCGGCTGGCAATTTCGGCTTCGCCAAACGTCAACCGGAAGCACAAGGCATTGATGAAGGGACAATCCCCCCCCTTGAGGGGGAGATGCCCGGCAGGGCAGAGGGGGGTACAAGCCGGTCGAGGCCATCGTCTGCCGCTCAATCATCGCCGTGTCCCGCCCTCAGGCCCTCGCGGACGCGGTGGGCGATTTCCAGGAATTCGGGAGATTCGCGGATGTCGAGCGGCCGCTCCCTGGGCAAGGGCGATTCTATCACATCCGTCACACGGCCCGGACGCGGCGACATGACGACGATGCGTGTCGACAGATACACCGCCTCGGGAATGGAATGCGTGACGAAGCAGATGGTCTTGTCGGTCCTGGCCCATAATTCCAGAAGCTGCTCGTTGAGGTGATCGCGGACGATCTCGTCCAGTGCGCCAAACGGCTCGTCCATCAGGAGCAGGTCGGCGTCGAAGGCAAGCGCCCGGGCGATCGAGGCACGCTGCTGCATGCCGCCGGAGAGCTGCCAGGGGAATTTCTTCTCGAAGCCGGCCAGGTTGACGAGGTCGAGCGTGCGGTGGACGCGTTCTCGCTGCTCGGCCCTTGCATATCCCATGATCTCCAGCGGCAGGGCGACGTTCTGCTCGATGGTGCGCCAGGGGAACAGGCCTGCGGCCTGGAAAACATAGCCATAGGCGCGCGTCCGGCGCGCCTCGGCGGGCGTCAGGCCGTTGACGTGGATTTCTCCTTCGGTCGGCTGCTCCAGATCGGCGATGACGCGCAGGAAGGTGGTCTTGCCGCAGCCGGACGGGCCGATGAAGGAAACGAATTCTCCCTTGTTGACGGTGAGATCGACATTCGACAAGGCGCGAACGGGGCCGTCATTGGTCTCGAAGGTGAGGCCGAGACCGCGCGCCTCGACGACAGTGTCGCTGGAACCGGAGGAGGAGGCAGCGACCGGGCGTATGGCTGGGTTTGCGTTCACCAGGACTTCTCCGCTCATACGCCGCTCGCCGGGATGCCCTTGCGCTCGACCTTGCGCGGCGCGGTGATCTCCTTCCATTGCGACAGCGCCTTGTTGACCGCCATGTGCGGCTGGCGGGCGACGAACTGGCCATGGCCGGGCTTCGGCTTCACCGCGCCGTCCTCGACGACGATCTCGCCGCGCGACAGGACGGTTTTCGGCAGGCCGGTGACCGCGATGCCCTCGAAGACATTGTAGTCGATGGCCGATTGCTGGCTTTTGGCCGAGATGGTTTTCGCCGCCTTCGGATCCCAGACGACAATGTCGGCGTCGGCGCCTTCGACGATGGCGCCCTTCTGCGGATACATGTTGAGGATTTTTGCAATGTTGGTCGAGGTGACGGCGACGAATTCGTTCATGGTCAGGCGGCCGGTGTTGACGCCGTAGGTCCACAGGACCGGCATGCGGTCCTCAAGCCCGCCCGTGCCGTTGGGAATCTTTGTAAAATCGCCGACGCCGGTGCGTTTCTGCTGCGTGGTGAAGGCGCAATGGTCCGTGGCGACCACCTGCAGCGAGCCCGCCTGCAGGCCGGCCCACAGGGACGCCTGATGCTCCTTGCTGCGGAAGGGCGGGCTCATCACGCGGCGGGCGGCGTGGTCCCAGTCGGCATTGGCGTATTCGCCCTCGTCGAGCACCAGATGCTGGATGAGCGGCTCGCCGAAGACGCGCATGCCCTTCTGGCGGGCGCGGCGGATCGCCTCGTGGCTCTGCTCGCAGGAGGTGTGCACCACATAAAGCGGGGAGCCGGCCATGTCGGCGATCATGATGGCGCGGTTGGTGGCCTCGCCCTCCACCTCGGGCGGGCGCGAATAGGCATGCGCCTCCGGGCCGTCATTGCCTTCGTCGAGCAGCTTCGCCTGGAGCTGCGCCACCACGTCGCCGTTCTCGGCATGGACGAGGGGCAGCGCGCCGAGCTCGGCGCAGCGCTGGAACGACGAATACATCTCGTCGTCATCGACCATCAGTGCGCCCTTGTAGGCCATGAAGTGCTTGAACGAGGTGATGCCCTTGTCGACCACTTGCGGCATCTCGTCGAACACCTGCTTGCCCCACCAGGTGATGGCCATGTGGAAGGAATAGTCGCAGGTGGCGCGCGTCGACTTGTTGTCCCACATCTGGATGGCCTCGAGCAGGGACTGGCCGGGCGAGGGGAGGCAGAAATCGACGACCATGGTGGTGCCGCCGGAGATGGCGGCGCGCGTACCGCTTTCGAAATCGTCGCTGGAATAGGTGCCCATGAAGGGCATTTCCAGATGGGTGTGCGGGTCGATGCCGCCGGGCATCACGTAGCAGCCGGTGGCGTCGATCTCGTGATCGGCGTGCAGGTCCGGGCCGATGCCGACGATCTTGCCATGCTTGATCAGAATGTCGGCCCGCCAGGTCCGGTCGGCGGTGACGATGGTTCCGTTCTTAATGACCTTGGACATTGGGTTCCCCTGTCGGTGCGACTTCGTCGCTTGCTTTTTGTGTGAGGATAGCGGCAAGCGGCGCCTGGCTCAAAGCGGCGCTCTGGATTGCCGCGCGGCCCGCCTGGCGGCGCAGGCGCTTGTCGCGCCAGCGGCGCACATCGCCGACCAGTTCGTCAAGCGTGCCATAGACCGGCACGATGACGGCGAAATGCGCGGGCTTCAGATCGCGGGACGGCGCGCAGGCGGCCTCGACGCGCTGCTGGTAGCCGGATGGCGCCCAGATGCGGGCGAATTCGAGAAACTGCCCGATGACCTCCTGCCGCAGCAATCCCGTGCGCTCGTAATTGGCGCGGAAGATGGCGAAGGCGGTGTAGAGCGCCGTCAGCACCGACAGGCCCAGAATGGCCAGCAGGATGCTCATGTCGCCGGTGTATCTGCCGGAAAGGAGGGCATAGAGCCAGGCGCAGAGGGAGAACAGGATGAAGGTTTTCGCGATGCGGAAGGCCGCGGAAACGCCCTCGATCTCATTGTGGTACTTCGCCTCGGTGGTCTGCTCGATCTCGCGCAGCTTCTTCTTGAACTCGTAGAGCCGCTGGTTCTCCTCGTCCGTGTGCTCCTCGCCGCGCGCCTCGCGCAGGATGTCGAAGGCCGTCAGCGTCACGTCATCGATAGCCTCCCAGCCCGACAGGGGGATGATGGCCGGCGGCAGATATTCGCCGATGCGGTTGAAGATGACATAGAGGAGGTGGATCGTCGTCAGGAACAGGAAGAAGATCAGCAGCAGGGCGAAATCCGAGACGCCGAGCACGTCGAAAATCGTCTGGTAGTTCTGCACCACCTGGTTCAACAGGTCGGCATCGGGCAAAAAGCCCTCGGTGCTGCTGCCGATGTCGGTGAAGCCGGAGATGACGTAGAAGACGACGCCGGAAACCACCAGCCTCGATGTCATGAAGTTCGAGAACCGGATTACGCTCTGCAGCAGGCCTTCGACATCCATCCGTGCGCTACCCCACGCTCACTAGCCCGGTCCAGCCTTTCATGGAGACGCTGGACCGGGCTATCTCTTTGTTTTTTCGCATTTATGCGGACGTCAGGTGATTCCACCTGACTGCAAAATGCTCTGGCACGCCTCCTGGGCGGCCCTCTCTCTCATTCGACGATCTCCGCCGTCTCCACCACGGCGTGGAACAGGACGTCCGCACCGGCCTGCGCCCACTCCTTGGAGATTTCCTCCGCCTCATTGTGCGACAGCCCGTCGACGCAGGGACACATGACCATGGCGGTCGGCGCCACGCGGTTGATCCAGCAGGCGTCGTGGCCGGCGCCCGAGACGATGTCGCGGTGTGAATAGCCGAGGCGATCGGCGGCATCGCGCACCGCCTTGACGCAGCCCTCGTCGAAGGTGACGGGATCGAAATGGCCGACCGGCTCGACCTCGAAGGTGATGTCGAGCGCCTCGCAGATGGTTTCGATGCCGGCCTCGATGCGGGTACGCATCTCGTTCAGCACCTTTTCGTTCGGAGAGCGGATGTCGATGGTGAACACCGTCCTGCCGGGAATGACATTGCGCGAATTGGGATAGACCTCGACATGGCCTATGGCGCCGACGGCGTCCGGCTGGTAGTCGATCGCCACCTCGTGCACCAGCTCCGTCACGCGCGCCATGCCGAGGCCGGCATTGCGGCGCTTGGGCATGGGGGTCGAGCCGGTGTGGCTGTCGCGGCCGGTCAACGTCACCTGCAGCCACCACAGGCCCTGGCCATGGGTGACGACGCCGATGTCGATGTCCTCGTCCTCGAGGATCGGCCCCTGCTCGATGTGCAGTTCGAAGAAAGCCTTCATCTTGCGCTGGCCGACCTCTTCATCGCCCTTCCAGCCGATGCGGGTCAGTTCGTCGCCAAAGCGCTTGCCCGACGCATCGGTGCGGTCATAGGCCCATTCGAGCTCGTGCTGGCCGGCGAAAACGCCGGAGGCGAGCATGGCGGGCGCGAAGCGCGTGCCTTCCTCATTGGTCCAGTTGGTAACGACGATGGGGTGTTTCGTCCTGATGCCGAGGTCGTTCAGCGAACGGATCACTTCCAGGCCGCCCAGCACGCCCAGCACGCCGTCATACTTGCCGCCGGTGGGCTGGGTATCGAGATGGCTGCCGACATAGACGGGCAGGGCGTCCGGGTCCGTGCCTTCGCGGCGGGCGAACATCGTGCCCATGGCGTCGAGGCCCATTTCGAGGCCGGCTTCCTCGCACCATTTCTTGAACAGGGCGCGGCCTTCGCCGTCCTCGTCGGTCAAGGTCTGGCGGTTGTTGCCGCCGGCCACACCGGGGCCGATCTTCGCCATCTCCATCAATGTGTCCCAAAGACGGTCGGCGTTGATCCTTAAATTCTCACCCGGTGCGGCCATCGGCAGATTGTCCCTTCCGTTACTTCAACTCGACTTCGACGAAGGCCATCGGCTGGTCGCCGGCGTTGACGACATTGTGTTCCACACCCTCGTTGCGCCGATAGCAAGCGCCCGCCTGCAGGTCGCTTCTGGCGGTTTCATTGCCCGGCAGCTCCAGCAGGAAGGAGCATGGCGTGAGCGTGGTGATGACATAATCCATGCCGTGACGGTGCCATCCGGTCTCCGCGCCCGGCGCGAAATCCCAACGGGTCACGCGCACGCGCTCATCGTCGACCAGAACCGTGTGGCTGGCTTTCTCTCGCTCGCTGCCCATCTCAATCCACCATCCGCAGCACTTCGCGGATGTGATCGATCAGTTCGTCGATCTGGCCCTTGGTGATGATCAGCGGCGGCGACAGGGCGATGATGTCGCCCGTCGTGCGGATCAGCAGGCCGCGCTCGAAGGCCTTGATGAAGGCGGAGAAGGCGCGCTTCGTCGGTTCGCCGGGGATGCTCTCCAGCTCGATGGCGCCGACCAGGCCGATGTTGCGGATGTCGATGACGTGCGGCTCGTCCTTCAGCGAATGCAGCCCGTCGGCCCAATGGTCGGCGAGCTCGGAGGCGCGGGTGAGCAGGCCCTCTTCCCGATAGGTGTCGAGCGTGGCCAGGCCCGCCGCGCAGGCGATCGGATTGCCCGAATAGGTGTAGCCGTGGAAGAACTCGATGAGGTGTTCGGGCCCGTTCATGAAGACGTCGTGGATCTCCTTCCTGACGAAGACCGCGCCCATCGGGATGACGCCGTTGGTGATGCCCTTGGCGGTGGTCATGATGTCGGGCACGACACCGAAATAGTCCGCCGCAAAGGGCGCGCCGAGGCGGCCGAAGCCGGTGATGACCTCGTCGAAGATGAGCAGGATGCCGTGCTTGTCGCAGATCTCGCGCAGGCGCTTCAGATAGCCCTTCGGCGGGATCAGCACGCCGGTGGAGCCGGCCACCGGCTCGACGATGACGGCGGCCACCGTCGAGGCGTCGTGCAGGGTGACGATGCGCTCCAATTCGTCGGCCAGGTCGCCGCCATGCTCGGGCTCGCCGCGCGTGAAGGCGTTTTCCTTCGGCAGGTGGGTGTGCTGCAGATGATCGACGCCGGTTAGAAGCGTGCCGAACATCTTGCGGTTGGTGACGATGCCGCCGACCGAGATGCCGCCGAAATTGACGCCGTGATAGCCGCGCTCGCGGCCGATCAGGCGGAAGCGGGAGCCATTGCCCTTCACCCGGTGATAGGCCAGCGCGATCTTCAGCGCCGTGTCGACCGATTCGGAACCGGAATTGGTGAAGAACACATGGTCCATGCCTTCCGGCGCCATGGCCGCCAGCCGGTTGGCGAATTCGAAGACGATCGGGTGGCCCATCTGGAAGGCCGGCGCATAATCGAGCTCGGCGGCCTGTTGCTGGATCGCCTCGGTGATCTTCGGCCGGCAATGGCCGGCATTGACGCACCACAGGCCGGCCGTGCCGTCCATGATCTTGCGCCCGTCCTCGGCGGTGTAGTGCATGTCCTTCGCGGCCACCAGCATGCGCGGCGCCTGCTTGAACTGGCGGTTGGCGGTGAACGGCATCCAGAACGCGGATAGGTCGTTCGGCCTCTTGTTGAGCCTGTCGAGCATGACCAAGCTTCCCCTGATTGTTGTTTCGCTCGGCTTGTCCCGGCCAATGCTTGGTGCTTTGCGCAAAGATATGCTACGCAAATTTTGACCGTTTGGACAAACGTTAACACCGCCATGAGGGCGGTCAAGGGGATAGTAGGGGAAATGTCTTCTGCGGCGCGCATTCCACAGTGGACTAATCGGCTGGGCCAGATGACCGCCAAACGCCTGCGGGAAGCGGTTCATGGATAGGCCTGCTGCTCCCAAGCGCACCCGCATCCAGCGCGAGAAGCGCGAGCTGATCCGCGAGGCGGCGCTGGAGGTGTTCGCGCAGCATGGTTTTCGCGGCTCGACCATCGACCAGATCGCCGACGCGGCGGGCATGTCGAAGCCCAATCTCCTCTATTATTTCAAGAACAAGGAGGCGATCTTTGCCACCTTGATTCAGCGGCTGCTGGAAACCTGGCTGGCGCCCTTGCGCGCAATGGACGAGGCGGGCGACCCGCAGACGGAAATCCGCTCCTACATCCGCCGCAAGATGGAGATGGCGCGTGATTTCCCACGCGAAAGCCGGCTGTTCGCCAACGAGATCCTGCAGGGCGCGCCGCGCATCCTGCCGACGCTGGAAGGCGAGCTGAAGGCGCTGGTCGACGAGAAGGCGGCGGTGATCGCCCACTGGATGCGCGACGGCAAACTGAAGACCTCCGACCCCTATCACTTCATCTTCGCCATCTGGGCGACGACGCAGCACTATGCCGATTTCGACGTGCAGGTGCGCGCCGTGCTGGGCGACAAGCGCGGCGGCGAGGGACGCTTCGAGGATGCGGCGCGGTTCCTGGAGGGGCTGTTTCTGGGGTGAGGGCGCGACGCCTTCCTACAGGCGGGCGAGTTCTTCGGCCAGGATGTCGTGGACCAGCCGGATGCGGGGGCTGGATTGCAGTTCCTTGTGGGTTACGAGCCAGACGGGCACCGAGATCGGCGGCATGTCCGGCAGGAGCTCCACCACCTCCGGCGTCCGCCGGGCGATCTCGCGCAGCATCGCCGCCACGCCCATTCCGCGCTTGACCATTTCCCAAATGGCGACCGAGGAATCGGCGATGAGCCGGAAGTCTTCGGCGCACATCGGTATGCCGATCCCGCGCAGATAGGCCGAAAAGCGCTCGGTATCGCCGAAGCCGATCAGGGCGTCGCCGGCCAGATCGGCGACGGTCCGCGGGAGGGGGTTGCGGGCCGTCCAGTCACGCGATGCGTAGAAGCAGGCTTCGGTGTCGCAGACGTGCCGGCCGACCAGGCCCGGCTGATCGGGGCGAACATGGCGGACCGCGATGTCGGCTTCCCTCCGATGCAAATTGCTCAGTTCGTTTGCCGCGACGATCGCGATGGAAACCCCAGGCGCCTGCGCCCTGATGCGCGCGATGACGGGCGGGAGGAGGTAGGCGCAATAGGTGTCGGTGGCGGAGATGCAGACCCGCCCGCCGATTTCCTCCACCCGGCCGCTGGCGGCCAGGGCGACGGCATCGGCCGCGTCGTTCATGACACGGATGTGGTCGAGCAGGTCCGACCCGGTCTGTGTCAGCGCCAACCGACGGCCGATGCGCTCGAACAACGGGACGCCGAGCCTGGCTTCGAGCGCCTGGATCTGCCGTGAGAGCGTGGGTTGCGTCAGCCCGAGGCGCCGCGCCGCCGCCGACAGCGAGCCGGTGGATGCGGTCTCATGAAACGCGCGAAGATGATTCCAGTCCATGGTCTTCATGCATTTATGTATATAGGTTCTGCAAATTTCAGCAATTTTCTTTTTCTATGCATATGTTAGGCCGTGTCGCACAAGGAGATTTTGACCATGAGCGCAACGAGCGATGCTCGATTCTGGGACCGGACTTCACGACGATACGCCCGGTCGGCCGTTGCCGACGCAGCCGGATACGAGCGGACGCTGGAGCGGACGGCGGCATTGCTCGGCGCGGACGACCGCGTTCTGGAACTCGGTTGCGGCACCGGGACGACGGCGCTTCGGCTGGCTGGCGGCGTGCGGCGCTATCTGGCGACGGACATTTCCGCCAAGATGATCGGCATCGCCGAGGGCAGGAGCTCGGCGTCCGGGGGCGGGCCAGCGCCCGCATTTCGCGTGGCAACGGCGGAGGAGCTGGCGACCGAGGCCGAGCGGTTCGACGCCGTTCTGGGCTTCAACTATCTCCATCTTGTTCGTGATCTGGCTGGCACGTTGCGCAGCATCCACGCCTTGCTTGCGGAGGAGGGCATTTTCGTCTCCAAGACACCCTGTCTCAGGGACATGAACCCGCTGCTTCGCTGGGTGCTCTTGCCGGCGATGCGGGCGGTGGGCATGGCGCCTCACGTGACGGTGTTCCGGCTGGAGGAACTGCACGCGCATTTGGAAGAGGCCGGCTTCGAGATCCGCGCCGTTGAATGGCACGCGACGAGAGGCGGGGACGACCGGCCCTTCATCGTGGCGCGGCGTAGGCGCCGCTGACGGTGCGCGGGAGCTGGTTGGGAGAGGACGCCGCACGCAGGGCGTGCTCTCTAGGGGGAATCTTGCGACTCAAGGCTTTGATCTTCTTTCGCCGCCCATGATCTTCGTCGCGCAGAATAGGTTCTGCGACACGCAGACGGGGCTGATCGTCATCGGCGAAATTGCGATGGGCGAAGGCGGCGAGGTGCGTTTCGAGGACGCGGCGCGGTTTCTGGAGGGGTTGTTTTTGGGGTGAGGGCGGGGATGAAGCGGGAATGTCATTTTCCCCGGCACTGTGTTTCCAGCCCATAGAATAGTGGTTTTCCGGAAGTATTCCTGGACGCACGCCATGAAGTAAAAGTTCTGTCGAATATTTTATCCCCGCCGGCGAGAGCGGCCTCATCATTGCGCCTGTGATGGCAGGTGGTGATGATGAAAGTCGATGCATATGGGCCGATGTCGGCCGACGCGAGGACGGGGCTGATCGCCAAGCTGGCCGAAGCTTCGTTTCTGATGCAAGCACTGCGTTTGCAGAATCTTCTGGAAATCAGAGCAAACTTTAACCCCAGCCAACCACGTATACCGCGCGGGCAACCGCAAGGGGGACGCTGGATACGGTTCGGGGAAGGATCGGGCGGTTCTTTAGGCAGAACGAAACCTGGCTTGCTCCTTGTGGGTTTGGATGATGACGGCAATCCACCTGAAGTACCTGAGACGCGCCCAACCAATACACGGGAGCGCAATCGCATCGGGCGATCGGTGGCGAGATATCTCAAAGGGTTGCCGACGTCACGCAAGGTCATCATCCTGGCTCGCCTTGGCTGGCTTGCAAACGAGGCCGGCCATACGATTCGCTCTTACTTCGATGAGCCAAGATCGCTGATTGAGCTCAAGCGCCGAGCAATTGCGCGCAGGCCCGGTTACGACATCCATCACATCGTCGAGAAAACGCCTGCGCGGCGTGACGGTTTTCCCGAAGTTATGAGGGAAAACATCGACAACAAGGTGCTCCTTCCGCGCTACAGGCACTGGGAGATTACGGGGTGGTATGGAACCATCAACGAGGATTTTGGCAACGTCACGCCAAGAGAGTATCTTCGGGGCAAGAGTTGGGAGGAGCGTCAAAGTGTTGGTCTCTTTGCCCTACGGAAATTCGGAGTGCTGGCCCCATGAAACTGCGTGACATTCGCACCGCACAAACCGAACGCCTTATCGAGCGTTTCATTGAAATCGGGATCGAGCAGGATCATGCATTGCTCGGCAATGAAGTTTCCAGGTTCAACAGATTATTTGGTGAGAAAAAGCAGATCGAGCGCGCACTGGAAGAACGGCCCGGAGACGAAAGACGGGTGCTCTTCGCCCTTTACGACCACCCTGATATGCAGGTGCGGCTCAATGCGGCGAGGGCGACGCGAGATCTAAACTATCAACGCGCCAGAGCTCTGATGGAAGAGATAGCTGCGTCTGGACACAATCCGCAGGCCGGAGACGCAGGCATGGGATTGTGGGTCATGGATGGCGGTCTGTCTTCTGGCGAATAGCCTTGTGAGGTCGAGCGAACAAGCGCAGAGATTCGGCCCCTGGGCCTGAAGGGGTAGGACGGGAATGATTCTGAAGCGCTGTTCAGCGAAAAACCGGCAATCGGCCATTTTGGCAGCCTTACGCCGCAGGAGTACCTTCGTGAGAAATCGTGGGAAGAAAGGTACCAGATGGGGCTGAAGGTTATGATTGATAAAGGGGTTCTGAAGCCATGAATCCGAAAGACTTTGAAACGCTGTCTACCGAACGGCTTGTCTCCCTCTTTGCGGAAATCTGCACCGCTCAGTATGAAGCAGAACTCGATCTCGACACGCGGCGCCTTAACCGGCTTTTCGACCAGATGATGCAGGTGGTGCAGGAATTGAAGCGGCGCCCGGGAGACGGGCGGAGCGCCCTTTCAGTCCTCTATACGCACAAGAACATCCAGGTGCGCCTGAAAGCGGCGATCCATACGCTGGCCGTTCACGGTACGCAGGCGCGCAGAGTGCTCGCGCAGAGTGCTAGAGAAGGTTGCCACCCAGACGGGCTATCCGCAATCTGGCGATGCGCTTGGGATGCTCAGGGCGTTGGAGGAGGGGTGCTACGAACCGGGTTGAAGCTCAGCTCGGCGATTGCTTCTTCCGCGAAACCACTCCAATCGGTGAAGGCATTCGACACGGCCTGGTCGAGTTCGATGTGCAAGCTACGCTAGCTCAGCTGTGTGTTCAGAAAGCCGGCAGCAGCCCAATGGGGAGAAATCTGGTTCGGATTTATCCCCGCGTCTGGACACCGATTGCGTCCGCTCGCGCCACTCATCCATCCAGATACGCGTAGGCCCCTGTCGCCGTGAAGGCGATGCGGGTGTCGCCCTGGGCGCGCATCTCGACGCGCAGATAGGCCATGCGCCGGCCGTTCGACAGGATATCGACGCGGATTTCCACCGGGCCGGGTTTCAGCGGCCGCATGAAATGCGTCGTCATGTCGACCGTCGTGCAGACGCGGAAGCGGCCGTTGGCGGCGGCGAGTGCCGCCACCGCACAGGTGTCGGCGGCCGACGCCGTCGCCTGGCCGCAGATGACGCCGCCCACATGGGCAAGGTCGCGGTTCTCCGGCAGGCGGAAATCAGCGCCCGAGACATCCGCTGACAGCACTTCAAGATGAAGCGCGTTGATCCAGGGCGCGAACACGCTTTGCAGCGTGTCGCGCGCTGCTTCCAGCGCAGCGTCCGGCGTGATGGTCTCAGTCATGTCCCCTCCGTTGCGTCGATAAATGTGTTACGAAATATTGCATTATTTAGTGATTTTTGTTACATATCAGGCGTGCGGGTCACAGCCACGCCGGAGCATGGAGGAGAAGCGATGTACAGCCAAGGGCTTATCGGCGCCAAGACCGAGACGACGGAAGACGAGGCGTTTCTCGCCGCCTTCCAGGCGCGCATCGATGCCGAGGAGAAGATTGAGCCGAACGACCCGATGCCGGAAGGCTATCGCCGCACGCTGATCCGCCAGATCGGCCAGCACGCGCATTCGGAGATCGTCGGCATGCTGCCGGAGGGCAACTGGATCACCCGCGCGCCGTCGCTGCGCCGCAAGGCCGCGCTTCTGGCCAAGGTGCAGGACGAGGGTGGCCACGGGCTCTATCTCTATTCGGCGGCCGAGACACTGGGCGTTTCGCGCGAGGAGATGACCGAGGAGCTGCTTTCGGGCAAGGCGAAGTATTCGTCGATCTTCAATTATCCGACGCTGACCTGGGCCGATATCGGCGCCATCGGTTGGCTGGTCGACGGGGCGGCGATCATGAACCAGATCCCGCTCTGCCGCTGCTCCTATGGGCCTTATGCGCGGGCCATGATCCGCGTGTGCAAGGAGGAGAGCTTCCACCAGCGCCAGGGCTACGAGATCATGATGCATCTGGCGCGCGGCACGGCGGAACAGAAGGAACTGGCACAGGACGCGCTGAACCGCTGGTGGTGGCCGTCGCTGATGATGTTCGGCCCGTCCGACACCGACAGCCAGCATGGCGACCAGTCGATGAAGTGGAAGATCAAGCGCTTCACCAATGACGAGCTCAGGCAGAAATTCGTCGATGCAACCGTGCCGCAGGGCGAGTTCATCGGGCTTTCCTTCCCCGACCCGGACCTCAAGTGGAACGAGGACAAGGGCGGCTACGATTTCGGCGCCATCGACTGGGACGAGTTCTGGCGTGTGGTGAAGGGCGGCGGGCCGATGAACCGCGAGCGCATCGCCGCCCGGCAGAAGGCCTGGGACGAAGGCGCCTGGGTGCGCGAGGCTGCGCTGGCGCATGCGCGAAAGCGAAAAGCCCGCCGTGAGGCGGCAAGAATGGCGGCGGAGTGAACGACATGAGCAAGAATCTGATTCCCCTTTGGGAAGTTTTCATCCGCCCGCGCAACGGGCTCGCGCACAAGCATTGCGGCTCGGTGCATGCCGCCGACGAGGTGATGGCGCTGCAGGCGGCGCGCGACGTCTACACGCGGCGCGGCGAGGGCACCTCCATCTGGGTCGTGCCGTCCTCGGCGATCACCGCGTCCGATCCGGAAAACAAGGACGAGAATTTCGAGCCGTCGCTGTCGAAGGTCTATCGCCACCCGACCTTTTACGAGATCCCGGACGATGTGGGGCATATGTGATGGCCGGCGCTTCGACCGTTTCGCGTCAGGCGCTGACGGCCTTCCTGCTCAGGCTTGCCGACGACCATCTGGTGCTCGGGCACCGGCTGTCGGAATGGTGCGGCCATGCGCCGATGCTGGAGGAAGATCTCGCCATGCCGAACATGGCGCTCGACCTGCTCGGCCAGGCGCGCGCGCTCTATCAGTATGCCGCGACGGTGGAAGGCGCGGGACGCGACGAAGACCAGCTTGCCTATCTGCGCCGCGAGCGCGAATTTTCCAACTGCCTGATGGCCGAGCGCGAAAACGGCGATTTCGCCCACACCATGCTGCGTCAGCTCTATTTCGCCGCCTTCATGGAGCCGGCCTGGCAGGCCATGCTTTCATCCTCCGATGAAGCGCTGGCCGGCATTGCCGCCAAGGCCGTAAAGGAAGTCGCCTACCACATCCGCCATGCGGGCGAGTGGGTGGTGCGGCTGGGCGACGGCACGGAGGAAAGCACGCGGCGGATGAAGGCAGCCGTCGAGGCGCTGGCGCCCTATGTCGACGAATTGTTCGAGAGCGACGATGTGACGGCGGCCATGGCGGAGGCGGGAATCGCGGCGGACCCGGCGGCGTTGCGGCCGGCGTTCGACGCCATCGTCGGGCCGATCTTCGCCGAAGCCGGGCTCGACTGGGCGGACGTGCCTTACGGGCAGACCGGCGGCCGGAAGGGCATGCACGGCGAGGCGATGGGCTATCTCCTGGCCGACCTGCAGTTCATGCAGCGCAGCTATCCTGGAGCGGCTTGGTGATGGGGACCATTGAGAAGATTGCGCTCCGGCGCACCCCCCTCTGGCCTGCCGGCCATCTCCCCCTCAAGGGGGGTAAGGGCGCGAAGGATGCGTGTGAGCGTGCCTACCGCGCCGCCGCCGCCGTCGTCGATCCGGAAATCCCGGCCATCACCATCGAGGATCTGGGTATCCTGCGCTCGGTCGAAATGGACGGCGAAACAGTGGTGGCGCGCGTCACGCCCACCTATACGGGCTGCCCGGCGGTGCTGGCCATCGAGCTGGCGGTGGAAGCCGCATTGCGCGAGGCGGGTTTCGAGGCGCGGGTGGAGCGCGTGATTTCACCGGCCTGGACGACCGACTGGATCACCGCACAAGGCCGCGAGAAGCTTCGCGCCTACGGCATCGCGCCGCCGGCCAAGGCGTCCAACACGATCCGCGCCCTTTTTGGCGAGACGGAAGTCGCGTGCCCGCGTTGCGGCTCGGTTGAGACCGCGCGCATCTCCGAATTCGGCTCGACGGCCTGCAAGGCGCTGTATCGCTGTGAGGCCTGCCACGAGCCATTCGACTATTTCAAATGCATCTGAGGTGAGCATGGCTCCGCGTTTTCACGATTTGAAGGTTATCGGCATCGAACGACAGACGCCGGATGCGGTGGCGATCGCCTTCGAGGTGCCAGCCGATCACGCGGAGACCTTTGCCTTTGTGCCGGGGCAATATCTGACGCTGGCGACGGACATCGACGGCCAGGAGGCGCGGCGCTCCTATTCGATCTGCTCGGCACCGGGCGAGCCGCATCTGCGCGTCGGCGTGAAACAGGTGGCGGACGGGCGCTTCTCGACCTTCGTCAACGAACAGCTCGCGGTCGGCGACACGATCCGCGTGATGCCGCCGCAAGGCCGTTTCACGGCGCTGAAGGGCGAGCGGCACGACTATCTGCTGTTTGCCGCCGGCTCCGGCATAACGCCGATGCTGTCGATTGCCCGCACGGTGCTCGCCCATGAGAAGGGCAGCACGATCACGCTGGTCTACGGCAACCGCTCGACCGAGACGATCATGTTCCTGGAGGAGCTGAACGATCTCAAGGATCGCTATATGGGCCGTTTCACGCTGATCCATCTCTTGTCGCGCGAGGCGCAGGACGTGGACCTGTTCAACGGCCGCGTCGATGGGGCCCGTGTGACGGCGTTGGCCGCTGGCGGGCTGATCGCGCCCGCGGAGGCCGACGGCGTGTTCCTGTGCGGCCCGGGCGAGATGATCGACGACGTGTCGGTGGCGCTTGCGACGATGGGTGTCGCGCGCGACCGCATCCGTTTCGAGCGGTTCACGCCGTCGGGCGAGGCGCCGGCGCCGCGCAAGGCCTCGAAGGCCGTGCGGGAAGCGGTTCAGGAAGGCGTGGCGATCGAAGTGGTGCTCGACGGCGTCCGGCGCAGTTTCGCCATGCAGGATGCCGATGGAACGGTGCTCGACGCGGCACACAAGGCCGGCATCGAGTTGCCGTACTCATGCGCCGGCGGCATGTGCTGCACGTGCCGTTGCCGCGTGGTGGAGGGCGCTTCCGAGATGGCCGTCAATTTCTCGCTGGAGCCGTGGGAAGTGGAGGCGGGCTTCACGCTCGCCTGCCAGACCCGACCGACGGCGCACAGACTGGTGCTCGATTTCGACGCGGCTTGAGGCGGGCGGCGGATGATGGTCAGCCGTTCCGGCATGGACCCTCGGGTCGGGGCCGGAGGGTGACGAAGGGCAGGGGCACGGATGTCAATCGCAGACCGTGGTGGCTTGCATCGACCTCCCTACAACTCGTCATACCCGGCCCCTGAGCCGGGTATCCATGCCGCGGCGATGGCGCCCTCCGCTTTCAACGCCGCTCCCTGATATCGCTCAGCGTTCTTGCCGGGGTGATCGCCTCGGGATCGAGCTTGATCTCGATGATCGCCGGCATGCCGCTGGCCCGGGCGCGCTCGAAGGCCGCGGCGAAGTCGGCGGTTTTCTCCACCGTCTCGCCATGGCCGCCATAGGCGCGGGCAAGGGCTGCGAAATCGGGATTGCGGATGCTGGTGCCGGAGACGCGGCCTGGATATTCGCGCTCCTGGTGCATGCGGATCGTGCCGTAAATGCCGTTGTTGACGACGATGACGATGATCGGCAGCCCGTACTGGACGGCCGTGGCGAATTCCTGGCCGTTCATGCCGAAGCAGCCGTCGCCGGCAAAGGCGATCACCTGGCGTTCGGGAAACAGCGCCTTGGCGGCGACGGCGCCCGGCGTGCCATAGCCCATCGAACCGGAGGTCGGCGCGCCCTGCGTGGCGAAGCGGCGGAAACGGTGGAAGCGATGCACCCAGGTGGCGTAGTTGCCGGCGCCGTTGGTGATGATCGCGTCTTCCGGCAACACCGTTTCCAGATAAGCCATGATCGGCCCCATCTGCACATCGCCCGGGCCGGTCTGCGGCGGCGTCGACCAATCGAGATAGGCCTCGTGCAGACGCTTGGTTTCAGCGGACCACGGACTGCCGCCGGCGGGCAGCGCGGCGAAGGCCTCGGCGAATGCCGCCGCCGATGCATTGATCGCCAGGGTGGGGCGGTAAACCCGGCCAAGTTCGTCGGCGTCGGCATGCACGTGAACCAGCTTCTGCTCCGGATAGGGACTCTTCATCAGTGTGTAGTCGGAGGACGGCATTTCGCTGAAACGGCCGCCGACGAGCAACAGAAGATCGGCCTGCCTGACGGCGTCGGCAAGCGTCGGGCTCGGGCCGATGCCGACATCGCCGGCGTAGCAGGGGTGCAGGTGATCGAACAGCATCTGGCGGCGGAAGGAGCAGCCGACGGGCAAGGACCACGCCTCGGCCGCCTTCTGGAAATCGGCGACAGCCGTTTCATTCCAGCGCGATCCGCCAAGGATGACGAAGGGGCGTTTGGCCGTTTTGAGGAATGCCGCCAGTTCTTCCATCTCGGCGGCGCCGGGGCGGGTTTCCACCGGCGTGTAAGGTCTTGGGGCGGGCGCCTCGACGATGCTGGTCAGCATGTCTTCCGGCAGCGAGATCACCACCGGACCGGGGCGGCCCGAAGTGGCAACCGAGAAGGCGCGGGTGAGGATTTCGGGAATGCGGGCCGCGTCGTCGATCTCGGTCGCCCATTTGGCGATGGGGCCGAAAAAGGCGCGATAATCGACTTCCTGAAACGCCTCGCGTTCGCGGGCGTGGCTTGCCACCTGGCCGATGAACAGGATCATCGGCGTCGAATCCTGCATGGCGATGTGAATGCCGGGCGAGGCATTGGTGGCGCCGGGGCCGCGCGTGACGAAGCAGATGCCGGGGCGGCCGGTCAGGCGCCCCTCGCAATCGGCCATCATTGCAGCGCCCCCTTCCTGGCGGCAGACGATGTTGCGGATGTTCGAATCGTGCAGCGCGTCGAGGACCGCCAGATAGCTTTCGCCCGGCACGCTGAAAACGCGTTCGACGCCGTTGGCCTCGAGGCAATCGACGATGAGCTGGCCGCCGGTTTTCATTGTTCGTCTTCTCCGATTTCGCGCAGGATTTCACCCAAGATTTCTGCCGTGTGTTCGCCAAGCCGTGGGCTGGGGCGCCCGTAGGCGAGCGGCGTTCGGGACATCACCATCGGCGCGCGCACGGACGGGAGCGCGTTGCCGCGTCCGTCGTCGAGCGCCATTTGCATGCCCCGCGCCACGGTCTGCGGATCGGCGAACATCTCGCCGATCGTGTTGATGGGGCTGGCCGGCACGGCGTTTGCGTCGCAGGCGGCGAGGAAAGATGCTTTCTCCCAGGAGGACAGGCGCTCGACCAGGACCGCACGCAAGGCGGCGCGGTTTTCCACGCGCGCCGGATTGGTGGCGAAGCGGGAATCCGTAGGCAAGGCATCGAGCCCGGCGATGGCGCAGAAGCGCTGGAACTGCCCGTCATTGCCGACGGCGAGGATGATGTGCCCGTCCTTGACCGGCAGCACCTCATAAGGGGCGATGTTCATATGGGCGT
This sequence comes from Nitratireductor soli, assembly GCF_001050155.1. Classification (GTDB taxonomy): domain Bacteria; phylum Pseudomonadota; class Alphaproteobacteria; order Rhizobiales; family Rhizobiaceae; genus Nitratireductor; species Nitratireductor soli. Next base: position 122,325 of record NZ_LFVY01000013.1, read on the forward strand.
TGCCCATCTGGACGGGCGACTGGCCGGAGACGAGGTAGTTGAGGTTCTGGTTGCCGAGCACGGAAATCTGCGTGTCGAACAGCGCCATGTCGATCTGCTGGCCTTCGCCGGTCACCTCCGCGTGGCGAAGTGCCGCCTGGATGGCGATGACGGAATAGAGGCCGGTGAAGATGTCGCTGACGGCGACGCCGACCTTCTGCGGCTCGCCATCGGGCGCGCCGGTGATCGACATCAGGCCGGCCATGCCCTGGATGATGAAGTCGTAGCCGGCGCGCGGCGCGTAGGGGCCGGTCTGGCCGAAGCCGGTGATCGAGCAATAGACGAGGCGCGGATTGAGCGCCTTCAGGCTGTCATAGTCGAGGCCGTATTTCTTCAGGCCGCCAAGCTTGAAGTTCTCGATCAGCACATCGGCTGTGGCGATCAGCTTTTTGAGCTTTTCGGCTTCGTCGGGTTTTGAGAAATCCAGCGCGATGGAGCGCTTGCCGCGATTGCACGAATGGTAGTAGGCGGCCGACAGGTTCTCACCATCCTCGCCCTCGACGAAGGGCGGCCCCCATTTGCGGGTGTCGTCGCCGCCATCGGGGTTTTCCACCTTGATGACGTCGGCGCCGAGATCGGCGAGCAACTGGCCTGCCCATGGACCGGCCAGGATGCGCGCCAGTTCGATGACGCGAATGCCCTTCAAGGGTGGGTTAGCCATGGTTTCCTGCAGCCCTCCAAACGAAATTTCAGCAAAAGAAACGCCGACTTTGAGTAGCAAACGGCCCGCGTGCCGGCCAGACGCGCAGCGCGCATTATTTTGGCATCAACCGATGATTTTTTCGGCCCAGGCGACGAAATCCTCCATCGCCTCGTCGCGATTGAGCTCGTTCAAGGTTTCGTGGCGGGTTTCGGCGTAAATCCTTGTTTGCAGATTCGAAAAGCCGTGTCGGCGCAGGCGCCGTTCGAGCGCCAGGACGAGGCTGCCCCGGCGCGTCGACGGATCCGCTCCACCGCCGGCGAGCTGGAACGGAAGATCCTGGCGAGCGGCACGGTAGGGGGCGGCGTCGGCGGCCAGAAGGCTGAGGTCGAACAGGGCCGTCCAGACCCCGACGGAGGCGTCCCAGCCGCACAGGGGATCGGCGATGTATTTGTCCACCTCGGCTTCGTCGCGCGACAGCCAGTCGAAATCCGTACGACGCTCGGGGAAGGCGCCTGCCCAGGCGCGGAAGGTCAGTTTCGGCAGGAGACGCGAAGGCACGTCGGAGCCGAGGCGAAACCGTTCCCAGGCAAGCACCGCCTTGCCGGCCACAGCCTCCAGCCTGGTCGCCAACGGCGCGTTCCAGACTGCCGCGCCGGCGATGCGGCCGGCATGGCGCAGGGCGAAATTCAGGGCGATCATGGCGCCCATGGAATGGCCGAAGACGATCACCGGCAGCCCGGGATGCGTCTCGGCAATGAAATCGTGCACGGCCAGAACGTCGGCGAGCAACGTCTTCGCGCCGGCCTTGGGACCGAAATGACCGAGCGGCGCGCCCGGTGCCCGGGTGCGGCCGTGGCCGCGATGGTCATGGGCGTAGACATGGAAGCCGTGCCCGGCGAGACAATCGGCGAAGCGTCCATAGCGGGCGGCATGCTCGGCGAGACCGTGATTGATCTGCACCACGGCGCGCGCGGCGGCTGCGGGCGCGCGGTGCAGCAGGTGGAGTTCAGCGCCGGTGGGGCTCGAAAGCACAGTGTTTTCCTCGAACCCCATGCCAGCCCCCGTTGCCGCCAAACTCCGGGACAGTTGTTTCAGAAGGCGGCCGGCCGGGAAAGAAAATTTCCATTGGCGCCACATATCTGAACATAAGGATGCTTGAATGCATGTTCGGGTTTCGTGTTAGTTTTCGGCGTGGGCGTCGGTCGGCGCCTGTTTTCATGCACCCACATTCCGGGAGGAAATTTCATGCTGAAGCGCTTCGCACTCGCCTGTGCCGCCGCGATTTTCGCCGTTCTGTCTGTCGCTCACGCCGAGGAAAACGACCGCTACGGACCGCAGAAGGTCGTCTATCACATCAACCAGGATGGCGGCGAGGGCAGCAAGTACTACAAGGGCGCGCTGCGCAACATCCAGAACCAGATCAACGCCGTCGGGCGCGACAAGATCGAGGTGAAGGTGGTGATGCACGGCAATGGCATCAATCTTCTGAAGGCGGCCACGACGGACCAGACGCTGCAGTCGGAGGTGACGAGCCTGAAGACGCAGAACGTCGCCTTCCTCGTCTGCGACAACACGCTGCAGGGCCGCGAGATGAACTACGAGACCGATCTGTTCGAGGTTTTCGAGGACGAGATCGTGCCATCGGGTGTTGCCGAGATCAGCTATCTGCAACAGCAGGGCTACACATATATGAAGCCCTGACGGCGGGTGACGCCGCGATCGCGGGCCGGCATTGGAAAAGGCCGGTCCTGCGCATTGCCGCCCGCGCCGGTTTCGCCTACATAGCCCGCGACAACCGACACCACAGCGCGGGGTTTTTCGTGGCACGCCAATTCATCTATCACATGGCCGGTCTCAACAAGGCGTATGGGGCCAAGAAGGTTCTGGAGAACGTCCATCTCTCCTTCTATCCCGACGCCAAGATCGGCATTCTGGGGCCGAACGGCGCCGGCAAATCGACCGTTCTGCGCATCATGGCCGGCCTCGACAAGGAGTTCACCGGCGAGGCGTGGCTGGCCGACGGGGCGACCTGCGGATACCTGCCACAGGAGCCGCAGCTCGACCCGGCGCTCAACGTCATGGGCAATGTGATGGAGGGCGTGGCCGCCAAGACGGCGATCCTCGACCGCTACAACGAACTGATGATGAACTACAGCGACGAGACGGCCGACGAGGCATCCGCGCTGCAGGACCAGATCGACAGCCAGAACCTCTGGGATCTCGAGAGCCAGGTGGAAATGGCGATGGAAGCGCTGCGCTGCCCGCCGGGTGACGCGACCATCGACAATCTGTCGGGCGGCGAGAAGCGCCGCGTGGCGCTGTGCCAGCTTCTGCTGCGCCAGCCGGACCTGCTTCTGCTCGACGAGCCGACCAACCATCTCGACGCCGAGACCACGGCGTGGCTGGAAAAGCACCTGCGCGAATATCCCGGCGCCGTGATGATCATCACCCACGATCGCTACTTCCTGGACAATGTCACGGGCTGGATCCTCGAGCTCGATCGCGGCCGCGGCATTCCCTACGAGGGCAATTACACCGCCTATCTGGAGGCCAAGTCCAAGCGCATGACGCAGGAAGGCCGCGAGGAGGCCTCGCGCCAGAAGGCGCTGGAGCGCGAGCGCGAATGGATGGCGGCAAGCCCGAAGGCGCGCCAGGCGAAGTCGAAGGCGCGTATCCGCGCCTATGACGAATTGGTGCAGTCGGCGGCCGACCGCAGGCCCGGCGATGCGCAGATCGTCATCCCGTCGGGCGAGCGGCTCGGCAATGTGGTGATCGAGGCCGATGGTCTGGCCAAGGGTTATGGCGATCGTCTGCTGATCGACGATCTGGAGTTCAAGCTGCCGCCCGGCGGCATCGTCGGCGTGATCGGCCCGAACGGCGCCGGCAAGACGACGCTGTTCCGCATGATCACCGGCCAGGACAAGCCCGATGGCGGCGAAATCCGCGTCGGCGAGACGGTCAAGCTCGGCTATGTCGACCAGAGCCGCGATTCGCTCGACCCGAACAAAACGGTCTGGGAAGAGATTTCCGGCGGCAACGACATCATCAAGCTCGGCAAGCACGAGGTGAACAGCCGCGCCTATTGCTCGTCGTTCAACTTCAAGGGCGGCGACCAGCAGCAGAAGGTCGGCACGCTTTCGGGCGGCCAGCGCAACCGCGTCCACATGGCCAAGTTGCTGAAGGAGGGCGGCAACGTCCTGCTGCTCGACGAACCGACCAACGATCTGGACACCGAAACGCTGGCGGCGCTGGAAGATGCGCTGGAGAACTTCGCCGGCTGCGCCGTCATCATCAGCCACGATCGCATGTTCCTCGACCGGCTGGCGACGCACATGCTGGCCTTCGAGGGCGAGAGCCATGTGGAATGGTTCGAGGGCAATTTCGAGGATTACGAACAGGACAAGATCCGGCGCCTGGGGCCGGACAGCGTCAATCCGAAGCGGGTGACGTATAAGCGGCTGACGCGCTAAAGCATTTTGCAGTCAGGTGGTTTCACCTGACGTCCGCATAAATGCGGAAAAACAAGAAGATGGAGCGCCGTGCGTCCGAATGGACGCACGGCGCTCTAAACGTTCTACGCTGTCATTTTTCCGGCGTTCGTATTCTCTTAGGGTGTTACGGTTAGTATTACGCCGTGAACGGGGTAAGCGGGGTGTTGTCTTGACTCTGCTTGCGCACGGCGTAAACCCGCTTTGAGGCAAACACGGGTACGGACCATGTTACGGCGCACAAGCGAGCGCGAGGTCTCCGATTTCGCAATGCACCATTCCAATGCGATGACGCGTGTGTGCGTCGGGGGTATCGGCGTCGAGATCCCGGAGACGTCGATCTCCAATGAAGAATTGGTCGAGAGCTTCAACGCCTGGGTCGATGCCGAGAATCCGCGCCGCGAGGTCAAGGGTCTGCCGCCATTGGCGAAATCCGATGCCGCCTTCATCGAGCACGCGTCCGGCATCAAGCGCCGCCATGTCTACGAGCGCGAGGGCATTCTCGATCCGAAACGCATGGCGCCGATCATTCCGGCGCGCGGCGATGACGATCTGTCGGTGATGGCCGAGTTCGGCGTTGCCGCGGCGCAAAAGGCGCTCGACCATGCGGACGTCGCGGCCAAGGATGTCGATCTGGTCATCTGCGCCTCGGCGCATCACCAGCGGCCCTATCCGGCCATCGCCATCGAAATCCAGAAAGCGCTGGGCACGAGCGGCGCCGGCTTCGACATGGGGCTCGGCTGTTCCTCGGCATTGGCCGGCCTGCATGTGGCGACCAATCTGGTCAAGGCGGGCGCGCATCGGCGCGTGCTGGTGGTGACGCCGGAACTGATCACGGCGCATCTGAATTTCCGCGACCGGCAGACGCATTTCATCTTCGGCGACGCCTCGGTGGCGGTGCTGATCGAAGCGCTGGGGGCGAACGAGGAGCGGCCCGGCTGTTTCGAGATCGTCGATACGAGCAGCTGGACGCAGTTTTCCAACAACATCCGCACCAATTTCGGCTTCATCAGCCGGCTGGCGCAGGACGACCCTTCCTATCTCGACCTGGAAGGCAACCTCATCAAGCAGAACGGCAACAAGGTGTTCAAGGACGTCACCGTTGCCGGGCACAAGTTCATCGTCGATTTCCTGGCCGAGCATGGACACACGCCCGAGAGCATGCGCCGTTTCTGGCTGCACCAGGCCAATGCGCGCATGAATGCGATGATCCTCAAGCTCGCCTTCGGCGGCGAGGTCGGGCACGACCGCGCGCCGATGGTGCTCGACCGGCTGGGCAACACGGCCGCCGCCGGCGCCATCATCGCGCTGAAGGAAAACCACGAGGACATGAAGGCCGGGGAACACGGCCTTCTGTGCGCCTTCGGGGCGGGCTACTCGATCGGCGGCGCGCTGATGCGCATGATGTGAGACGCGCTCACGGATAATGGACCGGCGTCGACCAGGCCGGGTCCTCGTGCTTTTCCCAATACAGATCCTTCAGGCGCCGGGTGAGCGGGCCTGGTGCGCCGTCGCCGATCGGGTCGCCATCGACGACGGTCACCGGCATGATGCCGCCGGCAGTCGAGGTGATGAACACCTCGTCGGCCGTGCGCAGGACTTCGACCGGGAGCGGGGCCGCCTGCGCCGGGACGCCGAGTTCCAAAGCCAGGTCGAACACGGTGCGGCGCGTGATGCCGGGCAGGACACCCATTGCCGGCGTCGTCAGCGCTCCGTTCCTGACGGCGAAGACGTTGAAGCCAGGCCCTTCGGCGACATTGCCCTCCGTGTCGAGGATCAGCGCCGTTTCGGCGTTGCGGTCATAGGCGTCGAACAGGCCGCGCACCAGGTCGAGCCAATGATAGTTCTTGATGGCCGGGTCGATGGAGGCGGGCGGGATGCGCACCTTGTCGCTGATGGCCACATGCAGGCCGCGCTGCATCTGCTCGGCATTGGCGACGGAACCATAGGGAACGGCGAAGGCCATGAAGCGGTTGACCGCGTCGCGCGGATCGCGGCTGAAGGTCGGCGATGCGCCGCGCGTGCACAGCATTTCGACATAGGCGGCGCGATGGCCGGAGAGGGCGACGCAATTGTGCAGAATCTCGGTCACCGCGTTGCGGTCATGCGGGATCGTCATGCGCAGCTTGCCGAGCCCGGCGAAGAAGCGGTCGAGATGCAGGTCGAGGCGGAAGAAGCGGCCGTTCCAGACATGCACCGTGTCGTAGGTGGCGTCGGAATGGAGAAAACCCCAGTCGAGAACGGAAATCTTCGCTTCGGCCATCGGCACATACTGGCTGTCGAGAAAGGCTACGCCATGCGGGTAATTGTGCGGGTCGCGGTGCGCTTTGGCGACCTCGGGAAGCGGCTTTGTCCGCGTGCGGGACGGCTGGTCCATGCGTTCCTCCACCAATATCGGGGCAGGCTAGCGGAGGCTGTTGTGAAAAATAGGGCCAGATGGGGCGCAACGGGTGCTACACCTCGCTTTCGACTTCATCCGCCTCCGGGTCCAGCAGGCGGGTGGCGCGCCAGCGGGTCAGGACCGCGTTGATCTCGTCGACGACAAAATGGCGTGCCGCGTCACGGTCATAGCCTTCGCCAAGCAGGGTGTCGTATTGCGTGTGCGCGTGGCGCACATGGCTGACGGTCGCCAGCCAGACGGCGATGGTCGGCGGCAGGGTGCGCAGCTTGCGGTCATCGGCGCCGGTGCGGATCGCCTCGGCATCGGCGAAGGGCGCCCAGGGCAGAAGCAGGGTCAACGCCTTGTCGACGGCGCGGCGTCGTGCGGTGGAGGCGCGTTTCATGCCTGGTGTTTCATGTCTGGCGGGCCTTTGTGCGCGATTCGAAAGACAAGCACGCACAGACTGGCCCGCGCCGCCTTGCCAAACAAGCGCAAACGATATAAACATATCTTTATATGTATCAGGAGGAGCGCATGCTGACGCGCCCGGCAATCCAACTCGACCAGATGGTAGACACATTGAAGGCGGCGGCCGAAACCAGCCGGCTGCGCATTCTCGTGCTCCTGTCGCAGGGCGATTTGACGGTCACCGACCTGACCGAAATCCTCGGCCAGTCGCAACCGCGCGTCTCGCGGCATTTGAAGCTGCTTCTCGAAGCGCAGTTGATCGCCCGCTACCAGGAGGGTTCCTGGGCCTATTTCCGGCTGTCGGACATGGATGCGGCGCGCGAATTCGTCGAGGGCGTCGTGGCGCGCCTCGACCGGGCCGATCCCGTGATCGACCGGGACCTCGAGCGGCTGTCGGCCATCAAGCGGCGGCGCGAGGAGCGGGCGGCGGAGTATTTTTCGCGCAATGCAGCGAGCTGGGATGAAATCCGCTCGCTGCATGTGCCCGACAAGGCGGTGGAAGAAGGGCTGAGGAAACTGGTCGGCAAACGGCCGTTCCAGTCGATGGTCGATCTGGGCACGGGAACGGGGCGTCTCCTGGAACTGTTCGCGCCGCTTTATCAGCGCGGCGTCGGCATCGACCTGTCGCGCGAGATGCTGGCCGTGGCGCGCGCCAATCTGGAGCGCGCCGGCATCGCCAATGCGCAGGTGCGGCTGGGCGATATTGCCGCGCCGCCGGTGGAGCGCGACGCGCACGATCTGGTGACGATCCACCAGGTGCTGCATTTCATCGACCGGCCGGGCGTGGCGATCCGCGAGGCGGCGCGGCTTTTGCGGCCAAGCGGGCGGCTGCTGATCGTCGATTTCGCCCCGCACGGCCATGAGTTCCTGCGCGAGGAGCATGCCCATATGCGGCTGGGGCTGGCCGACGGGCAGGTTGCCGAATGGCTGGACGAGGCGGAACTGGACCTGGTCGACGTCATGGAATTCGCGCCGCGCGGCGAGGCCGACAAGGGGCTGACGGTCAAGGTGTGGCTTGCCCGCGACCGGCGCATTCAGATTGCCGACGGCACCGTGCCGGCGGACGCACAGAAGGAGACGGCTTGATGTCGCAATCGCGTTTTTCCCGCCGGCCCGACATTGCCGGCAAGCTGCGGGTGTCGTTCGAGTTCTTCCCGCCGAAAACCGAGGCGATGGAAGAGCGGCTGTGGGAGACGGTGACGCGGCTGGCGCCGCTGGCGCCGGACTTCGTTTCGGTGACCTATGGCGCCGGCGGTTCGACGCGCGAGCGCACGGCGCGCACGGTGCGGCGCATTCTGGAGGAAACCGGGCTGACGCCGGCCGCCCACATGACATGCGTCGATGCCTCGCGCGAGACCGTCGACCAGGTGATCGGCGAGTTCGCCGCATTGGGCGTCAGGCGCTTCGTGGCGCTGCGCGGCGATCCGAGTGCCGGCGTGGGCGCGGCCTACCAGCCGCATCCGGACGGCTACACGAACGGGGCGGAGCTGGTCGGCGCCATGCGGCGGCACGGCGATTTCGACATTTCGGTCGCCGCCTATCCGGAAAAACATCCCGAAAGCCCCGATTTCGCCACCGACATCGACATGCTGAAACGCAAGGTCGACAATGGGGCGACGCGGGCCATCACGCAGTTCTTCTTCGACAACGATCTTTACGAGCGTTACGTCGAGCGGGTGCGGCGCGCCGGTATCTACATCCCGATCGTGCCGGGCATCCAGCCGGTGCATAATTTTGCCCAGGTGGCCAATTTCGCCAGCCGCTGCGGCGCGCATGTGCCGGCCTGGCTGGCCGAGCGTTTCGCCGGGCTCGACAACGAGCCGCAAATCCATGCGCTGGTGGCCTCGGCGGTGGCGGCGGAACAGGTGCTCGACCTGATCGAACGCGGCGTTGATGAGTTTCATTTCTACACGATGAACCGCGCCGACCTGGCTTTCGCCGTCTGCCACATGATCGGTATCCGGCCGGCCAGCACCGACGCCAAGGTGCAGCCGGCGGCTGCATAGTCGGTTGTTCCCCATTGCGGCAGTCAGGTCATTCCACCTGACTGCAAACGCGCCAATGAAAAAAGGGCCGGAAATCCGGCCCTTTTCGTCATCCAAATCCAAACTTCTGCGCGGCTGCCGATTGCGGTGGCTGCGTCGATTTCAGCCTATGGAAGGACGCCCATGACAAGGGCGCCGATGAAAACAAATGCCGCACAAATCATCAGTGCGTTGACAGGCCGTGTCAGTCCCATGGCAAAGCCTCCTCTGCTTTCCAATATGATGGATTCTAGTGGTGACGGCGTCGGCGGCAAGCGGATTTTATGCTGCGCTGCGGCGGGATTGGGGAAAAATTGCCCCGAGCCGGGTTGTATCGATTGAATTTGCTCGGCAATCGGCCCGATTCACTTTGTGTTAACAAGTTCGACGAAAGTCGCATCTGCAAATACCGTCACCGCTTTTGCAGAAGACGCCCGTCGATGGTGACCAGGCCGACGGCAATCAGCGCCATGCCGGCGAATTCGAAGCTTTCCAGCCTTTCGTGAAGGAAGACCGCGCCGAGCAGGATGGCGCTGACCGGCACGATGAAGGTGACGAGCGAGGCGTTGGTGGCGCCGGCCGTCGCCAGCACGTGGAAGTAGATCAGATAGGCGAATGTGGTCGACAGGACCGCCAGCGCGATCACCGCCGCCCAGACTCCCGTGCTGAAGGTGAACAATCCGCCCGCGCCATAGAGCGCCAGGACCAGCGGCACCATGATGATGCTCGACGCGGTGAGCTGTCCGGCGGCGATGACAGGGGGCGGAACGGCGCGGAATCGGCGGCCGTAGATGAAGGCCAGACCATAGGAGAAGGCGGCGCCGACCAGGGCGAATTTCGCCCAGATCGGGCCACCCAGACCATCCATCAGGCCGGGGCCGATCATCACGGCCGTGCCGGCGATGCCGAACGCGATGCCGACGATCTTGCGGCCCGACAGTTTCTCGTCGGCGGTCAGAAGATTGGCAAGGATCGCCGTCCAGAAGGGCGTGGTGGCGTTGAGAACGGAGGCCAGGCCGGCGCCGATCTGCGTCTGGCCGAGAAAGATCAGCGAGAAGGGGATGACGTTGTTGAGGATGGCCAGGACAAAGAAGCTTCCGGCAAACGGCAAGGCCAGGCGAAACGAGGGGCCGCGCAGGAGAAGCCAAAGGTGGAGCAGCAGGGCGGCGATGGCGACACGGAACATCACCAGTACGAGCGGAGGCATTTCGCCGACGGCGATCCCGGCGAAGAAATAGGATCCGCCCCAGACCAGGCCGAGGAGAATCACCAGGGCCCAATTCTGCAGCGACATCTGCTGGGTCACGGGCCGCGCTTCAGCTTGGGCGGTCATGCATGCCTCCTGTCTGGACGGCATCAATGCGCCGCCGGCATCCAGATACGCCTTTGCCGGGAAACGGGCCACCCGATTTGTGTCTGGGGTGTATTTCCGAGTGCGGCCCAGGCTCAAGGGTTCTGTGGCGCGCGCCAACCGGGGATGCAGATGCAGATTTTCGAGACCGCCCGCGATGTTGCCCTGACGCTTCGGCCGGATCAGCCGGTCTATTGCTTCCGGCCTGACGTTCTGTCGGCCGATACGCGTGGTTTCATGCGGGAATTCCCCGGCAAGACCGCCTATGCGGTGAAGACCAATGGCGAGCCGCTGGTGCTGAAGGCGCTGGCCGATGCCGGCGTCGACGCCTTCGATGTGGCCTCGCCGGCCGAATTCGCCGCCGTTCGCGCGGTCGCGCCCAAGGCGGAGATGCTCTACATGCACCCGGTCAAGGCGCAATCGGATATTCGCCTGGCGCTCGAGGAATACGGCATCCGCGTGATCGCCGTCGACCACGAGGACGAGGTGGCCAAGCTGATGCGCGTCGTGCGGGCGCTCGACATCGATCCCGGCACCCTGACCGTCTTCGTGCGCATCCAGACCAAGGGCCATGCAGCCTATGAACTGTCGAAGAAGTTCGGCGCCGGCCCGGCACAGGCGGTGGAGCTTCTGCAGCGGCTCGATCGGCACGGCTACAAGGTGGGGCTTTGCTTCCATGTCGGCTCGCAGATCCAGGATCCCGACACCTATGAGCGGGCGCTTGCCTCGGCCGACTGGGTGCGGGGCAGGGCCGGGGTGGAGCTTGCCGGCCTCGATGTGGGCGGCGGGTTTCCCGCCGAGTACGGCCACGACCCGAACCGCAAGAAGCCGGACATGCCGACGCTCGACGCGCTGATGGCGCGGCTGCGCCAGGACATCGCCGAATGGGGTTTTGACGACATGCCCCTGGTGGCGGAGCCGGGCCGGGTGATCGTCGCGCGCGCCTTTTCGCTGATCGTCCGTGTGCTCCTGCGCAAGGGACGCAGGCTCTACATCAATGACGGCATCTGGGCTTCGCTGTCGGATTCGTGGACCGGCAAGATCACGCTGCCGGCGCGGTTCATTCCTGATCCGGCGATCCGCAACCGCAATGGGGATGCGAGCAAGATCGTGCCGTTCCGCGTTTGCGGGGCGACATGCGATTCCGTCGACATCCTGTCGCGTCCCTTCTGGCTGCCGGAAACGGTGGATACGGGCGATTGGATCGAAATCGGCCATATTGGCGCCTATTCCATGGCGCTTAGAACCCGTTTCAACGGCTTCTATCCCGATACGTTCGTCGAGGTGAACACCCCCTTCGACGCCGGGAAGGCGCCGGAGGGTTTCGCCAGCCTGGAGACCATGGCGGACTGACCGCGAACGGGGAAGGATCAGAGATTGGAAGCAGAAGCGCACGCCGTCCCGCTGACCGAAATGGCGTTCGTCATCCTGGTGGCGGTCGCGCTCGGCCTCGGGCTGATGCGCCTGAAGCAGCCGCCGCTGGTGGGGTTCATTCTCGCAGGTGTCGTGCTCGGGCCGACAGGCTTCGGCCTGATCGGCAGTTCGGACAGCGTGACGGCACTGGCCGAGATGGGCGTGTTGATGCTCTTGTTCTTCATCGGCATCGAACTGTCGCTGCGCGCCTTCATCCTGAGCCTGAGACCCGCGGTTCTGGTGGCAACGGGCCAATTGGCGGTAGCGCTCGCCATCGGCTTCACCATCGCCTGGGCGACGGGCGCCGGAATGGCCGAAGGGCTGATCTTCGGTTTCATCATCGGCCTGTCGAGCACGGTCGTGGCGATGAAGATGCTCGACGACATGGATGAGTTGCGCGGCGATGCGGGCCGGATCGCCATCGCGGTGCTGATCGCCCAGGACATCGCCGTGGTGCCGATGCTGATCATCGTCTCGGCGCTCGGCGGCAATGATGCGAGCCTGTTTGCGGTGGCGGCCAAGGTGGCGTTGGCTGTCGGTTTCCTCGCCTGGCTGCTGTGGTGGCTGGCGCGTCGCGGCAAGCTGCGCGCGCCATTCACCGAACAGATCGCCGGCAATGTGGAAATCCTGGCGCTTGGCGCCATGGGCGCCTGTTTCGGCGCCGCGGCGCTGTCGGGCTTTCTCGGCCTGTCGCCGGCCTACGGCGCGTTCGTCGCCGGCATACTGGTCGGCAATTCGACGCTCAGGGCACGCATTATCCCGGTCATCGAGCCGATTCAGAGCGTGCTGGTCGTCATGTTCTTCCTGTCGATCGGCCTGTTGTTCGATCTCTCCTACATCTGGAACAATCTGTCGGTCGTGCTGGGGGCGGCGCTGGTGGTGATCGCGGCCAAGACGCTGCTCAACGTGTTCTTGCTGCGCGCCACCGGGCATGACCGCAACACGGCCCTGGTCGGCGGCCTGTCGATGGCGCAGATCGGCGAGTTCTCCTTCGTGCTGGCCGCGGCCGGGCTCTCGGCAGGCGCACTCGGACAGGACAGTTATCGCCTGGCGATCGCCGTGACGGCGATTTCACTGCTGGTCTCGCCCGCGTGGATGTCGGTCATGCACCGCATCGAGGACGTGGCGGCGAAGGGATTTTCTTCCTACCGCGAGGCATTGTCGGAAGCCTACGCCGACGAGATCGAAAATGTCGGAGAGGGCTTGTGGTGGGTTCGCGCGCGCTATCGCGCCGGGCGGAAGACGCTGCGCAAATGGCGCGCGCGCAAGGCGCTGGAGAAGGCGGCAAGGGCTGCTGCGGCGCGGGAGACGGCGCAACAGCCAGCCGCCGATGGCGAGGCGAAGCCGGACGCTGCCGATCGTTGATTCTGATCTTGCAGGGACGAACTAAGGCGGCGTCCCTTCGCACCCGCAGAACTACAGGTTGGAAAACAGCGTCGGCGTCGGCCAGCCATCGGCGGGGAGGCCGAGGCGAAGCTGTTCCGCGCGCACCGCGCCACGCGTTCCCGCACCCAGAATGCCGTCGATCTTGCCGACATCGTGGCCGCGATCGGCGAGTTTCTGCTGCAGCTGCTTCATTACTTCGGGCGCCAGGCCCTGTTCCGGCGACCGGGCATCGAAGCGCGGCGCGCCGGCGAGCCGGGCGGCCAGATGGGCGGCTGTCAGTGTGTAGATGAGCGACTGGTTCCATTCCAGATAGACGTCGTAATTGTCGAAGGCGAGGAATGCCGGGCCCTTGTAGCCCATCGGCAGGACAAGGCCGGCCTGCATTGCGTCGTTCTCGAGCGGCGAGCCGTCGCGCTGGGTGACGCCCATCGCTGCCCATTCCGAGCGCGGCAGCTTGTTGACGCGGCCGGTTTTTTCCCAGGCCATCCGGTCGGGGATGCGCACTTCCTCCAGCCAGGGCTGGCCGGGCTTCCAGCCGAGCGATTGCAGGTTCTTGGCGGCGGTCAGTATGGCGTCGGGGGCGCTGCCCTTCAGGTCGACGCGGCCATCGCCGTCGCCATCGACGCCTTTCGAGTAGTAATCGGAGGGCAGCATCTGCATCTGGCCGATCTCGCCGGCCCAGGCGCCGGTCACGTCGGCGCCGACCCAGCCCTGGTCGATCAGGTGCAGGAGCGCGACAAGCTGCGGGCGGAAGATTTCCGGACGGCGGCAATCATGGGCCAACGTGGCCAGCGCGTTGAGGGTGGAGAAATCGCCCTGCACGGCGCCGAAATCGGTCTCCAGCGCCCAGAACGAGGCGATGACCGGTCCGGGCACGCCGAACTCATTGCCGGCGCGGGCGAAGGTGTCGGCGTATTTGCGCAGATTGGCGGCGCCGTTCTTCAGCCGGTAATCGTTGATCATGCGGCCGGAGAATTCGGTAAACGTCTGGTTGAAGACGCCCTGCGCGCGGTCGCGCTGCAGGACCTTGTCATCGATCCGCGCGCCGTCGAGCGCCGACAGGCCGCGCTCGCCGATGCCGTCACTGGCCGCTTCGGCCTTGACCGCAGTACGCCAGGCGGTGAAATCGCCGCCGCATTGCTGGGCCTGCGCCATCGTTGTCGGGCCGAGGGCCAGCAGCGCGCCGAGCGCGATCGTTTTCGTGTGCATTTGCACTCTCCTTACGAATTTCCGCTTCACCGACCGGTATTGGCCGCGAGCCACTTCTTCCAGGTGCCGGCACTGCCATTGAAGACGTTGATGTCGGCCTTTCCGTCGATGCCGGGAACAACGCCTGTCCCGGTGTATTGCCAGAACGTCCAAGGGTGGTTGGAATATTTGTCATTCGGATGACCGGCGACGGAGCGCAACCAGAACGGATAGCCGTGGAAGCGGCTGAGATCGTTGTCATCGAAGAAATCGACGGAGGTGTAGATGATCGGCCGCTTGCCGTAGTGGCGCTCGACCGCTTCGAGGAAGATGCGCATTTCGGAGCGTACGGTTTCGGCCGGCGGGCGCAGTTTGCAGGTCGGCGATTGCGGGTTCCACTCCATGTCGAGCACCGGCGGCAATGCCGAGGCGTCGCGTGGCACGTTGCGGATGAACCAGCGCGCCTGCTCGATGGCCGGCCGGCAGAAATAATAGAAATGGTAGGCGCCGCGCGGAATGCCGGCGACGCGGGCGGCAAGCCAGTTGCGGGAGAAGTAGTCATCGACCCGATCGCCGCCCTCCGTCGCCTTGATGAAGGCGAAGGAGATGTGGTTGCGGCGCACTTCCCGCCAGTCGATTTCCGCCTGGTATTTGGCGACATCGGTGCCATGCACGGAATAATGCCATGGCGCGCGGCCCTCCCAGGGGTGCGGGTCCGTGTCGCCGAAGCGCAAGCCGCCACGTGGCGTGGTGGGCAGTGAAGCCTGCCGGGGCGCATCGGCGGCGCCGGACGCCGGCGCGACATCGGAAAAGTTGTAGCTCACCGTCGAACAGCCGACAAGGAAAGCGGATAGACTGGCAATCAGCAATCGACGCATGATCAGTGGCGGCCCCCGGTAAGCGAATCAGCGGCAAAAGCGCCGCTGGCAGGAATAAGCGAAGATCGCAGCCCCGTCACCTTGGTGCAGCGCGGCAACGATCTGTAGTCGGTGAACGAGGCAGGATGCGCAAGGTTTTCTCGGTTTTCAGATGGGTGGTCGGACTGCTGGTTGCGGCGGTGTTTGCCGCGGCATTGTGGCTGTATTTTGCTCCGCCGGCGCTGATCCGGCTCGGCTCCGGCTTTGCCGCGAAAACCGTCTGTTCGAACGTCTTCATCGCCGGGCGGGCGCCGGAAACGGTTCTGCGCGACGATGTGCAGGCTCCGGGACATCCACTGCTCAAGCTGATGCGGGTGCGGGTGGACCCCACGGACGCGACCGTCCATGCGGGGCTGTTCGGTGTTTTCGGCAAGGGATTGGCCGTGTTTCGCGGCGGCACGGGCTGTGTGGGGGTTCCCGATGGTGACGTTGCGGCGGCCGAGGGCCTGCGTGTCGACTTGCCGGACCCGGCTCCGCGTGGCGACGCGCTCTGGCCTGACGGTTTGCGCATCGACGTTTCGCAGCACCCGCTGGTGGCCGAGATCCTCGACGACAAGGCGCTGACCGGTCCGGGCATGCGCGCCGTCGTGGTGGTGCAGGACGGGCGGATCGTCGGCGAACGGTTCGGCGACGGCGTCGTCAATGAGGCCCAGCCGCTGACCGGCTGGTCGATGACGAAGACGGTGACCGCAGCGCTGATCGGCACGCGGGTGAAGGCCGGCAGGCTGTCGGTCGAGGACGACCATCTGATGCCGGAATGGCGGGATGACGCCCGGGCCGGCATCACGATTGCCGACCTGCTCGGGATGGAGAGCGGGCTGGCGTTCAACGAGGATTACGGCGATGTGACGGACGTCACGCGGATGCTCTATCTCGTGGACGACATGCCGGGTTTCGTTGCGGCCAAGCCGCTGGCCGATCCGATCGGCCAGGTGTTCAGCTATTCGAGCGGTACGAGCGTGCTTCTGTCGCGCCTCTGGCAAGACAGTTTCGATGCGCCTCAGGATGCGCTGGCATGGCCCTATGAGGCGCTGTTCCAGCCGCTGGGCATGGACAGCGCGGTGTTCGAGACCGACCCGCGCGGAACCTATGTCGGCTCCTCCAACCTTTATGCCTCGGCGCGCGACTGGGCGCGCTTCGGACAGCTTCTCCTGCAGGATGGCGTGTGGAAGGGTGAGCGGATCCTGCCCGAGGGCTGGGTCGACTGGATGCGCAAGCCGACACTGGCCTCGAAAGGCGAATATGGGCGGCATGTCTGGCGGCACGGGCCGCGCGCGACGACGCCGGCGGGGCGGCATGCCGATGCCGGCTTCGACCTGCCGCACGACGCCTATTGGCTGATCGGCCATGACGGGCAGACGGTGACGATCATCCCTTCGCGGCGGATGGTCGTGGTGCGGATGGGACTGACGCCCTCGAAGCTCGGCTACAAGCCGCAAGCGCTGGTCGAGGCGCTGCTCAAACTGCCGGGCAGGCTGGAGTAGCGGGAGACCGCCTCAACCGGGCATGCGAATGACGGCGCTTGCTGCGTAACCACGAAAAAGAGAATCGAAACGCAGGCTTGCGCCGCGTTTCTCGCATTCCGATTCCAGTGCCTCGCGCAGCGTGTCGCGCGGCGCCACGTGGAAGGCAGCCAGCCAGCGCCGCAAGCCGGCGCGCAACCAGGAGGGCAGGCGTTCCTGCCTGCCGAAATCGACGATGTGCAGCGTGCCGCCCGGCGCCAGGCAATCGAGGCCGGCGGCGATGGTCTCGCGCCAGGGCGGGATCATCGACAGGGAATAGGAGATGAAGACGCGGTCGAACCGGCTCTTTCCGAACAGCGCCCGCGGATCGAATGCCGAGGCATCGGCCTCGGCCAGGGCGACGATGTCGTCAATGTGCTCGCGGTGCATGCATTGCCGGGCCGTCGCCAGCATTTCGCGAGAAATGTCGAGGCCGTAAAAGTGGGCATCCGGAAACCGCTCGGCGGCAAGCGCGATGTTGCGGCCCGTGCCGCAGCCAAGCTCGAGCACGCTGCCGCCGGCGGGCACGGCGAGGCCGGCGATCAGCCCGTCGCGGCCTAGCAGGTAGAACTTGCGCGTCAGGTCATAGATGTGGCGCTGGCGGCGGTAGACGCCGTCCATCAGCCGGGCGTGGCCGGATGTCTCCGCGGCCATGGTCATCAGGCGGATTTCACATAGAGGTGGAAGCCGCCATAGATGGCCGAACGGTCGCTGGCGGACAATTCGCGTGAGCGGATCTTCTCGTAGGTCCACTGGTCGAGGATCCGTTTCGACACGCGACCGGGCAAGAGGGTCGGGGCGGCGGCGGTGCGGAAGATGACGCGGGCGCCGGGGGCGGCGGTGCGGGTGATCTCGCTCCACAGCGTGTTGAGCTGCTCGTCATTCATCCAGTCCTGCGCGTCGAGCAGCACGTAGCGGTCGACGCTGTGTGCCGGCTTGGCGCGCAGCATGTCGACCAGATTGGCGTGATGCACGGTGACGCGATCGGCGGCGGCCTTGAGAGCAGCGAAATTCTTCTGCTCGAGATAGGCGGGCAGGGCCGCCTCGTCGGGGGCCGGATAGCGGCGGGCGAAGGCCTGCCAGGCGAAGTAGTTTTCCTTCAACGGGAAATGACAGGCAAGCTTTTCGAGGCGGCTCGACAAGACATCGGCCATGGTTCCGTTGCCGGCGGTGATGAGGGAATCGTACTGGGCGGGCGGGATGCCGAGGCCGAACAGCGACGCCTTGCGCGAGGTGGCCCAGCGGACCAGGCTTTTGTCGAACAGCGGGCGCAGGTGATCCTCGAAGAAGACGCGCTGCTCGCGCATCGACCGGGCTTTCATGATCTCGGCCGGGTTCACGCCATAGAGGCGGGCCACCGCGTGGCTTGCGGCGATGAAGAAGCCGAGCAGGCCCTTCTTGTAGAAATTGCCGTTGAAGGCGGTGATGCGCGCCCGGCCGAGAAGCCCGCGCTTTTCCCAATGGCGGCGCGATTGCGCGTCGAGCTTCGGGGCGATGAAGCGCTTGTAGGCTTCGCCATTGGCGCGGTTGCCGGCGACGCCGAAAAAGCGCAGCAGATCGGCATGCGACGGCAGCGTCTGAAAGGCGGCCAGCTTCAGCCGGTTGAGCGCCACATGCGCCGTGTTCAGGTCGACCGCGTCGATCCTCGCCGGCTGGCGGGTGAGGTAGGCCAGCACGTTGCAGCCGCCCGAGGCGATGGTGACGATGCGGTGGGTCTCGTCCAGCTCCATCGCCGCCATGTCGACCTCCGGATCCTCCCAGATCTGCGGATAGACGAGACCGGAAAAGAGCAGGGCGAAAAGCCGCTCGGACAGGCCGGCCTTGGACAGGGCGCGGTTCTGATACACGGCTCGGCCGATGGCGCGTTTTCCGGATAGGGCGATGTCTGCGGAGAGGTCGGTCATGGCGCGAGTCCCATCGAATGACATTGTGACCGGCTACAGGGCGCCGGTTACGGTGCGATGACATTGTTGCGACAGGGCTGTGACAAGCGGTCGGGCCTCCGCTGGCAATCTTCAAAAAAAGTCTCTCGCGGCTCTTGTATATAATTAGATCGTTATATAACATATAAATCATATAAGGATTTGGACCGATGCAGACTCTGGATGCCGCCTTCTCGGCCCTGGCCGACCCGACCCGACGGGCAATTCTTGCCCGGCTGACGCAGGGGGAGGCGACCGTTCTGGATCTGGCCAAGCCCTTCGACATGACGCAGCCGGCCATCTCGCGACATTTGAAGGTGCTCGAGACGGCCGGGCTGATCACGCGGCGCATCGAAGGCACGAAACGCCCCTGCAGCCTGGCGCCCTCGGCGATCAGCGAGATCGATCGATGGCTGGACATGTTGAGACAGGCGCTGGAACGGAATTACGACCGGCTGGACACGGTTCTTGCCGAAATGAAAGAGAACGAAGAAGGGACCAAGACGTGAGTAAGCTTATCCTGAAAACCGAAGGCGACACCCATGTGGTCGTCACGCGCCGTTTTGCAGCCTCGCCGGAGGCCGTCTATCGCGCGCATACCGAGCCGGCGATCGTGCAGAAATGGATGACCGGGCCCGATGGATGGTCCATGCCGGTGTGCGTCAATGAGACCAGGCCCGGCGGAAAGATCCGCTTCGAGTGGTCCGACGGCAAGGGCGGCGGGTTTTATCTGACCGGCGAATACATCGCGCTGGAACCCCATAGCCGCATCGTCCATGTGGAACGGATGCATCTGCCGGACCCGACGCCGGACAATCACATCGAGACGCGGTTCGAGAAGGACGGCGAGGGGACGTTGATGACCGTGCGCATGACGCTGCCTGATGCGGCGACGCGCAGCGCCATGCTGGCGACCGGCATGGAGCACGGCATGGAGGCGAGCTACGCGCGGATGGAAGAGATGCTGGCTGCATAGGCTCGCATGATGGTGGCGGTGGTGGTGACGTGTTCACCGCTGGCGTGATGTCGCTGTTGCGGCATGGATCCTCGGGTCGGGGCCCGAGGATCCATGCCTGACCGCTCGATGCCAATCGCCGCTGCCTCAGACTTTGCCGAAGCCACCGGCGGTGGGTGTTGTCACGATCACCGCTTCGCCCGCCTGGACCACCGTCTGGTCGCTGCCCTTCAGGGTCTCGATCCGTCCATCCAGCCGGCGCACCTCCGTCCGTCCCATCTGGCCGTCCGCGCCGCCCTCAAGCCCGCGCGGCGGCTGGGTGCGGTGCGAGGACAGGATGGCGCATTCCAGGGTTTCGAGGAAACGGATGGTGCGTTTCGTGCCGTCGCCGGCCGTCCATTTTCCCTTGCCGCCGGAACCCTTGCGGATATGGAAATCCTCCAGCAGGACGGGGAAGCGCAGTTCGAGGATTTCCGGGTCGGTGAGCCGCGAATTGGTCATGTGGGTGTGAACGCCCGACGCGCCGTCGAAACCGCGCCCGTCATTCATGTGGCCGGCGGGTGAGCCGGAGCAGATGGTTTCGTAATACTGGTACTCGTTGTTGCCGAAGGTCAGATTGTTCATCGTGCCCTGGCTGTTGGCGATCGCCCTCATGGCGCCGAACAGGGCGTTGGTGACGTGCTGCGAGGTCTCCACATTGCCGGCGACGACGGCGGCCGGATAGGACGGCCGCAGCATGCAGCCCTCCGGAATGATGATGTCGATCGGCCGGAGGCAGCCGGCATTCATCGGGATCGCGCCCTCGACCATGACGCGGAACGCGTAGAGGACGGCGGCGCGGGCGACGGGTTCGGGCGCGTTGAAATTGTTCTTCTCGACCGGCGAGGTGCCGGTGAAGTCGACGGTCGCCTGACGCTTGTCCCGGTCGACGGTGATCTTCACCCTGATCACCTGGCCGCTGTCGGTGGGATATTCGTACTGCGACGTATCGGGCAGGCGTTCCAGCACGCGCCGCACGCTTTCGGCGGCGTTGTCCTGCACATGGCCCATATAGGCCTCGACGACCTCCAGGCCGAACTGGGCGATCATCTTCCTGAGCTCGGCAACGCCCTTCTCGTTTGCGGCGATCTGCGCCTTCAGATCGGCGATGTTCTGGTGCGGGTTGCGTGCCGGCCAGGGGTGGTCGGTGAGCAGGGTGTGCAACTCCCGCTCGCGGAACTTGCCGCGCTCGACAAGGCGGAAATTGTCGAACAGCACGCCTTCCTCGTCGACGGTCGTCGCCAGCGGCGTCATCGATCCGGGAGCGGTGCCGCCGACATCGGCATGGTGGCCGCGCGAGGCGGTGTAGAACAGGATCGTTTCGCCGGCATCATCGAAGACCGGGGTGACGACGGTGATGTCGGGCAGGTGGGTGCCGCCATTGTAAGGCGCGTTGAGCGCGAAGACGTCGCCGGGGCGGATGTTTCCCTTGTTGAGGCGGATGACGGTTTCGACCGAACGATCCATGGAGCCGAGATGGACCGGCATGTGCGGCGCGTTGGCGACCAGAGCGCCATGGCGGTCGAAGACGGCGCAGGAGAAATCCAGGCGCTCCTTGATGTTGACCGAATAGGCGGTGTTCTGCAGCGTCACCCCCATCTGCTCGGCGATCGACATGAACAGATTGTTGAAGACCTCCAGCATCACCGGGTCGGCTTCCGTGCCGAGTGCTGCCGTGCGCGCCTTCTTCTCGATGCGGCGCATCAGGACGTGGTCGCGGGCGGTCACTTCGGCCCGCCAGCCGGGCTCGACGACGATGGTCTGGTTGGCTTCGATGATCAGGGCCGGGCCGGCGATGTGGTTGCCGGGGGCAAGGTTTTCGCGGCGGAACACGCCGGCCGGTCGCCATGCTCCATCGCAGAAAATCTGACGGGTGTCGGCGGGGGCGGGGGCTTGTTCGCTGGTAGCCTGTTCCGGCTCGTCGGGGCCGGTCTCGCGCGCGTCGAGCCCTTCGACGCTGACGGCCTCGACGACCATCGGCTTGTCGTCGTAGACGAAGCCGAACTGCGCCTTGTGCGCCGCCTCGAACGCGGCCCTGGCCTCGGTCACGGACCCGTCGAAGGTGACGGGCAGCGTCGTGTCGGTGCCGTCATAGCGGATTTCCAGCTTGATGCGCCAGGCGATGCGGTCGCCGGCTATGCCCTGGTCGGCGAGTTCCGCGGCGACGTCGGCGCGCAGCGTGTCGGCCAAGGCGCCGATGGCGTCGAGCGACCCGTCCTCGAAGGGTTTCAGCAGCGCCTGCTGGCGCGAGGCGAAGACGGTGGCGAGGCCGATGCCGTAGGCCGAGAGAAGGCCGGACATGGGGTGGATCAGCACCGCTTCCATGCCGAGCGCGTCGGCGACGAGACAGGCGTGCTGTCCGCCCGCGCCGCCAAAGCAGTTGAGCAGATAGCCGGTCACGTCATAGCCGCGCTGGACGGAAATCTTCTTTACCGCATTGGCCATGTTCTCGACGGCTATGGTGACGAACCCCTCCGCCACCGCCTCGGGCGGGCGGCCACCGCCGATCTCCTGGGCAAGTGCTGTAAAGCGTTGGCGAACCGTTTCGACGTCGAGCGTCTCGTCCTGGCCGGGGCCGAAAATGGCCGGGAAGAAATCGGGTTGCAGCTTGCCGAGCATGACGTTGGCGTCGGTAATGGCGAGCGGGCCGCCGCGCCGGTAGCAGGTTGGACCGGGATTGGCGCCGGCCGAATCCGGGCCGACTTTCAGGCGCTCATCCTCATAGTGCAGGAGCGAACCGCCGCCGGCGGCGACCGTGTGAATGCGCATCATCGGCGCGCGGATGCGCACGCCGGCGACCTCCGTGTCGAAGGCGCGCTCATACTCGCCGTCGTAATGGGTGACGTCGGTCGATGTGCCGCCCATGTCGAAACCGATGACCTTGTCGAAACCGGCAAGCCGCGCCGTCTCGACCATGCCCACCACCCCGCCGGCGGGGCCCGAAAGGATCGCATCCTTGCCCTGGAACTTGTCGGCGGCGGTGAGACCGCCCGACGACATCATGAATTTGAGGCCCGGCGCCCGGCCGTCGGCGCCGACGCCCAGCTCTTTGGCGATACGGCTCACATAGCGCGCCAGGATCGGCGACAGATAGGCGTCGACCACGGTGGTGTCGCCCCGACCGACAAGCTTGATCAGCGGCGAGGTCTCGTGGCTGACGGAAACCTGGGAGAAACCGGAGTCACGGCAAAGGCTTGCGGCGGCTTTTTCATGCTCGGGATATTTCCACGCATGCATGAAGACGACGGCCGCAGCGTCGATGCCGGCGGCCTTCGCGGCTTCGATCTCGTCCTTGACGGCGTCGAGATCGAGCGCCGTCTCGACCGTGCCGTCGACGCGCAGGCGCTCGGGCACCTCGATGACGCGCTCATAGAGCTGTTCGGGAAGGATGATCTCCTTGGCGAAGATGTCGGGCCGGGCCTGGTAGGCGATCTTCAGCGCATCGCGGAACCCTTTTGTGATAAGCAGCAGGACGCGGTCGCCCTTGCGTTCCAGAAGCGCATTGGTGGCGACCGTGGTGCCCATCTTCACATCGCCGATCAGCGCCGAGGGAATGGCGGCGCCGGGGGCTACGGCGAGCAGGTCGCGAATGCCCTGAATGCCGGCGTCAGCGTAGGATTCCGGATTGTCCGAGAGCAGTTTGCGCGCGTGCAGGCGCCCGCCCGGATCGCGGCCGATGATATCGGTGAAGGTGCCGCCGCGGTCGATCCAGAAATCCCATTTGCCAGCCGTCATCGGTTGTTCCCTCTGGAGCGCCATGCGTCCCTCTGGACGCACAAGGACGCTCTATCCTCTTGTTTTTCCGCATTTATGCGGACGTCAGGTGATTCCACCTGACTGCAAAATGCTGTAAGCCAGGCAAGATGAAAAACACGTCCGTGATAAAACGTCAATAATTTGTTGACATATTATCCGGATGTGCAAATCTGCCATCAGCGCGGCGAGACGGGAACCTCGCCGACCGCTCAATCAATGGGAGAGTTCACATGCATCATCTGACGCGAACCGCATTCGTCGCCACTGCAATCGTTGGTGGGGCGATCGGGTTTTCGACAAGCGCCTGGGCACAGACCAAATGGGACATGCCGGTGCCGTATGGCGACACCAATTTCCACACGCAGAACATTGTCCAGTTCGCCGATGAGGTGAAGAGCGCCACCGATGACGGGCTGCAGATCACGGTTCATTCCAACGGCTCCCTGTTCAAGCATCCCGACATCAAGAACGCCGTGCGTCAGGGCCTGGCGCAGATCGGTGAAATCCTCGGCTCGCGCCTCTCGAACGAAGATCCTGTCTACGAGGCCGATTCAATCCCCTTCCTGGCGACCAGCTATGACGATGCGCGCAAGCTTTACGACGCGTCGAAGGATGCGCTTTCGGCGAAGCTGGAAGAGCAGGGACTGCAGCTTCTGTTCTCCGTGCCGTGGCCGCCGCAGGGCATCTACACCAAGAAGGAGATCGGCGCGGTCGATGACCTCAAGGGCCTGAAGATGCGCGCCTACAATGCGGCGACCGAAAGGCTGGCGCAGCTGGCCGGCGCCCTGCCGACGCAGGTCGAGGTGCCGGACCTGCCGACCGCCTTCGCCACCGGCCGCGTCGAGGCGATGATCACCTCGCCATCCACGGGTGCCAACTCGAAAGTCTGGGATTTCCTGTCGCATTATTCCGACGCCCAGGCCTGGCTGCCGCGCAACATGGTGTTCGTCAACAAGGCCGCTTTCGACGCGCTGCCGGAGGACCAGCAGAAAGCGGTGCTTGAGGCGGCCGCTGCCGCCGAAACGCGCGGCTGGGAGGCTTCTGTCAAAGAGACCGAAGAGAAGACCCAGGATCTGAAGGACAATGGCATCACCGTCACCGCGCCGAGCCCGGAGCTGAAAGCGGGACTTGCCGCTTTCGGCGCGACGATGGCCGAGGAATGGGCCGCCAATGCAGGCGATGCCGGCAAGGCCGTGCTCGACGCCTACAACAACTGACCGCCTTGACCGGTATCCGGGCGGCATGCCGCCGTCCGGCCATCCCTGTCCGTCCGCATCGCGTGTGGACGGTGCGAACGTCGATGCGGAGAGAAGACGATGCGAAAATGCCTCGATTGGCTGTATGGCGCGGCCGAAGGCCTGGCGATGGTGGCGCTGTGCCTGATCGCGCTCCTGGTTCTGGCGCAGGTGCTGGGCCGCGTCGCCGACACGGTGCTGACCCTCCTGGGCCAGCCGCCCTACGGGTTTCTCGTGCCGTCGCTGGCCGAGATCGCCGGCTTCCTGCTGGTGGCGGCCTCGTTCCTGGCGCTGGCCGGCTCCCTGCGCGGCGGCGTGCAGATCCGCGTCACGCTGGCCATCGGCATGCTGTCGGGCACGGCGCGCCGGCTGGCCGAGATCGCCGTTCTGACGGTGGCGACCGCCCTGTCGGGCTTCTTCTTTTTCTACGCGGCGAAACTGGCGGCCGACAGCCACCGCTTCAATGAACTGTCGTTCGGCATCATCGCCATTCCCCTGTGGATACCACAGGCCATGATGGCGGCCGGCATCGGCGTGTTCACCATCGCGCTGATCGACGATCTCTGCGCGGTGATCCGCGCCCGTGCGCCTTCCTATGCGGGCCATGAGGACGTCGTGGTGGAGGAGCTTTGATGGAACTGGCATCGATTTCGCTCATCCTCGGTGTCGTTCTGCTGGTCTTGCTGGCCGCCGGCCTGTGGGTGGCGCTGGCGCTGATGGTGGCCGGCCTGACGGCGATCTTCCTGATGGTGTCGGTGCCGCCCGGCGCGGTGATGGCGACGACCGTCTGGGGGTCGATCAATTCCTGGGATCTCGTCGCCTTGCCGATGTTCATCTGGATGGGCGAAATCCTGTTTCGCACCCGACTGGCCGAGGACATGTTCGCCGGATTGGCGCCCTGGATGCGGCGGCTGCCGGGACGACTCCTGCATGTCAACATTCTGGGCTGCGCCATCGTCGCCGCGGTGTCGGGATCATCGGCGGCGACGACGGCCACCATCGGACGCATGTCGCTGCCGGAACTGCGCCGGCGCGGCTATGACGAGCGCATGGCGATCGGCTCTCTGGCCGGCTCCGGCACGCTCGGCCTGCTGATCCCGCCGTCGATCATCCTGATCGTCTACGGGGCGGCGACCGAGCAATCGATCGCCCGGCTTTTCATCGCCGGCATTCTGCCGGGCGTGATGCTGGCGGTCCTGTTCATGGGCTATACGGCGGTCTGGGCGCTGATCAATCGCCGGCGCATGCCCGAGCCTGACCCGCGCGTGCCCTATCTGGAAAGGCTGTGGCAGACGCGGCGGCTGTTTCCGATCCTGGCGCTGATCGCCGGCGTCATCGGCTCGATCTATGGCGGGTTCGCCTCGCCGACGGAGGCGGCGGTGGTCGGCGTGGCGCTGTCGCTGCTGTTGTCCTGGTTGAGCGGGACGCTGAGCCGGGCGACCTTCCTGGAGGCGTTGCGCAACGCGTCGCGCACCTCGTGCATGATCATCCTGATTCTGGCCGGCGCCTCCGTCCTGACGGTGGCGATGGGCTATACGGGCATCCCGCGCGCCCTGGCGCTGTTCATCGCCGAGCAAGGGTTCTCTCCTTATGCGCTGCTGGCGGCGCTGACGCTGTTCTTCGTCGTGCTCGGCTGTTTCCTCGACGGGATTTCCATCGTCGTCCTGACGGCGTCGGTGATCCTGCCGATGGTCGAGGCGGCAGGGCTCGACATCATCTGGTTCGGCATCTATCTGGTGCTGGTGGTCGAGATGAGCCAGATCACGCCGCCGGTGGGCTTCAACCTGTTCGTCATCCAGGGGCTGACCGGCCACAACATTCTCAAGGTGGCGGCGATGACGCTGCCATTCTTCCTGATGATGATCGTCGCGGTGGTGCTGATCGTCCTGTTCCCGCAACTGGCGTTGTGGCTGCCGCAAACCATGCTCGCGAGGTGAATATGTCGACTGCCGAACGGAAGATTGGCCCGGTCGTCTCGGCCGCTCATCTGGCCGCCGGCGCCATGCCGGCGCTGTCGGAGATCGAGTTCGCCATGACGGTGATGAACCATTCGTTCGAGCGCTGGATGGTGCGCTGCATGGCAGCGGCCGGCGTGCCGGGCCTGCAGCCGGTGGCGGTCCATCTTCTGCATGCGGTCAATCATCGCAACCGCGAGAAGACATTGTCGGAATTGTGCATGATGTTCTCGATCGAGGACGTGCATGTCGTCTCCTACGCCATCAAGAAGCTGGCGGCGCTGGGCCTGGTGAAGACCGGGCGGCGCGGCAAGGAGAAGACCGTCAGGACCACCGCCGAGGGCGTTGCAGCCTGCGAGCGCTATCATGAGGTGCGCGAGGCGCTGCTGATCGCCAGCACCAAGCGGCTCGGTCTCGACGAGGCGGCCCTTTCAAGCATCGCCGCGGTGATGCGGGCGATCTCCGGCCAGTACGACCAGGCGGCGCGCAGCGCGACGAGCCTTTGAACTCTACGCCAGTTGCCGCCTGTCTTCGCATTGTTACGCTCAGTTATCCATTGTGACGCAACCCGCACCTCTCCGGCGCATTAATGCCAGCGAGGCGTTGATTGACGCGCTTCGTGAGACGCGGATTTCTATGGAGAGTGGAAATGAAGATGTATTTGACCGCCGCCATTTCCGGCCTTGCCCTTCTTGGGCTTGCCGCATGCAGTGAAGGCGACAACACGACGACGCAGAGCGTCGAACCCACGCAGCAGGACACGGCTCCGCTGGAAACGCCATCGGCAGCGCCGGAGCCGGAGGGCACGATGCAGCAGAACCAGGATGGCACGACGAGCCAGTAGGCGTTACAGCACGGGCTGAAACCCGCTAGGGCGGGTTGATCGAATATGATGCGCCGGGTGGGAAAAAAATCCCGCCCGGCCATCGCTGCGTCGAAACTCCCACTCGAAATTGCCGACATTTGCCGTTAAAAGGCGGCATGACTTTTTGGGCCCGCATAGCAGATTTCATCACTCGTGCGCCCGGCGATGCACTGTCCGCCTTTGTGGAAGCCATACGAACGGTTTTCGAAGGCGATCCGCAATTGCGTCGGCGCGTCGCTTTCTCCATCGCCATCATCGCGCTGTCGGCGAAGATGGCCAAGGCGGACGGGGTGGTGACGCCGGACGAGGTGCAGGCGTTTCACGAGATTTTCTCCGTGCCCAACAATGAGCGCGCCAACGTGCAGCGCCTTTACAATCTGGCGCAGCAGGATGTGGCGGGCTTCGAGGCCTATGCACAGCAGATGGCCGGCCTGTGCGGCTCGGGCGGCCCCAACTGCCTGGTTCTTGAAGACATTCTCGACGCGCTGTTTCACATCGCCAAGGCCGACGGTGTGATCCACGAGCATGAAACGGCGTTCCTGCAGCGCGTGGCGGAAATCTTTCATATCGGCGAGGATTATTTCGAGCAAATCCTGTCGCGGCATGCCATTCGCGGCGACGGCGATCCCTATCTGGTGCTCGGCGTCGGGCACGACACGCCGTTCGACGCGATCAAGAAACGCTACCGCCGGCTGGTTCTGGAAAATCATCCCGACCGGCTGATCGCGCGGGGCGTGCCGGAGGAATTCCTGGCGATCGCCAACACGCGTATCGCGGCGATCAACGTGGCGTTCGACCGGATCGAAAAGGCGAGGGTGCGTGCGTGACGAGGCCCGAGGCGAGCGGCCTCTTCACGGCCGATTTCGCCGGGGCGCAGGTGTGCCGGTCGCCCAATTTCGGTGAGCGGCGGGACGGCCGGCGACCCAACGCACTGATCCTGCACTACACCGGCATGGAAACCGGCGAAGGCGCGCAGGCGTGGTTGTGCGATCCGCGCAGCGAGGTGTCGAGCCACTATCTGGTGCATGAGGACGGGACGGTCGTGCAGATGGTGCGCGAGGCCGATCGCGCCTGGCATGCCGGCCGCGGCTCATGGCAGGGCATCGATGACGTCAATTCGTTTTCCATTGGCATTGAGATCGTCAACCCCGGTCATTTTCTCGGCTTTGCCGATTTTCCGCCACGGCAGATCGCCGCCGTCATCGCGCTTGGGAACGACATTTGCCGCCGGCATTCCATCGCGCGGCAGCGTGTGCTGGCCCACTCGGACGTGGCGCCGGGCCGCAAGATCGATCCGGGCGAGAAGTTTCCCTGGGAGGTGCTGGCTGCGGCGGGCCTCGGCCATCTTGTCGAGCCGGCGCCGATCGCCGCCGGACGGATATTGGGACCGGGCGATCGGGGTCCGGCGGTTGCCGCCCTGCAGCGCATGCTGGCACGTTATGGCTACGGGTTGGAACAGACCGGGGTCTATGACAATGCAACGCGGATCGTCGTACAGGAATTTCAAAGACATTTCCGGCGCGCGCGCATCGATGGCCTGGCTGATCTGTCGAGCTGCGAGACATTGCGCAGATTAACGGACGGCCTCGACAATCATACCTCTTTTGGCTGATGGCACCTGCGGTCTTGTATTTGCGGATTATTTCGACTGTTCACAATATTTGAATTGATACGCCATTTTTGGCTCGTCTTCCCCTGCGAAAGACCAAGCCGCGTTGAAGCCGAGGGGCGTTGCTCCGGGCTTCGCTAATGCCAAACAACCGTCGGGCAAGATCGCCACGGCATAAATCTACGGGTCGAAATGAAAATCAAAATCCTACTCGCGGCAGCGCTCGTTGCCGGTGTCTCCACGTCATTGTCTCACGCCGAAGAAACTCCTGACTATGCCCATGAGATCGCAGTCTTCTCTGCCAAGAAGGCCGCCCAGAAGGCAGGCGAGGACGGTGCCAAGGAATCTCCCAACCTGTTGCGCGATATAATCCGCGGCGGCCAGGGGAACTCGGCGGTCAAGCCGCGCAACGTCGATCGCACAACGACATCCTCGGTCACCACCAAGAAGGCCGTCAAGACCGCAGTCCGGCAAAAGCCGTCGGCCGGCAAGGCCAAGGGCGGCGGCTCTTACCAGACGATCATCGCGCAATACGCCTCGGCCTATGGCGTTCCGGTTTCGCTCGCCAGCGCCGTCGTCAGTGTCGAGAGCAACTATCGCGTCAACGCTCGCGGTTCCGCCGGCGAGATCGGCCTGATGCAGATCAAGCCGTCGACGGCGCGCATGATGGGCTATCGCGGCTCGGCTAAGGGACTGTACCACCCCGACACCAACATCAAGTACGGCATGAAGTATCTCGCCCAGGCGCACAAGCTGGGCGGCGGCACCACCTGCGGCACGATCCTGAAGTACAATGCGGGCCACGGCGCCAAGCGCATGAACCCGATTTCCTCACGCTACTGCGCGAAGGTGAAGCGGATTCTCGGGCGCTAATGCATGTCGCATTCAAATGGATGCATTTGAATGATAGAGAACATGCATCATTTCAAAGTCTTACAGCGTCCTTTGCGCATCCAATTGGATGCGCGGCGCCGTAATGGTCTGACCGAAACAGATGGGTACCATCTGTCAGGATCGCACCACCAAGCCCGGGATGCGAAGGGTTTCGCGCGGCATGCGTCTGTTTTGAGTTGCGTTTTGCCGCGCGAAACCCTTTATACGCCCTGCCAGCCGGTCGGACGGCCGCACGGACAGGAGCCGAAAGGTTGTTCGTGAGGAAAGTCCGGGCTCCACGGAAAGACGGTGCCGGATAACGTCCGGCGGGGGAAACCCCAGGGAAAGTGCCACAGAAAGCAGACCGCCCCGCCTGTTTTTCGGTTCGTTCGCCACAGCGTGATGAAGCGCGATGACGGGAACCGAAATGCTGGCGGGGCAAGGGTGAAAGGGTGGGGTAAGAGCCCACCGCGTCTCCGGTAACGGGGACGGCACGGTAAACCCCACCGGGAGCAAGACCGAATAGGGACGGCGCGAGGGGCAACCCTCAGGGCATTTTCCGGCCCGACCGTCCGGGTAGGTCGCTTGAGGCCGATGGCAACATCGGTCCCAGAGGAATGGCCGTCACGTGGCGCCGCTTTCGGGCGGCGTTGCCATACAGAACCCGGCTTACAGACCGGCTGGCGCTTTTGTTTCAATGGTTTGCGGCGGTTTTCGCCGCAAACGATTCAACTCGTCCGGACCGTGAATCAGGTTCGGCGCGCTTCGCTCAGGGTCGTTTCGATGGCCCGCCACAATTCCTCCGTGGGTTCGCAGCCGACCGACAGGCGGACGAAGCCCGACGCCACGGCGTCGCCCCAGCGGGCGCGCCGTTCGGCGGAACTGTGCACGCCGCCGAAGGAGGTGGCGGCCTCGATCAGCGGGCAGGCCTCGATGAATGCCTCTGCCTGCCTTTCCGACGCCAGGGTCACGCCGATCAACGAGCCGAAGCGC
This sequence comes from Nitratireductor soli, assembly GCF_001050155.1. Taxonomy (GTDB): domain Bacteria; phylum Pseudomonadota; class Alphaproteobacteria; order Rhizobiales; family Rhizobiaceae; genus Nitratireductor; species Nitratireductor soli. The sequence goes on from NZ_LFVY01000013.1 coordinate 153,326, forward strand.
AGCATCTGCTCCCTGGCCAATGCGTGCGAGGGATCGGACGGCAGGCCGGGATAGCGCACCTCCTGCACCGCCGGATGGCCGGCGAGCCGGGTGGCGACGGTCTCGGCCGAGCGGCACATGCGGTCGAAGCGCAGTTCCAGTGTTTCCAGCCCGCGATGCATCAGCCACGTCTCGAACGGTCCCGGAATGGCGCCCGACAGCTTTCGCCATTCGCGCAAGGTGGCGACGATCCCGGCGTCGCGGCTGGCGGCATGGCCGAACAGCACGTCCGAATGGCCGTTCGGCGCCTTGGTATCGGCGGCGAGCACGATGTCGGCGCCCAGGTCGAGCGGGCGCTGGCCGAAAGGGGTCATGGTGGTGTTGTCGGCAACCACCAGCGCGCCTGCCGCGTGGGCGGCATCGGCCACCGCGCGAATATCGCAGACATCAAGCCCCGGATTGGAAGGCGTCTCGACGAGAACCAGCCGGTAGCCGTCAAAGCCTCCGTCGAGATAGCCGGCCGTCGGCCGCGTGTCGAATTCGATGCCGAGACCGGACAGGAAACGCTGCGCCAGGACGCGCGGCGTGTAGTAGCCGTCGGCGGGCAGCAGGATCCGATCGCCCGATTTCAGCAGCGGGAACAGGACCGCCGTGATCGCCGCCATGCCGGAGGGGAAAATCACCGTTTCGGCGTCTTCCAGATGGGCGAGCGCTGTTTCCAGCGCCTCCCAGGTCGGGTTGTCATAGCGCCCGTACTGGCGCGCGCCGGCAGGGTCTCCGGGCAGGTGGAAGACGGAGCTCAGCACCAGCGGCGGCGCCAGTGGATCGCCCTTGGCGAGACCGGGCGTGTGCAGATGCGCCAGCCGGGCTGCGCGCGAAGACATCGGAGACGGATGATCTGGGTGGTCGGGCATCTTGTCCTCAATGCGGCTGTTGCTACCGGGCAGGCGCCGAGATGAGGCCCGCCCCACCGGCCTTCCTAACGCTTCGTTAGCCTTAATGCACGATAAATGCCGATGGCCTGACGAAAGCCGGGATCGGCTTTCAGTGCAGGCGCTTGTGAGGCTTAATCCCGTTGACGCCCATATTCGCCCATGGTACCCCATAGATCAAATCAGCGTTTCGTTGCAGTCGGAGTTCGGGTTCTCTCCGTGTCGCCCTCGGTTCGGGGTCGGCGCGGCGGGTTGAATTCACCCTTGCAGGGGAGCGGGCAGGTGTTCGAGGAGCCGTGTTCAGCGGCGATTGAAGAGATGCAGAGGGGTATGGGCCAGTCGGCCGCGGCGCGTCATGGACCGGTTTCTGTCGAACGCAGTCAACAGGATCGATTCGAAGGGACGGGTTTCCGTTCCGGCGCATTTCCGCTCAGTCGTGCAGAAGCGTGGTTTCACGGAGCTCTACGCTCTGCGGGCCCTGGATATTCCGGCAATGGATGTGGGCGGGCTCGACCTGCTCGATCGCTACGAGGAGCGGATCGCCCAGGAGGATCCGTTTCTGCAGACAGCGGACGACATGTCGTTCTTCGTGCATGGCGATGGCACGTTCCTGAAGCTGGATCAGGACGGGCGCATCACAGTGACGGATTTCCTGCGCGAGCACACGGGCATCACGACGGATGTGGCGTTCGTCGGGCGCGGCCTGTTCTTTCAGATCTGGGAGCCGGAGCGCCTCAAGGCCCACGGGCAGGAAGTGCGGGCGCGGCTCTTGAAACTTCGGCAGGCGGCCGGTTCCGGCGTGACCGCCGGACAGTCGGCCGGTTCCGGCGTGACCGCCGGACAGTCGGAATGATGGCGGGCCCCGGCGGCGCAAGCACGACCGGTGGCGGACCGGCCCGCCACATTCCGGTTCTTCTCGACGAAGTGCTGGCGGCGCTCTCTCCGCTCGACGGACAGGTGTTCGTCGACGGGACGTTCGGCGCCGGCGGTTATACGACCGCGATGCTCGAAGCGGGCGCTTCCGTCATCGCCATCGATCGCGACCCGACGGCGATCGCCGCCGGCCAAGCGCTTGCCGGGCGCTGGGGCGGTCAATTGCGGCTGGTCGAGGACCGGTTTTCCAATCTCGATGCGGTGGCCGGCGATCCGGTCGACGGCGTCGTGCTCGATATCGGCGTCTCCTCGATGCAGATCGACGAGGCGGTGCGCGGCTTTTCGTTCCAGAGGAGCGGGCCGCTCGACATGCGCATGGAAGGCAAGGGCTTGAGCGCCGCCGATGTGGTCAACACGATGAAAGCCGGCGATCTGGCGCGCATCTTCGGCATCCTGGGCGAGGAGCGGCAGGCCGGGCGCATCGCCCGCGGACTGGAACGCATGCGGGCCGAGAAGCCGTTCGAGACGACGCTCGACCTGGCCAACGCCGTCGAGAAGATCGTCGGACGCCGGCCGCAGGAGAAGATCCACCCTGCCACGCGCGTCTTTCAGGGCTTGCGCATCTTCGTCAATGACGAGCTTGGCGAACTGGCGCGGGCGCTGTTTGCCGCCGAGCGCATCCTGAAGCCGGGCGGCCGTCTGGTGGTGGTGACATTTCATTCGCTGGAGGACCGCATCGTCAAGCGCTTCATGAGCGAGCGTGCCGGCGGGCAGGGCGGATCGCGCCATTTGCCCGAGGTCGCCGATGTGGCGGCGATCTTCGAGAAGCCGGCGAAATCGATCTCTCCGAGTAACGAGGAAGCGGCGCGCAATCCGCGCGCGCGTTCCGCCAGGCTGCGCCTGGCCGTGCGCACCGGCGCACCGGCCGGCGAAACGGATTTTGCACTTGTCGGCTTGTCGCGGTTTCCGCGGCCGCATGGCGTTCTGGAAAGGTAGGGGCGATCTGATGTTTCGAACCAGCGATATTGTCCTCATCACCGTCATGCTGGCGGCGGCGGCGTTCACCTACAAGACCAAGCACGACGCCGAGGCGAAGTATGAGCAGCTGCGCAAGATCGAGACGCAGGCCCAGCTCGAGGAAGACACGATCGACATCCTGCGCGCCGATTGGAGCCTGCTGACGCAGCCGGCCCGCCTGCAGCGACTGGCCGAGACCTATCAGGACGAGTTGGCGCTGAAGCCGGTCGAGGCGCCGCAGATTGCCGAGTTCCGCGACCTGCCGCAGCGGCCGCTGACCATCGAAGGGCTGATGACGAACATGGCCGATGCCGGGAACCAGCCCGACGAGACCGTTACGGGAGCGGTGAAGCCATGAACGAGGCGAGCGGATATCGCGACGAGACAGGTTCCTCCGCCGTACGGGCGGGCGCTGCGACCATCATCATGGATGGCGCGCGCAAGGCGCGCGGCGGACGGGCGCAAAACCGTGTCGTGATGGCGATGGCGGTGATTTTCGGCATCTATGCGGCGATCGGCGGACGGCTGGTCATGCTGGCGGTGCAGGACGAACCGGTGGCGAGCCTGCCGGCGGCGCGCGTCACCGCTTCGCGACCCGACCTGGTCGACCGCAATGGCGAGGTGCTGGCCACCGACATCAAGACCGCGTCGCTCTTTGCCGAGCCGCGGCGCATCGTCGACATCGACGAGGCGATCGAAAAGCTGTCGACGGTGCTGCCCGACCTGAACTACCAGCAGGCCTATCGCCGGCTCGACAGCGATGCCGGTTTCGTCTGGCTCCGGCGCCAGCTTTCGCCGCGCCAGCAGGCCGACATCCTGGCGCTCGGCATTCCGGGGCTGGGTTTTCGCACGGAGAAGCGCCGCTTCTATCCGGGCGGCCCGACGGCCTCGCATATTCTCGGCCTGGTCAACATCGACAACAAGGGCATCGCCGGCATCGAGAAATTCGTCGACGATCAGGGGCTCGCCGACCTGCAGGCGACCGGGCTGGCGGTGGCCGGCCATATGGAGCCGGTGCGCTTGTCGATCGACCTGCGCGTCCAGCACATCATCCGCGACGAACTGGCAAGCGCCATGGAACGCTACAACGCCATCGCGGCCGGTGCCGTGATGCTCAACGCGCGCACGGGCGAAGTGATCGGCATGGCGTCGCTGCCGGACTACGACCCCAACAACCCGTTCAACGCGCTCGAGAAGGACCGGCTCAACCGCATGTCGGCCGGCGTCTACGAGATGGGCTCGACGTTCAAGCTGTTCACCACCTCCATGGCGCTCGATTCGGGCCTGGTGGGCATCAGCGACCGGTTCGACGCCACCAAGCCGCTGCGCATCGGGGGCCACACGATCAACGATTTCCACGGCAAGCGACGCGTGCTCACCGTGCCGGAAATCTTCATCTACTCGTCCAACATCGGCACGGCCAAGATGGCCGACGTGGTGGGCATCGAGGGTCACCGCGCCTTCCTGAAGCGGATCGGCCTGCTCGACCGCGTGCAGACCGAACTGCCGGAAGTGGCGCGGCCGACCGAGCCTTCCGTGTGGAAGAAGATCAATTCCGTCACCATCTCCTTCGGCCACGGCGTTGCAACGACGCCGCTGCAGACGGCGATGGCGGCGGCGGCCATGCTGAACGGCGGCAAGCTCATTCCGCCGACCTTCCTGCCGCGCAGCGAGCAAGAGGCGAACGCCATCGCCGAGCAGGTGATCTCGCCGAGGACGAGCGAGCTGGTACGCTATCTGTTCCGTTACAACACAGAGAAGGGTTCGGGCCGCCGCGCCGAGGTGCCCGGCTACTTCGTCGGCACCAAGACAGGCACCGCCGAGAAGGTCGTCAACGGACGCTACGCCAACGATGTTCGCTTCAACACCTTCATCGCCGGTTTTCCGGCCAACGACCCGGATTATGTGGTGTTCGTCGTCATCGACGAGCCGAAGCCCGAGCGCCCGGGGAACGCCGCCACCTCCGGCCTCAACGCCGGCCCAATGGCTGGGAATATCGTGCGCCGCGCGGCGCCGCTGCTTGGCGTGAAGCCCGAATTCAGTCATCAAAGTGACGCTTTGCTGGTATCTCAACAGTGAGTCGGCGCGGCGCGCCAGGGAGCGGTCATCATTGAAGAAATTGGGTTCTGATGAAGTTCAGTGAATTTGCAGACATTCTGCCTCAAGGCGGGCCGTTGCCCAAAGAGGCGGATATTTCCGGCATTTCATCGGATTCGCGACGGGTCGAGCGGGGTCATCTGTTTTTCGCCCTGGCGGGAACACGCGCCGATGGCGCGGCGTTCGCCGCCGCCGCCGTCAGCCGGGGCGCCGTCGCCGTGGTCGCGCCCAAAGGGGCGCTGAAGAGCAATCCCGGCGCACCGGTGCTCGAAGTCGAGGATGCGCGGCGGGCGCTCGCCTTCGCCGCCGCCCGCCTTTATCCACGCCAGCCCGAAACCATGGTCGCCGTCACCGGCACCAGCGGCAAGACTTCGGTCGCTTCCTTCCTGCGGCAGGTCTGGGAGCATGCCGGCTTGCCCGCTGCCAGCATCGGCACGACCGGCGTGGTCGCCCCCGGCCGCGACGACTACGGCGAACTGACGACGCCCGATCCGATCGCGCTGCATCGCCTGCTCGACGAGCTTGCGGGCGAGGGTGTCACGCATGCCTCGATGGAGGCGTCGAGCCATGGGCTCGACCAGCGCCGCCTCGACGGCGTGCGCCTGTCGGCCGGCGGGTTCACCAATCTCGGCCGCGACCACATGGACTACCATCCGACGATGGAGGATTATCACAGCGCCAAGCTGCGCCTGTTCGACACGCTTCTGCCGAAGGGCGCGCCGGCGGTCATCTTCGCCGACGATCCCTGGTCACAGCCGACCGAGAAGGCCGCGCGCGCCGCCGGGCTCGATGTTCGCATGGTGGGCCGGCACGGGGGATTCCTGACGCTGAAGCGTGTCGAGCACGAGCGGCACCGCCAGCGCGCCGAGCTGGAGCATGACGGGACGATCTTCGAGATCGACCTGCCATTGGCGGGTGATTTCCAGGTTGCCAACGCCCTGGTGGCGGCGGGGCTGGCGATCAGCACGGGAACGCCGGCGGACACCGCATTCGCGGCGCTGGAACACCTGAAGGGCGCCTCCGGGCGGCTGGAACTGGTGGGCTCGGCGGAAAACGGCGCGCAGGTCTATGTCGACTATGCGCACAAGCCCGACGGGCTGGAGAACGTGCTGCAATCGGTGCGGCCCTTCACCACCGGCCGCGTCATCGTCGTGTTCGGCTGTGGCGGGGACCGTGACCGCGGCAAGCGGCCGATCATGGGCGAGATCGCCACAAGGCTTGCCGATGTGGTGATCGTCACCGACGACAATCCACGTTCTGAGGAACCGGCCGTGATCCGCTCGGCGATCATGGAGGCGGCACCTGGCGCCATGGAAATCGGCGACCGGCACGCGGCGATCCGCTCTGCCGTGGCGATGCTCGCCGAGGGCGACACGCTGATCGTCGCCGGCAAGGGCCATGAAACCGGCCAGGAAATCGCCGGCGAGAAGCACCATTTTTCCGACCATGAGGAAGTGCGTGCCGCGCTCGCGGAGCGCCGCGCATGAGCGCGCTCTGGTCGTTCGAGGAATTGGTGCAGGCGACCGGCGGGCGGCCGCTCGGACAGGCGCCCAACGGCATTTCAGGCATCTCGATCGACACCCGCTCGCTTGAAGCGGGCGACGCATTCTTCGCCATCCAGGGCGAGCAGTTCGACGGGCACGACTTCGCCACTGCGGCGATGGCGGCGGGCGCGTCGGTGCTGGTCGTCTCGGAAGGCAAGCTGCCGGCGCTCGGCCGGCTGGCCGTGGCCAAGCTGGTGGTGCCGGACGTCTTGAAGGCGCTCGAGGATCTGGGCCGGGCGGCGCGGGCAAGGACCAGGGCAAAGGTCATCGCAGTGACCGGTTCCGTCGGCAAGACATCGACCAAGGACATGATGCGGCAGGCGCTGTCGGCGGTCGGCGCGGTGCATGCGGCGGACCGCTCGTTCAACAATCATTGGGGCGTGCCGCTGACCCTGGCACGCATGCCGGCCGATTGCGATTACGCGGTGATCGAGATCGGCATGAACCATCCCGACGAAATCCGCCCGCTGGTGAAGATGGCGCGCCCGCACATCGCGGTCGTCACGCTGGTGGCGGCGGCGCATCTGGGCTTCTTCAGGACCCTCGAGGAAATCGCCCGCGCCAAGGGTGAGATATTCGAAGGCGTGGTGAAGGGTGGTCACGCGCTGATCAACCGCGACGACAAGCGCTGGAAGACGCTGGCGAAGCTTGCCGAGGACGCCGGGGTGAAGCACGTCTGGGGCTTTGGCGAGAATGCCCGCGCCGAGGTGCGGCTGATGCATGCCGAGCTCGGACCCGTGTCCTCGACCATGACCGTCAGGATCGCCGGCGAGGAGATCGAGGCGCGGCTCGGCGCGCCGGGCCGGCACATGGTGCAGAACGCGCTGGCCGTGCTTGGCGCAGCGAAGCTTTCGGGCGCCGATCTCGGCAAGGTGGCTCTGGCGCTGGGCTCGTTTCGCGCCGAGGCGGGGCGGGGACAGCGGCACCGCCTGCGGCTGAAGGATGGCGCGTTTACGCTGATCGACGAAAGCTATAACGCCAATCCCGCGTCGATGGCGGCGGCCTTCGATCTGCTCGGCAAGACGGACGTGGCTGAGGGCGGACGGCGGATTGCCGTCCTGGGCGACATGGCCGAACTGGGCAGCCATTCGGAAAAGCTGCATGCGGGGCTGGCCGACCTGGTCGCCGAGGCCCATACCGACCTGGTGTTCCTGGCCGGCCGCGAGATGAAGGCGCTGGCCGATGTCCTGCCGAAGGACTTGCCGGTCACATATTGCGAGCGGATGGACGACCTGCGCGACCTGGTCGTCGGCGCGGTGAAGCCGGGCGACGCAGTGATGGTCAAATCGTCGAAGAGCATCGGCTTCAACCGGCTCGTCGATGCCTTTCTCAACACCTATCCGGGCGCGGCGACGGGGGACTGAACCATGCTGATGATGCTCGCTGAACTGGCCGACGAAGTCTCGGTGTTCAACGTTTTCCGCTACATCACCTTCCGCACAGGGGCGGCGCTGATCACCTCGGCGCTGATCGTCTTCCTGTTCGGGCCGATGATCATCAACTCGCTGCGGGTGCGCCAGGGCAAGGGACAACCGATCCGCGCCGACGGGCCGCAGACGCATTTCAAGAAGGCCGGCACGCCGACCATGGGCGGGCTGATGATCCTGTCGGGCATACTCGGCTCCTGCGCCCTGTGGGCCAATCTCTCCAGCGTCTATGTCTGGGTGGTGCTGATGGTGACGGTCGGTTTCGGCGCGATCGGCTTTTACGACGACTATCTGAAGGTCACCAAGCAGTCGCATCTGGGCTTTTCCGGAAAACTGCGCCTTCTGGCCGAGTTCCTGATTGCCGGGATCGCCGCCTGGTTCATCATGCGGGCCGGGCAGGCGCCGTTCTCCTCGTCGCTGACTTTTCCCTTCTTCAAGGATCTGCTGATCAATCTCGGCATCTTCTTCATCCCGTTCGCCGCCTTCGTCATCGTCGGCGCGGGCAATGCGGTCAATCTGACCGATGGGCTCGACGGGCTGGCCACCGTTCCGGTGATGGTGGCGGCGGCCTCCTTCGGCGTGATCGCCTATCTTTCGGGCAACGCCATCTTCGCCAACTATCTGCAGATCCATTTCGTGCCGGGCACGGGCGAGCTTGCCGTCATTCTCGGCGCGGTCATCGGCGCCGGGCTCGGCTTCCTCTGGTTCAACGCGCCGCCGGCGGCGATCTTCATGGGCGACACGGGGTCACTGGCGCTGGGCGGCCTGATCGGCTCCGTCGCAGTCGCCACCAAGCATGAGATCGTGCTGGCCATCATCGGTGGCCTGTTCGTCGTCGAGATCTTCTCCGTCATCATCCAGGTCGCTTTCTTCAAGATGACCGGCAGGCGGGTGTTCCTGATGGCACCGATCCACCATCATTTCGAAAAGCTCGGCTGGACGGAAAGCCAGGTGGTGATCCGCTTCTGGATCATCGCCGTGCTGCTCGCCCTGATCGGGCTCTCAACGCTAAAACTGCGCTAGGGCGGGAACAGGCATGATCCCGGCCTCGGTGTTCAACGGAAAAGTGGTCGCCCTGTTCGGCCTGGGCGGCTCCGGCATCGCCACGGCACGCGCGCTCGTCGACGGCGGCGCGTCGGTCACCGCCTTCGACGACAATCCGCAGAGTGTGGCGCGCGCGGCGGCGGAAGGCATCGCCACGCGCGACCTGCGCGAGATCGACTGGTCGGACGTCTCCAGCTTCGTCCTGTCGCCGGGCGTGCCGCTGACCCATCCGCGCCCGCATTGGAGCGCCGAGCTGGCGCAGGCGGCCGGCGTCGAGGTGATCGGCGACATCGAACTGTTCGCCCGCGAGAGGCGCGCGTGCGCGCCCGGCGCACCGTTCGTGGCCATCACCGGCACCAACGGCAAATCGACGACGACGGCGCTCATCGCCCATATCCTGGCATCGGCCGGGCGCGATACGCAGATGGGCGGCAATATCGGCCGCGCCGTGATGACGCTCGATCCGCCGCAGACGGGACGGCACTATGTGATCGAGTGTTCGTCATACCAGATCGACCTGGCACCGACCCTCGATCCGAGCGTCGGGCTGCTGCTCAACCTGTCGCCCGACCATCTCGACCGGCACGGCACGATGCGCAACTACGCCGACATCAAGGAACGGCTGGTGATGAAAAGCGGCCTGGCCATCGTCGGCGTGGACGACGCAGATTGCCGGCGGATCGCCGATGCGCTCGAGGGCGCCGGTCGCCGCTTGCAGCGCATTTCGGTGCAAGGGCCGCTTGACGAAGGCTTCTTCGCCGACGGCACGATGCTGATGCGGGCGAAGGGCGGCAAGGTACAGGCGCTGGCCTCGCTCGACGGTATCGGATCGTTGCGCGGCACGCACAATGCGCAGAATGCGCTCGCCGCCCTGGCCGCCTGCCTCGACTGCGGGCTGTCGCCCACGGACATCCAAGCCGGACTGGCAAGCTTTCCTGGCCTTGCCCATCGCATGGAACAGGTGGCGCGCCAGGGGCGCGTTCTGTTCGTCAACGATTCGAAAGCGACCAATGCCGATGCCGCCGAGCGGGCGCTGTCGAGCTTCGAGCGCATCTACTGGATCGCCGGCGGCTTGCCGAAGGATGGCGGGATCGACGCGCTGAAACCGCTCTTTCCGCGCATCGCCAAGGCATATCTTGTGGGTGAAGCCGCACCCGCCTTCGCGGCGACCATCGGAGAGGCGACGCCATTCGAAATTTCGGGTACCATCGCGGCAGCCGTCGATCACGCGGCGCGCGATGCGGCGGGCGATCCCGCGCCGGAGGCCGTGGTTCTGTTGTCGCCGGCCTGTGCGAGTTTCGATCAGTTCAGGAATTTTGAAGTGCGCGGCGAAGCCTTCCGCGAGGCGGTGCGTTCGCTCGCCGGCACACAGATGATGGGGAGCAAGTGACATGGTGAGCCGGACCGACCGAAGCCCTGTCGCCAACTGGTGGTGGACCATCGACCGCTGGTTCCTGGCGGCCTTTCTGATGCTGATGGGGCTCGGGGTGGTGCTGTCGTTCGCCGCAAGCCCGGCGGTCGCCGAGCGCATCGGCCTGCCGAGCTTCCATTTCGTGACGCGGCAGATCATCTTCATGCTGCCTGCAGTGGCGATCATGATTGCAGTGTCCTTTCTCAACGCGCGTCAGGTGCGGCGTGTGGCGCTCCTGATGCTGGCGGGGTCGCTGGTGCTGATGGTGGTGACCCTCTTTGCCGGCATCGAAGTGAAAGGCTCGCGGCGCTGGCTCCATATTCTCGGCGTTTCCGTTCAGCCTTCGGAATATCTGAAACCCGCCTTTGTGGTGATCTGTGCCTGGCTTTTTCACGAGCATGCGCGGCAGCCGGAAATTCCCGGAAACCTTTTTGCGATGCTGCTTCTCGGACTTATCATCGCGCTTCTGGTGGCCCAGCCGGATCTTGGCCAGACAATGTTGGTTCTCGGCACATGGGGGGTGATGTTTTTCATCGCCGGCATGCCTTGGCTGTGGATTGCCGTGCTGGGAACGCTGGGTGCCGGCGGCGCATTCCTGGCCTATACAGCCTTTCCCCATGTCGCTTCCCGTATCGATCGCTTTCTGACCGGCGAGGGCGATACCTATCAAGTGGATATGAGCATCGAGGCGCTCATCCGTGGCGGCTGGTTCGGGCGCGGCCCGGGCGAGGGCACGGTGAAGCGCATCCTTCCCGACAGTCACTCAGACTTCGTGTTCGCCGTGGCGGGGGAGGAGTTCGGCATCATCCTGTGCCTCATCCTGCTCGGCTTGTTCGCGTTTGTGGTTCTGCGCGGATTGATGAAAGCGCGGTGCGAGGACGACGATTTCACGCGCTATGCGGTTAGCGGTCTCGTGATCCTGTTTGGTTTCCAGTCGATCATCAATATGGGGGTGAATGTCCGCTTGCTTCCAGCCAAGGGCATGACACTGCCGTTTGTCTCCTATGGCGGTACCTCGCTGTTCGCTATGGCCATCGCCATGGGTTTCGTGCTGGCGTTGACGCGGCGCAAACCCGAAAAGCGGCAGCCGGTGGCATTCGCGCCGCCGGCCGGGCGCGAGGCGGTTGCGGGCTGACATGGCGAAGGGCGTGATGCTTCTTGCCGCCGGTGGTACCGGCGGCCATCTGTTTCCTGCCGAGGCGCTGGCGCATGAGTTGCGCGCGCGCGGCTGGTCGGTCCATCTGGCGACCGACGCACGCGCGGCGCGCTTCGCGCAGAACTTTCCCGCCGAGGACATCCACATCGTCGAGGCGGCGACCTTCGGGTCGAAGAACCCGCTGGCACTGCTGAAGAGCGGCTGGACCATCTGGCGTGGCGTGAAACAGGCTTCGAAAGTGCTGCAGAGGTTGAAGCCCGCCGCCGTGGTCGGCTTTGGCGGCTACCCGACATTGCCGCCGCTGTTCGCCGCGACGCGGCGCGGCGTGCCGGCGCTGGTGCACGAGCAGAACGCGGTGATGGGCCGCGCCAACAAGGCGCTGGCCGGCCGCGTGCAGGCCATCGCCGGCGGCTTCCTGAAACCCGCCGGCATTCATGCCGACAAGATCGTCGAGGTCGGCAATCCCGTGCGCCAGGCGGTGCTCGACGTGGCTGACACCCCCTATGACGCGCCTGCCGAGGGCGGCCCGTTCCGGCTGCTGGTCTTCGGCGGCAGCCAGGGCGCGCGCTATTTCTCCGATACGATGCCGGAGGTGGTGGCGCGGATGCCGGAGCTGCTGCGCGCGCGGCTCGCCGTCACGCACCAGGCGCGCCCCGAGGACGAGGCGCGGGTGCGGGAGCGCTATCATGCGGTTGGCGTCAAGGCCGAGGTGGCGCCGTTCTTCGGCGATCTGCCGGCCCGCATGGCTACCTCCCATCTCGTCGTCAGCCGGGCGGGCGCTTCGACCGTCCTGGAACTGTCGGTGATTGGCCGGCCCGCAGTGCTGGTGCCTTTGCCACATGCGCTTGACGACGATCAGGGACACAATGCCAGAATCCTGGTGGATGCTGGCGGCGCGCTCCTGCGCCGGCAGGCCGAGATCGACGCGGAAACGTTTGCCGCCGAGCTGACCGCGCTTTTGAGCGATGGCGCGCGGCTTGCCGCGATGGCTGCCGGCGCAAAAAGCGTCGGGCGGAGGGATGCGACGCGGTTGCTTGCCGACCTCGCCGAGGCTATTGCGTCGGGCACGCCAATCGCAACGTTCAAGGAAGGAAACCGCGCATGAAGATGCCGGAGACGATCGGTACAGTGCACTTCGTCGGCATCGGCGGCATCGGCATGAGCGGCATCGCCGAGGCACTGCACACGCTCGGCTATCAGGTGCAGGGTTCCGATCAGGCGGAAAACGCCAATGTGACCCGATTGCGCGAGAAGGGCATTTCCGTTTTCATCGGCCATGCGGGCGAGAATCTCGGCGATGCGGAAGTTATCGTCGTGTCGACCGCCATCAGGAAGAACAATCCCGAGCTGGTGGCGGCGCGCGAACGGCACCTGCCGATCGTCCGGCGCGCCGAGATGCTGGCCGAACTGATGCGTTTCCGCCAGGCGGTCGCCATCGGCGGCACGCATGGCAAGACGACGACCACGTCGATGGTGGCGGCCCTGTTCGACGCAGGCGGTTTCGACCCGACCGTCATCAATGGCGGCATCATCAACGCCTATGGCACCAATGCGCGCATGGGGGCCGGCGACTGGATGGTGGTGGAGGCCGACGAGAGCGACGGCAGTTTTCTGAAACTGCCGGCCGAGATCGCCGTCATCACCAACATCGACCCGGAGCATCTCGACCACTACGGCGATTTCGACCGGCTGCGCGAAGCCTTCCGGCAGTTTGTCGAGAACGTGCCGTTCTACGGCTTTGCCGCCATGTGCATCGACCATGCGGAGGTGCAGGCGCTGGTGGGCCGTATCGAGGATCGTCGCGTGGTCACCTATGGTGAGAACCCGCAGGCCGATGTGCGGTTCATGAACCATCGCATGGACGGCGCTGCCTCCGTCTTCGACGTCGCCTTGCGCGACCGCAAGACCGGCGTGGTGGAGACGCTCGAGGGCCTGCGCCTGCCGATGCCCGGCCGGCACAATGTTTCCAACGCGACAGCGGCGATTGCCGTGGCCCATGAACTGGGAATCGGCGCCGAGGCGATCCGCGCCGGGCTGGCGGGGTTCGGCGGCGTCAAGCGGCGCTTCACGCTGACGGGAAGCTGGAACGGCGCCAGCGTGTTCGACGATTACGGGCACCATCCGGTCGAGATCAAGGCGGTGCTGCAGGCCGCCCGCGAGGCGTGCAAGGGGCGCATCATCGCTATCGCCCAACCCCACCGGTATTCGCGCCTGCGCGATCTGTTCGACGATTTCGCCGCCTGCTTCAACGAGGCCGATACGGTGCTGGTCGCGCCTGTCTATGCGGCCGGCGAAGAGCCGATCGACGGGATTTCATCGGAAACCCTGGTGTCGCGCATTCGCGCATCGGGTCATCGCGACGTGCGCTTCATCGATGGCCCACAGGCGATTGCGCCGATCGTCCGCAACTGGGCGGGCGAGGGCGACTTCGTCGTCTTCCTCGGCGCCGGCAACATCACCCAATGGGCCTATGCGCTGCCGGACGAACTGGAGAAGGGCGGATGAACGGCGCGATCCTTCTCGAACGCCTGGGCGACCGGCTTGCCGGTCTGCGCGGCCGCATGACCCTGGACGCCGGCATGGACAAGGTGACCTGGTTTCGCGCCGGCGGGCCGGCGGACGTCCTGTTCCAGCCGGCCGACGAGGAGGATCTGGCGGCCTTTCTGAGAGCCGTCCCCGAGGACATTCCGGTGTCCATGGTCGGCATCGGCTCGAACCTCCTGGTGCGCGACGGCGGCATTCGCGGTTTCGTCGTGCGGCTTTCGGCCAAGGGGTTCGGCCAGGCGGAAGCGGTGTCGCCAACGCAGATCCGCGCCGGTGCGTCGATCCCCGACAAGCGCCTGGCGGCGGTGGCGCTGGAAGCGGGCATCGGCGGCTTCCATTTCTACCACGGCATTCCCGGCGGGCTCGGCGGCGCGTTGCGCATGAATGCCGGGGCCAATGGCGTCGAGACGCGCGAGCGGGTCGTCGAGGTCAGGGCGCTCGACCGCCGGGGCGAACTGCACGTGCTGTCGAATGCTGAAATGGGCTATGCCTATCGGCATTCCGACGCACCCAAGGATCTGATCTTCACCTCCGCGCTGATGCAGGGATATGCCGAGGACCGGACAACGATCCAGGCGGACATGGACGCCGTCCAGCATCATCGCGAGACCGTCCAGCCGATCCGCGAGAAGACGGGCGGCTCGACATTCAAGAACCCGCCCGGCACCTCGGCCTGGAAAGAGGTCGACAAGGCCGGCTGCCGCGGGCTGATGATCGGCGGGGCGCAGATGTCGCCGATGCATTGCAATTTCATGATCAACACCGGCACGGCGACCGGTTACGATCTGGAATTCCTTGGTGAGACGGTGCGGGCGCGCGTTCTGGAGCATTCGGGCATTCGCCTGGATTGGGAAATCAAGCGCGTCGGCACGTTCCGCGCCGGCCACGAGATCGACCCGTTTCTCGGCCAGATGCTGTGACGGCCTGGTGCGGATTCGCGCCCGAAGGGCCTCTTCCCAATCACAATTCGTAAAAATCGAAGAAAATTGAATCTTCCGGAATCTCAAGGCCTTGCCACGGAATCAAACCTCTGATTCTTTGGCGTTATAAGTAATCACTGATTTGAGTCGCGGCGTTCCGGTCGGGGGCATTCCCATGCAAGGAGGTCTTGCTCGGCCAATGCAGCCTATTGCCCAGATTTCAGGGCGGCCGGAAAAGGGGGTAGCCGGATCATGAAAAGAAAGCGCGTCGCCGTTCTGATGGGCGGATTTTCCTCCGAACGGCCGGTCAGTCTTTCTTCCGGCAGCGCCTGTGCCGATGCGCTCGAGATCGAGGGGTACGCGGTCACGCGCGTCGATGTCGGGCGCGATGCGGCGCGCGTCCTGGCCGAGCTCAATCCGGATGTCGCCTTCAACGCCTTGCATGGGCCGTTTGGCGAGGACGGGACGATCCAGGGCATTCTGGAATATCTCGCCATTCCCTACACGCATTCCGGCGTTCTTGCGTCGGCGCTGGCGATGGACAAGGAGCTTGCCAAGGTTGTCGGCAAGGCTGCCGGCCTGCCTGTCGCCGAGGCGCGCGTGATGAACCGTTTCGACATCGTCAAGACGCACCCGATGGAGCCGCCTTACGTGGTGAAGCCGGTCAATGAAGGGTCGAGCTTCGGTGTGGTTATCGTCAAGGAGGATCAGTCGCATCCACCGCAGATCGTCAGTTCGTCCGAGTGGCGTTACGGCGAGCGCGTAATGGTCGAGCGCTACATTCCCGGGCGGGAATTCACCTGCGCGGTGATGGGCGACAAGGTGCTTGGCGTCGCCGAGATCCTGCCGGTGGGGCATGCCTTCTACGATTATGATTCAAAATATGTTCCCGGGGGATCAAAACACGAATGCCCGGCAAAAATTTCACCAAATATTTACCAAAAAATAGAGACACTGGCACTCAAGGCACACAAGGCAATCGGCTGCCGGGGCGTGTCCCGGTCCGACTTTCGTTTCGATGATCGTAAATCCCCGGATGGCGAGCTGGTTTGGCTGGAAGTCAACACGCAGCCCGGCATGACGCCGACGTCTCTGGTGCCCGAAATCGCCGCTGAAGCGGGGTATGGCTTCGGTGAATTGTTGAGTTGGATCGTGGAGGACGCCTCGTGTTCTCGCTGACATCACGGCAGGACGGGAATTCCCGGCTGGCGGGCAGACGCATCGGCGCTGGCGCTTCGGCCGGCGGCGACATCGTCTTGCCGCGCTGGCTGCGCCGTCCTGCGCGTTTCATGCAGCGGGTCGATGCCGGTGAGGTCGAAGCGCCGCGGTTTGCCGCCACGTTGATGACGGCGCTCTTGCTCGGCTCTGCGGGCCTGTATGGAACGATCGCCGGCGGGCATTTTCCGCAGGTCGTCCAGGATGTGACCGCGCGCACCGGTTTCGCCATCACCCAGGTGCATGTGTCGGGCAATCGGGAAACCTCCGAGATCGACATTCTGCAGGAGGTCGGCCTGGACGGCTGGACCGCGCTGATGGGCTTCGATGCCGAAGATGCACGGGCGCGTATTGCCGGGCTTCCCTGGGTCGAGACCGCTGCGGTGCGCAAGGTGTATCCGGCGACGCTGGAAGTGGTGATTACCGAGAAGAAGCCCTTCGCCATTTGGCAGCAGGGCAGTCAGCTTTCCCTGATTGAAAAGGATGGCAGCGTGATTGCGCCGTTCGATGGCGGCCGCCATGCGGCGCTTCCCATGGTGATCGGCATCGGCGCGCGCGATGCGGGGCCGGGTTTCATCGCCGCTGTCGGGCGCCATCCCGCCCTCGCCGAGCAGGTCAGGGCCTATATTCGCGTCGGCGAACGGCGCTGGGACATGCGCCTGAAGAACGGCGTGACGATCAAGCTGCCGGAGCGAAACGAAGCGTTGACGCTGGCGACGCTGGCTGCGCTCGACCGCAAGGACGGCCTCCTGTCGCGCGATATCGCATCCGTCGACATGCGCCTGCCCGACCGGCTGACGATCGGCCTGTCGGCGGACGATGCCGAAGCGCACGAGGCGGCGATGCGCGAGCGGCTTGGTTTGAAGCGTAAATCCGGGGCGCGCATATGAACTGGTTATCAGACACGAAAGACAGCGCCGCGCGCCGTTCGGGTATCATTACGGTGCTGGATGTCGGGTCCAGCAAGATTTGTTGTATCATCGCCAGGCTGATGCCGAGCGAGGAAGGACGAGCGCTTCGGCAGCGCACGCACCGCGTCAAGGTCATCGGTATCGGACACCAGCAATCGCAAGGCGTGAAGTCTGGCGTGATCGTCGATCTCGATCGTGCCGAGGAAGCGATCCGGCTGGCGGTCGACGCCGCCGAGCGGATGGCGGGGCTGACAGTCGAATCGCTGATCGTCAACGTGTCGGCGGGACGTCTCAGAAGCGAGACGATTTCCGCCTCGATCAATCTCGGCGGCCACGAGGTCACCCGTTCCGACATCGACCGCGTGCTGGCGGCCGGCGCGCGGCAGAGCCTCGATACGGAGCGTGAAGTGGTGCATTCGCTGGCCACGGGCTTCAGTCTCGACGCCCAGCGCGGCATTCGCGATCCGCGCGGCATGGTGGGCGGCGAGTTGAGTGTTGCGATGCACATCCTGACGGCGGATGCAGCGCCCCTGCGTAACCTCGAACTGTGCATCAACCGCTCGCACCTGTCGGTCGAGCGGATGGTGGCGACGCCCTATGCGAGCGGGCTTTCTGCGCTGGTCGACGACGAGGCCCAGATGGGGGCGGCGTGCATCGACATGGGCGGCGGGACGACGACGATTTCGGTGTTTGCCGACGGCAAGTTCGTTTTTGCCGATGCGCTGCCGGTTGGCGGCGGTCATGTGACGATGGATCTGGTGCGCGGCCTGTCGACGCGCCTCGAGGATGCGGAGCGGCTGAAGGTCATGCACGGTTCGGCGCTGTTGTCGTCGAGCGATGACCGCGACATCGTTTCGATCCACCCGATGGGGGCGGATCAGAACGAGCAGCCGATCCAGGTGCCGCGAGCGGTGATGACGCGGATCATCCGCGCCCGCATCGAGGAGACGCTGGAGATCGCGCGCGACAAGTTGAACAGGTCGGGCTATGGCGGCCTTGTCGGCCGGCGGGTCGTGCTGACGGGCGGCGCCAGCCAGCTGGTCGGGCTGCCGGAAGCCGCGCGCAGACTGTTCGGGCGCAATGTTCGGCTGGGTCGCCCGCTGGGCGTCGCCGGCCTGCCGGAAGCCGCCAAGGGCGCGGCTTTCGCGGCCAGTGTCGGCCTGCTGATCTATCCGCAAGTGGCGGAGTTCGAAAACCGTGGCCGCGGCGGCAAGAGCGGCATTTTCAATCGCGCGACCGGCACTGGTGGCCGGCTGCAACGTGTCGGCCAATGGCTGAGAAGCAACTTCTAGCGGGGATGCGCCCCAAATGACGACCGCAGCGGCGAGGCGGCGGCGAAGGCGGAAAGGACGAGGACAATGACTATCAATCTGCAGAAGCCGGACATTACCGAGCTGAAGCCAAGGATCACCGTTTTCGGTGTCGGCGGCGGCGGCGGCAATGCCGTCAACAACATGATCAATGCCGGCCTGCGCGGTGTCGAATTCGTGGTGGCGAACACGGATGCCCAGGCACTGACCCAGTCGAAGGCGGAACGGCTGATCCAGCTCGGGGCGGCGGTGACCGAGGGCCTCGGCGCCGGTTCGCAGCCGGAAGTGGGACGCGCGGCTGCCGAGGAATGCATCGACGAGATCGTCGATCACCTGACCTCGACGCATATGTGCTTCGTCACCGCCGGCATGGGCGGCGGCACGGGCACGGGTGCGGCACCCGTGGTTGCCCGCGCGGCGCGCGAAAAAGGCATCCTGACGGTTGGCGTCGTCACCAAGCCGTTCCATTTCGAGGGCCAGCGGCGGATGAAGACCGCCGATGCCGGCATCGAGGAATTGCAGGCCTGCGTCGACACGCTGATCGTCATTCCGAACCAGAACCTGTTCCGCATCGCCAATGACAAGACGACCTTCGCCGATGCCTTCGCCATGGCCGACCAGGTGCTTTACTCGGGCGTTGCCTGCATCACCGACCTGATGGTCAAGGAAGGCCTGATCAATCTCGACTTTGCCGACGTGCGCTCGGTGATGCGCGAAATGGGCAAGGCGATGATGGGCACGGGCGAAGCCTCCGGCGAAGGCCGGGCGATGGCGGCGGCCGAAGCGGCGATCGCCAACCCGCTGCTCGACGAGAGCTCGATGAAGGGTGCGCGTGGCCTGCTGATCTCGATCACCGGCGGCCGCGACCTGACGCTGTTCGAGGTGGACGAGGCGGCGACCCGCATCCGCGAGGAAGTCGATCCGGACGCCAACATCATTCTCGGCGCGACCTTCGACGAGGAACTGGAAGGCGTCATCCGCGTGTCGGTTGTTGCCACAGGCATCGACAAGGCAGCGGCCGAGATTGCCAGCAGCACCAGCGCCACGCGCCCGGTGCTGACGCCGCAGCGGCCGATCGAGACGCCACGTCCGGCAGCGATCGAGGCCCGTCCGCAGCCCATGGCGGCCGATCCCGTTGCCGAGGCCATCCGCGACGCGGAGCGCGCCACCCCGCAGATGCAGGCGCCACGGCCTGCCGTCAACGAAGGCTTCCAGCCGCAGAGCATGCTGTTTCGCCCGAGCCCGCCAACGGCCGTGCCGTCGGCGCAGCCCGCTGCCCAGGTGCTGAAGCCGGTGCAGCCGGCTCCTGTGCGCGAAGCGCAGCCCCAGGCCACCGCGCCGCGCATGCCGCGCGTCGAGGATTTTCCACCGGTGGTGAAGGCCGAGATCGAATCGAACGCCCATCCGCAGCCAGAGCAGGACGATCGTGGACCGATGGGGCTGATCAAGCGCCTGACGCATGGCCTGTCGCGGCGTGACGGCGAACACAATTATGCCGAACAGCCGCGCGAGCCGAAGCTGCGCCAGGCGAGCCCGCAGCCGCGCCGGGCGCCTGAAAGCGAGGGGCAGCTCTATGCGCCGCGCCAGGGGCAGCTCGACGAGCACGGGCGACTCACCACCCAGGCGCGCAGCGTCCAGGAGGACGATCACCTGGAGATTCCCGCGTTCCTGCGGCGTCAGGCCAACTAGTGCAACGCTCCAATCGAAATGAAAGCTTCGCATTCATTTCGATTGGAGCAAAGTTGCCCTGGATTCAATAATTTAGTGGCCTGCTTGTCCCAGTCCAAACCTATCGGTTTGGCCGGGGCAGGACACGAGTGGTCTGGCCGAAACAGATGGTTCCCATCCGTTTCGATAAGTCAGCCCACAAGCTATTGATCTGGTGGGGCGATTCTTCCCAACAGATGGGGACCATCTGTTGGGATCGCACCACGAGTGGTAACGCTTGTTAACAGCATGTTGCAGAAGGGGCGGAGCCGCACCCTTTTTCTTTAAGAAAGAGTAAACAAAACAAATATTTATAAGAGAATTACAAAAGCCTGATTGCGTAACATGAGGTAAAAAAGCGTGATTTGGAGTCTGCCTCCCACGACATTATCTTCCGTCACGGATAAAGGCGGGGCGTGGGACGCATTTTGGGGGTGTCGTCCTAAAACCTTGGAAAGTTTGCGTGCGGAAGACGCTTCCGCTGCAGGCACAAGACGAGCTGACGGGGACCATCTTGCTCGAGTATCAGACGACACTTAAATCGCGCTGTTCCCTTTCGGGTATCGGCGTCCACGGCGGTAAGCCGGTTTCCATCCATTTTTCGCCGGCTGACGCCGATACGGGCGTCGTTTTCCAGCGTATCGACGATGCGGGGACCGGGCGTGTGATTCGCGCACTGGTATCCGAAGTCGGCCAGACCGATTTGTGCACTGCGCTGGGCGATGCACGCGGCGAGCATGTGGCGACGGTCGAACATCTGATGGCTGCGTTGCTGGCAGTCGGCATCGACAATGTGTCGATCGAGATCGACGGCAGCGAAGTGCCGGTTCTCGATGGCAGCGCGGAAGGTTTTGTCGATGCGTTCGAGCAGGCCGGCATCGCCACGCTGCCGGTGAAGCGCCGCTATATCCGCGTCGTCAAGCCGGTTCGCATCGACAATGGCAGTTCCTGGGCGGAGTTCCGTCCCTATGACGGCACCCGCTTCGAGGTGGAGATCGATTTCGACACGCCGGCCATCGGCCGTCAGGCGCTGTCGGTCGATCTGAGCGCCGAGAGCTTCCGGCAGGAAGTCGCCCGGGCGCGCACCTTCGGTTTCATCAAGGATGTCGAGCGCCTTTGGGCCGCCGGCTACGCGCTGGGGTCTTCTCTGGAGAATTCGGTCGTCATCGGCGAAGACCACAAGGTCATCAACATGGAAGGCCTGCGCTATCCCGACGAGTTCGTGCGGCATAAAATGCTCGACGCGGTCGGCGATCTCGCCCTGGCCGGCGCCCGTTTCATCGGCTGCTTTCGCTCCTATCGCGGCGGGCACCGGTTGAATGCGGCGGCGTTGCGTCATCTTTTGACGGACCGTTCGGCCTATGAGATCGTTGAGACGACGCGCCGCGAGCAGGGGCGTCGTGCCGAGATGGTGGCGGTCAACGCGCCCGTCTACGCGCCGTGGATGATCTGAAGACGGTTCCCTGTCTGCCGGCGTTCACCGCCTGACATTCCCTGACTCTCCGTATATCGGACCCACCGGCTGGGCGCACGACACCATAACGCCACAAAATTGCAGCAATGGCAGGCAATAGCGTTGCCGCGTGACGGTCATATGCTCTATGACTGCGGTCCACCATCGGGTTTCATGATGCGAGAGGCGAAATGCGTTCAACTTACGATGCCGGTATGATCAAGGCCGGTATGACCATGACGGGCAGGCGCGCCTTGTTGGCGGTCTGCGCTCTTGGCGCCTCGCTCGCACTGTCCGCCTGCAACGCGGAGAAGGATCTCGATCTGTCGACCTATGTCGAGCAGACCGATCCTGCCGACGTGCTCTACAATCAGGGTCTGGCGAACCTCAACTCCGGCCGCTTGAAGGAAGCGAGCGCCAAGTTCGAGGCGATCGACCGGCAGCACCCTTATTCAGAGTTCGCCCGCAAGGCGATGGTGATGAACACGTTCGCCAGTTACCGGCAGGCCAAGTTCGAGGAAGCCATCAACAGCGGCAAACGCTACGTTTCGCTTTATCCGACCTCGGAGGAGGCGGCTTATGCGCAGTATCTCGTCGGTCTCAGCTATTACCGGCAGATTCGCGATGTGACGCAGGATCAGCGCGAAGCGCGCCGGACCGTCGAGGCAATGGAGGAAGTCGTCCAGCGCTGGCCCGATTCGGAATATGTCGAGGACGCCAAGACCAAGATACGCGTTGCCCGCGACCAGCTTGCCGGCAAGGAAATGCAGATCGGCCGCTATTATCTCGAGCGTCGCGAATACATCGCCGCCGTGCGCCGCTTCCGCGGCGTGGTCGAGGAATTCCCCAACACGCGGCATGTCGAGGAGGCGCTGGCCCGCCTTACCGAGGCGTATTATGCGCTGGGGCTGGTTTCGGAAGCGCAGACGGCGGCTGCCGTCCTTGGGCACAATTTCCCCGACAGCAAATGGTACAAGGATTCCTATGCGCTGCTGCAGTCCGGTGGACTGGAGCCGCGTGAGAACGCCGGGTCCTGGATTTCCAAAGCTGGATCGGCGATCCTGGGCGGCTAGAGGGGATGAGGAAAAGTGTGAAGCGGTTTTTCCGCCCGCATCCCGCTCTCGCTTATTGAGAGCGATCATCCATGCTGTCCCACCTGTCGATCCGCGATATCGTCCTGATTGAACGCCTCGACATGGATTTTTCGAGCGGGCTCTCCGTGCTGACGGGCGAGACCGGCGCCGGCAAGTCCATTCTTCTCGATTCGCTGTCCCTGGCGCTCGGCGGGCGCGGTGACGCCTCGCTCGTGCGGCATGGCGCCGGGCAGGGGCAGGTGATCGCCGTTTTCGACCTGCCTGCCGTCCATCCCGTTCGTGCGCTGCTGGCCGACAACGCCATCGACGATGAGGGCGATGTCATCCTGCGCCGCGTGCAGAGTGCCGACGGACGGACGCGCGTGTTCATCAACGACCAGCCGTCGAGCGTTGCACTGATGCGGCAGGTGGGCCGCACGCTGGTCGAAATACACGGCCAGCATGACGAGCGCGCGCTGGTCGACGCGGCGATCCATCGCGACCTGCTCGACGCCTTCGGCGGGCATGGCGAGGCGGTGGCGCGTGTGCGGCTTGCCTGGCGCGACTGGCGGCACAGCGAACAGGAGTTCGTCCGTCACAAGGCGCGGGTGGAAGCGGCGGCCCGCGAGGCCGACTTCCTGCGCGCCTCGGTCGAGGAACTTTCCAAGCTCGATCCGCGCCCCGACGAGGAGGCGGCGCTCGCCGAGGAGCGCGCCAGCATGATGCGCGCCGAGAAGATCGCTTCCGACATTGCCGACGCCCAGGAAATCCTGTCGGGGCAATCCTCCGCCGTGCCGCAGCTTTCAAGCCTTCTGCGCCGACTGCAGCGCAAGGCGCAGGATGCGCCCGGCCTGCTCGACGTGATCATCGAGCCGCTCGACGCGGCGCTTCTGCAGCTCGACGCGGCGCAATCGGGTGTCGACGAGGCGATCCGCGCCGCCGAGTTCGACCCGCGCCGCCTCGAGGAGGCGGAGGAACGCCTGTTCGCGCTGCGCGCGGCGGCCCGCAAGCACAATGTGCAGGTGGACGATCTGGCGGACCTTTGCGCGCGCATGGTGGGCGATCTCGACGAGCTCGACGCGGGCGAGGAACGCCTGGCGGTGCTGCAGGCGCAGGCGGCGGCGGCGATCAAGGCCTATGACGCGGCCGCCGAGGAACTGTCGGCGATGCGGCGGCAGACGGCCGACGGGTTGAGCGCGGCGGTGATGGCCGAACTGCCGGCGCTCAAGCTGGAGCGGGCAGCCTTCATCGTCGAGATCGCCACGGAGGCCGACGACCGCGGCGAAGACGGCATCGACCGCGTCGAATTCTGGGTGCGGACCAATCCCGGCACGCGCGCCGGACCGATGATGAAGGTTGCTTCGGGCGGCGAGCTGTCGCGCTTCCTCCTGGCGCTGAAGGTGGTTCTGGCCGATCGCGGTTCGGCGCCGACACTGGTTTTCGACGAGATCGACACGGGCGTCGGCGGCGCCGTGGCCGACGCCATCGGCCAGCGCCTGGCGCGGCTTGCCGAGGGCATCCAGGTGTTGTCCGTCACCCATGCGCCGCAGGTGGCGGCGCGCGCCGGAACGCATTACCTGATCGCCAAGAGCGGCGGCAATGATCGGGTTTCGACCGGCGTGTCGGTCATGGATGACGGGGCGCGGCAGGAAGAAATCGCCCGCATGCTGGCCGGGGCGACTGTGACCGACGAGGCAAGGGCTGCCGCCCAGCGCCTGCTGCAGGGCAGCGCGGCCGCTTCCTGACATTGTTGTCAGCAGACTGATTTCGAGCGAACGCCGGTTTCCACTTTTGCCTGACGATGCTTTAGGGTTAGGACCTATTAATCTTGCTGGATTGGCGGACGATGGACACGGAAATGCAAGGAGAGACGCGCAGGACGGGCTTGCGCCCGGCCAAGCGGCTCGACGCGGCAGTTCAAAGTCCATCGTCCGTCCCTTCGGGATATGGCCAATTTGCCTGGACAGAGCGTTGCAAGCCTTTGAAAACCGGATGGTTTCCTGCAGGCTTGCGCCTTCTGTCCAGGCAAATTGACTCATACCAATCCAGCAAGATTAATAGGTCCTGACCCTAAACTCGACCAGTCGTTCAATTCGGATTCTCAACGCCATGCCGGTCGCAAAGCCCCCCGTCGATGCCCTCAGTGAAAAGCAAGCCAGCGTGGAACTGGAGCAGCTTGCCCGTGAAATCGCCGAGCACGACCAGCGTTATCATGCCGAGGATGCACCGACGATCAGCGACGCCGAGTACGATGCCATGCGGCGCCGCAACCTGGCGATCGAACAGCGGTTTCCCGAACTGGTGCGTGAGGATTCCCCGTCGCGTCGCGTCGGTGCTCCCGTCTCGGAGAAGTTCGACAAGGTGCGGCACAAGGTGCCGATGCTGTCGCTGGACAACGCGTTTTCCGACGCCGACGTGATCGATTTCGTGGCCCGCATCCGCCGCTATCTGAAGCTTGATGCCGAGGCGCCGGTGGTGATGACCGCCGAGCCGAAGATCGATGGCCTGTCGCTTTCGCTGCGCTATGAGGGCGGACGGCTCGTCTCGGCGGCAACGCGCGGCGACGGCCAGGAAGGCGAGAACGTCACCGCCAATGCGCGCGCCGTCGCCGACATCCCGAACGTGCTGGCAGGCGACCCGCCGGACGTGTTGGAGGTACGCGGCGAGGTCTACATGACGCATGCGGATTTCCTGGCGCTCAACAAGCGGCAGGAGGCGGAGGGAAAGCCGACCTATGTCAATCCGCGCAACACGGCGGCGGGTTCCCTGCGCCAGCTCGATTCCTCGGTCACGGCGGCACGGCCGCTCAAATTCTTCGCCTATGCCTGGGGCGAGGTTTCGCAAATGCCGGCGCAGACGCAGACCGGTATGGTCGAAGCGTTCGAGGCGTTCGGCTTCCACACCAACCCGCTGATGAGGCGCTGCGAGAGCGCTGAGGAATTGCTGTCGCAATACCGGGCGATCGAAGAACGCCGCGCCAGCCTTGGCTATGACATCGATGGCGTCGTCTACAAGGTCGACGATCTGGCGCTGCAGCAGCGGCTTGGCTTCGTCTCGCGCAGCCCGCGCTGGGCGATCGCCCATAAATTCCCCGCCGAGAAGGCAACGACGATCCTGCGCGGCATCGACATCCAGGTCGGTCGCACGGGTGCGCTGACGCCGGTGGCCCGGCTGGAACCGGTGACGGTCGGCGGTGTCGTCGTGACCAATGCGACGCTGCACAATGCCGAGGAAATCGAGCGTCTGGGGGTGATGATCGGCGATACGGTGACGGTGCAGCGCGCCGGCGACGTCATCCCGCAGATCCTCGGTTTCATCGCGGACAAGCGGCCGGACGATGCCACAGCCTTCGTCTTTCCGACCACCTGTCCGTGCGAATTGCAGACGCCGGTGGTGCGCGAGGGCATCGGCACGGGCGTCGAGGGCGTCGTGCGGCGCTGTTCGGGCGAGTTTGCCTGCCCGTTCCAGCGGGTCGAGCACCTGCGCCATTTCGTGTCGCGGCGCGCTTTCGACATCGACGGGCTGGGCGAAAAGCAGATCGAGTTCTTCTTCAACGATCCGGACCTGCCGGTGAAGAGCCCGGCCGACATCTTTTCCCTGGCTGCGCGCGACGCCGAGAACCTCAAGAAGCTGAAGGACAAGGAGGGGTGGGGCACCGTCTCGGCGGCCAATCTTTTCGCCGCGATCGAAGAGCGGCGGACGATCGCGCTGGAGCGCATGATCTATGGGCTCGGCATCCGCCATGTGGGCGAGCAGACGGCGAAGACGCTGGCGCGCGCCTATGGCTCCTGGGGCGAGTTCCACGATGCGGCGCTGGCCGTTGCCGGCGACGACGCGCAGGCGCGCGAGGAGATGGACGCGCTGGACGATATCGGCGATGCGGTGATCGCCTCCATCGCCCACTACTTCGCCGAGGAACACAATCGGGAACTGGTCGAGAGGCTGGCGGGCGCGGTGTCGGTGCGCGAGGCCGAGCGGCCGGCGGGGGATTCGCCCTTCGCCGGCAAGACCATCGTCTTCACCGGCAGCCTGGAGCGCATGTCGCGCGACGAGGCAAAGGCAATGGCCGAGCGGTTGGGCGCCAAGGTGGCGGGTTCCGTGTCGAAGAAGACGGACCTGGTGGTGGCTGGCCCCGGCGCCGGCTCAAAGCTCAAGAAGGCGGCGGATCTGGGTGTCGAGGTGATCGACGAGGATGCGTGGTTCGAGCGCGTGGGGGCCTGATCCTGGCTTCGCCGGCAGCGGCATTCGTGCCGTCATGGCAGGCGGCGTGTCATCATTTCGGTTCATCATTGGCTCAATCGATTTGACGTGACTGGGCAAGCCGCGTGACCTAGAAAAGGCCCCTTCTGGAGGAATGATGGCCACCGACATCCTGAACGAACGAACCGGTCCTGGCGATCTGGCGCAAGGGCTGCGCGACAGCGTCCCTGTCGTCGTTGCGGCCTCGCCGTTCGGCATCTTGTTTGGCGCGCTGGCGGTCGAAAACGGTTTCACCGTCTTCGAGGCCGTGCTGATGAGCGCGACGATCTTCGCCGGGGCGAGCCAGATGGTCGGCATCGACCTGTTCGGCCAGAAGGTTGCGCCGTGGCTGATCGTCTTTTCGATCTTCGCGGTGAATTTCCGTCACGTGCTGTACTCGGCCGCCATCGGGCGGCGCATCGCCCATTGGGGGCCGATCCAGCGGCTTTTCGGCTTTTTCCTGCTGGTCGATCCGATGTTCGCCGAGGCCGAGCGGCGCGGTGAGCAGGGCAAGCGGATTTCATTCCTCTGGTATATGGGCGCTGCGCTGCCGGTCTATGTGTTGTGGGTCGCAGAGGCGTGGGTGGGTGCGCTGTTCGGGCGGATGATGCCGGACACGCATGCGTGGGGCATCGATTTCCTCCTGCCGATCTATTTTCTCGGGCTGGTCATGGGCTTTCGCAAGCGGCCAATCTGGCTGCCCGTGGTGGCGGTCAGCGCCGTCGCCTCGATGATCGCCTACAACACGGTCGGCTCGCCCTGGCACGTTTCGATCGGCGCGCTGGCCGGCGTTCTTCTGGCGGCGGTCTTCGCGCCGAGCATCAAGCAGAAGGAGGAAGGCGAATGAGCATGACCGCCTGGATCATCCTTGCCGGCGCGCTGATGACCTTCCTGACGCGCATTGGCGGCCATCTGGTGCTGTCGCGCTTCGAGCGCATTCATCCACGCGTCGAGGCGGGTCTCAACGCCGTGCCGGCCGCCGTGTTGACGACACTGGTTGCACCGGCGGCCATGAATGGCGGGCCGGCCGAAATCGTCGCGTTGGCGACCGGCGTTGTCGTGGCGTTCCTCGCCGGCGGCATGATGCCGATGTTCCTGACATCGGCGGCCGTGCTGATCCTGCTGCGCCACCTTCTCGGCTGATTTCAGCTACAGCATCGGCCCGAAAATCGGAACCGATTTTCGGAAAGCACGATGTGTGGATTCAAAGACTTACAGCGTCCTTTGTGCGTCTGATAAGACGCGCGGCGCTGTAAGCGGCTCCGTTGCCCGTTCCAGCCAGGCGCGGACCTCTCCATCGACCAGCGGCGCGATCTCGTGGCGAACCCGCGCGTGATAGGCATCGAGCCAGGCGCGCTCGCCGGCGTCCAGCAGCGCGGTGTCGATCAGCCGCCTGTCAAACGGTACGAGGGTCAGCGTCTCGAACCCATGCATGTCGATCTCGCCGCCATCGATCGGCGAGGGGGGCTCGACGACGATCAGGTTTTCATGGCGGATGCCATAGCTGCCGGTCTTGTAATAGCCGGGCTCGTTGGACAGGATCATGCCGGCTTCCAGCCTTTGCGCGCCTGTCCTGGCGATGCGCTGAGGCCCCTCGTGCACCGCCAGATAGGAGCCGACGCCGTGGCCCGTGCCGTGGGCGTAATCCAGGCCGGCCTGCCACAGCGCGTGGCGGGCAAAGGGGTCTATGTCCATGCCGCGCGTGCCGGGCGGAAAGCGCAGCCGGGAAAGGGCTATCATGCCCTTCAGCACGCGCGTCGAGCGATCACGCATCTCGCCGGTGCTTTCGCCGATGACGACGGTGCGGGTGATGTCGGTCGTGCCGTCCTCATACTGGGCGCCGGAATCGATGAGATACAATTCGTTTCGGCCAAGCACGCGATTGGTTTTCGCGTTGACCCGGTAATGGACGATGGCGCCGTTGGGGCCGGCGCCGGAAATCGTGTCGAAGGAGATGTCGCGCAGCGGCATCTGCATGTCGTTGCCGGTTTGCGTCCGGCAGGCTTCGAGCTTCCGCGCCACGGTGATCTCATCCAGAGAGCCGGCCGGCTGTGCGTCGAGCCAGCACAGGAAACGCGCCATGGCGGCGCCGTCGCGCCGGTGCGCGGCGCGCGCGCCCTGCAATTCGGCAGCGTTCTTGATGGCGCGGGGCAGGCGGGCGGGATCGGTCAGATCGACGGTCTTGCCACCGGCTTTGTCGACGAGAAGCCGCAATTGCTCGGCAGCCAGCGACGGATCCAAACCGATGCGTGCGCCGGAGCGGGCAAGGCTGGTGATTTCATCGTCGAGCGTTGCGGGTGGGTGCAGATCGGCGAGTTGCGTCAGATAGGCTTCCGTTTCGCGGTCGAGCTTTCGCTTGTCGATGAACAGAAGGGGGCGCCCCTCGGCCTGGATCAACGCGAAACCGAGCGGCAGCGGCGTGTGCGGCACGTCCCGGCCGCGAATGTTGAATGCCCAGGCGAGCGACGACGGGTCGGTGAGCACCGTGCAATCGGCGCCGCCGGCGGAAATGGCGGTGGCGAGACGGGCGAGCTTGTCGAGCGCGCGTTCGCCGGCGTAGTCCAGAGGCTGGATGCGGGCGGGCTCCAGCGGCGCGGCGGGACGGTCCTTCCAGATACCGTCGACCAGGTTGGCCTCGACGGGCACCAGTTCGGCGCCGCATCCGGCCGCCGCCTTCCTCAGCGCGCCAACCTCGCCGATCGTGTGCAGCCACGGATCGAAGCCGATGCGCGCGCCTTTGTGAAGATTGGCGGCCATCCAAGCCTTCGGCGGGTTGTCGATCAGGCTTTCTATGGTGAAGGTCGAGGGATCGGTCTGCTCGGGCGCCTGCAGCGTGTAGCGGCCATCGACGAAAAGCAGGGCGCGCGTGCGCAGGATCAAGGCCATGCCGGCCGAACCGGTGAAGCCGGTCAGCCAGGAGAGACGCTCGGAGGCGGCCGCGACGTATTCGCCCTGATGCTCGTCGGCGCGCGGCACCAGATAGCCGTCAAGCCCCGCCTCGGCGAGCGCCTGGCGAAGATCGGCGACGCGCGAGGTGCCCTGGGCCGGCTCGGCGATGACATCGAAAGACTGAAACATGGCGGTCCTGCATCTTCGTTCTGAACGACCCGGAACCTACAGCAAGCGCCGTGACAGCGGAATTGGTTTTGCGGCAGGTCGGCGTTTTTTGGTGCACCGCACCATTTCTTTTTGCGATGCAAAATAAGATGGTAGCCATGCGCAAACGGCTCTGGTTGAGGAGGGGGGCGAGGCTTATCTTCAAGCCCATGGAAGACGGACTTCCCGTCGCCGCACAAGGAGAACTCAGATGGCCCAATCCGCAGGAAAGCGCGGCTTTTTCCGTAGCGCATTCGATGCGCTGATCGAGGCACGCCAGAAGCAGGTCAGAAGCTACGTCAATGGCGCGCTTTTGATGCTTGACGACGAGACCTTGCGCGCCCACGGCTACAGCCGTGACGAACTGAAGCGCAGCCGCAGTGTTTCCCACATGTTCTGATCGCGATCATCGCGAGCGTTCCCTAGACCGGTTCAGCGTTTCATGGAAACGCTGAACCGGTCTACTTCTTTGCTTTTCCGCATTTATGCGGACGTCAGGTGATTTCACCTGACTGCAAAATGCTCTGAGCGAAGCCCCGGAAACCGAAGACGGTTTCCGGGGTTTTCTCTTTGTGCGCGGCAAATGCAGGACGGTGCGTCAGCGCTTCATGTGGATCGTCACCCAGCCTTCGCGCGCGTCGGTGCGGATGTGGCGGAAACCCTGGCCGTTATAGGCGGCGACGACGGCGCGGCGCTGCCGTTCCAGTATGCCCGACAGGATCAGCGAGCCGCCCGGCGCCAGATGCCGCGCCATGTCTGGCGCCAGCCCCATCAGCGGGCGAGCCAGGATGTTGGCGACGATCAGCTCGAAAGGCCGCCGCTCGGCAAAAATCCGGTGGTGGAAGCCGGGCGCGGTTTGCGTGTCGACCAGGCGCTCGACGCCGTTCAGGCGGACATTCTGCCAAGCCACGCGCACGGCGATCGGATCGATGTCGGTGGCCAGAACCGGGATGCGCGCCGCCCTGGCGATGGCAATCGCCAGGACGGCACTGCCGGCGCCGAGATCGAGCGCCTGGCGTGGCGCCTCGCTCTGCAGGACACGGGCAATCGCCTTCAGGCAGCCGGCCGTGGTGCCATGGTGGCCCGTGCCGAAGGCAAGGCCGGCCTCGATCTCGATGGCGATGTCGCCGGGGCGGCGCAATTGCCGGTCATGGCCGCCATGAACCAGGAAGCGGCCGACCCGCACCGGCTTCAGCCCGGCCAGCGAATGGCTGACCCAGTCGATGTCGGGGACGGGCTCGATGGTAAGGTCGGGCGGGTTGCCGAGGGCCGACAGGGTTTCGCGCATTCGGGCGGCAACCGCCTCTATATCGTCTTCGGCATAGAGGGATACCTCGAACAGGCCACGCTCCTCATCCGCTTCGAAGATGCTGATCGGCAGTCCCTCATCGTCGAAACGGGCGTCGAGCAGCTTGAAGATCGCTTCCGCGTCGTCGCGTGCGGCGGTCAGGTAAAGTCGTGTCTGGCCCATAAAAACCCGTGTGAAAATCCGTGCTGTCAGGCTTCGTCCGCCAGGCGCTTCAGCTTGGCGATGGCGGTGTCGCGATTCTCCTCATACGCGATGGTGCCGAAGAAGTCGCCGGCGCTGTCGAGCAGCAGGACCGAGGCCGTGTGGTCCATCGTATAGTCGCCGCCCTCAAGCTCGACCTTGCGGGCGTAGATGGAGAAGCCCTTGGCCATGGCGGCGACCTGTTCCGGCGTGCCGGTGATGCCGGTGATGCGGTCGGAGAAATTGCCAAGATAGGCCTTCATCACCTCGGGCGTGTCGCGCTCGGGGTCGACGGAGACGAAATAGGCCTTGATATCCTCTCCTTCGCCGCCCAATTGCTCAAGCCAGCCATCCAGCTCGAACAGCGTGGTGGGGCAGACTTCCGGGCAGTGGGTGAAACCGAAGAAAACGACCCTTGGACCGCCCTTGAAGGCTGCCTCGGTGATCTTCTGTCCATCCTGGTCGACCAGTTCGAACGGCACGCCGAACGGCGTGCGCGCGTTCTGCTGCTGGTACCATTGAAAGGTCAGGAAGCCGATCCCCACCGCCATGACCGCGAGAATGCCGACAAGAATGGAACGCATCATCGAAATTGACCTAAAGCTGATCGGGGTGAGCCCGGGTTGGGAGCTAGAAACACCAGGAAAGGCCGGATTGGGCCATGGCGAAAAAAATGCCGGCGCCATGCTCCGCCCACATGGCGAAGGTGACGCCAATCAGCGCCGCGGCCAGGAAAGCCGCCGCGCTTGCCTTGAACCATGCGTTGGCGCGCCAGGTTTGCTGCATCTTCATGGCTTATGATAGCGCGGAAACGGAGGGCGATGCAAAGCCGCATCTTGTCGCAAGCGGCACGCGGCGCCCAACCCGTACCGGGGCCCGGGGGCGGAACCCTCCCGCCATCTGCAACTGGCGGGAGGGGTAGCTAGAAGTCATTGCTGGAGGCAATTGCGCGGACCGTTTGTCCACAAAAATCACCATAGCGCGCTCATGGTGCCTCGATTGCTATGGTATAATGCAATCATTGGGTGTATCGAATTGCGCGGTCGCGGAGCGCGCCCGGGAGACCAGCAGGGAGTAATTCTCCTGCCAGATGAGCGGTGGACAGCTCTGCGGCGGAAGATCACTTGTCATGTCAGAGTGCAACTATTAGGTGTACTTTGCCAGCGGCAATGCGCAGTGGCATGTCGGCAGCACTGCCGGTTGATCAATCGTGCGTCTGTTTAACGTATACTGAGTGTTTCACGCTCTTGACTTCCTGTTCACATCTATAGACATATGTATCCTGCCAGTCGGTTTATATGTGTCTGCCGGTCGGTTTTGGGGCGAAATGAATGATCAAGGAATTCGACAAGCTGAAGCAGCAGCTGATCGAGCTTTCGGAGGCGGTAAACAAGTTCGAATCCGAAGCCGTGCAACTGCGCGTCGTCGAACTCGTTCTCGACCATAACCAGGGTCGGGGGCAGAATTTTTCGGAAAGCGGGATCGATCGCTATATTGCCGGCCCGGGCCTTGCCGAAATCGTCCATGGTTCGCGGTCCGGGCGCAAGAAGAAGACGACGGACACCGCGCGCGGCGCCGTGGCCGCGCTGAACGAGCTGATCGGCAGCGGCTTCTTCGCCGAGCCGCGCACCATCAGCGACATCGTTTCCCATTGCGAGGGCGCGTTTGGCGCGCGCTACAAGTCGAACGCCTTTTCCGGCCCCCTGTCGCGCCATGCGCGCAGCGGCGTTCTCGGACGCGAGAAGAACGAGGACGGCAAGTTCGTTTACTTCAGGCCGTGACCTGACCAACGGCACTCCAGCCGCGACGAGCCGGTCTAACTCTTTGTTTTTCCACATTTATGCAGACGTCAGGTGATTCTACCTGACTGCAAAATGCCCTAGACACGCTCGACATAGCCATCCAGAACGCGTTTCTGGCCGGCCTTGTCGAAATCGATCGTCAGCTTGTTGCCGTCGATCCCGGCCACATTGCCATTGCCGAATTTGAGGTGGAACACCCGGTCGCCGACCTTGAAGGAGGAGGGCGTGTCTGAAACCGAGCGTGCAACCAGCTCGCCGTCGATGACGCGGCCTTTCACCGAGCCGCGGCCGGCGCCATAGCCCGAATCGGCCTCGCCATAGCCAATGCGCTCGACCTGGTGGCCGGAGCGTGTTCCCCAGTTGCGGTCCGTCGCCTCGGTGCGGTTCCTCTGCGCCCGCTGCCAGCCGGGCGTGGCATAGGTGTTCGAGAACGCACCGGCATCGTCGAAGCGCGACTTCCCGTATGGGTTGGGCCGTCCAGGCCCGGAGCCGGCACCGTAGCCGCCATAATTGCCGCTGTCCTCGGCGACGTCGACATGGGCCTCGGGAAGCTCGTCGAGGAAACGGGAGGGGATGGTGGATTGCCAGAGCCCGTGAATGCGCCGGTTCGACGTGAACCACAGGTGCAGGTTCTTCTTGGCGCGCGTCAGGCCGACATAGGCTAGGCGGCGCTCTTCCTCGAGGCCGGATCGGCCGCCTTCGTCGAGCGCGCGCTGGTGCGGAAACAGGCCTTCCTCCCAGCCGGGCAGGAAGACGGTCTCGAATTCGAGCCCCTTGGCCGAATGCAGCGTCATCAGGCTGACGGCGTCCAGGTCCTCATGCTTTTCGGCATCCATGACCAGCGCCACATGTTCGAGGAAACCGCGCAGGCTGTCGTAATCCTCCATGGAGCGGATCAACTCCTTGAGGTTTTCCAGCCGGCCGGGTGCTTCGACCGAGCGGTCGTTCTTCCACATGTCCGTGTAGCCGGATTCCTCGAGGATCGTCTGCGCCAGCTCCGTGTGCGGCGTGTTTTCCAGCAAGCCCTGCCAGCGTTCGATGCTCTCGGCGAGGTTGCGCAGGGCGGCGCGCGGCTTGGGCTTCATCTCCTCGGTGCCGACCAGATCGCGCGCGGCCTGGAGCAGGGTCACCTGACGCATGCGCGCCACGTCGTGAACCTGGCGGACGCTGGCCTCGCCCAGTCCGCGCTTGGGAACGTTGACGATGCGCTCGAAGGCAAGATCGTCGGCCGCCTGCGCGACGATGCGGAAATAGGCCAGCGCATCGCGCACCTCCATCCGCTCGTAGAAGCGCGGGCCGCCGATGACGCGATAGTTGAGACCGAGCGTGACGAAGCGGTCTTCGAACTCGCGCATCTGGAAAGACGCACGCACCAGGATCGCCATGTCGTTCAGCGCATGGCCCCTGGCTTGCGCCGCCTCGATCTCCTCGCCGACGGCGCGCGCCTCCTCCTCCGAATCCCAGGCCGCGTGGACGCGCACCTTGGCGTCGTCCGGGTCGCTGTGGTCGGTGAACAACGTCTTGCCGAGGCGCCCTTCATTGTGGGCGATCAGATGCGATGCCGCGCCGAGAATATGCGCGGTGGAGCGATAGTTGCGCTCGAGCCGGATGACGGTCGCGCCGGGAAAATCCTTCTCGAAGCGCAGGATGTTGTCGACCTCCGCGCCGCGCCAGCCATAGATCGACTGGTCGTCGTCGCCGACGCAGCAGATGTTGACTTTGCTTTCGCTCACGGTCCGTCCTGAAACGGACCCCTCCGCGAGGGCGGCCTGACCGGCCGACGCCCGGTCGGGCTTGCGGCCTTCGGCCGTCTGGCGCCCGGCATCCGGCCGCTGGGCGAGCAGGCGCAGCCACATATATTGCGCGGTGTTGGTGTCCTGGTACTCGTCGACGAGGATGTATTTGAACTTGCGGTGATAATCGGCGAGCACATCGGGATTGTCGCGCAGGATGCGGATCGGCAGGCACAGGAGATCGCCGAAATCGGTGGCGTTGAGCGTCTTCAGGCGCTCCTGGTAGGCGGCGTAGAGTTCACGGCCCTTGCCGCCGGCAAAGGCGCGCGCGTCACCTTCGGGGATTTCCTTCGGCGCCAGGCCCTTGTTCTTCCAGCCGTCGATCATCTGGGCGAACTGGCGCGGCGGCCAGCGCTTGTCGTCCAGGCCCTCGGCCTGGATGATCTGCTTGATCAGCCGGATCTGGTCGTCGGTGTCGAGGATGGTGAAGGACGATTTGAGGCCGGCCAGTTCGGCGTGGCGGCGCAGGATCTTGACGCCGATCGAGTGGAACGTGCCGAGCCAGGGCATGCCCTCGATGGCTTCGCCGACCAGCGCGCCGATGCGCATCTTCATCTCGCGGGCGGCCTTGTTGGTGAACGTCACGGCGAGAATCTGCGAAGGGTAGGCGCGGCCGGTGGCCAGGATATGGGCGATGCGGGTGGTCAGAACGCGCGTCTTGCCGGTGCCGGCGCCGGCCAGGACGAGAACCGGCCCTTCGGTGGTCTCGACGGCCAGGCGCTGTTCGGGGTTCAGCGCATCGAGATAGCGCGATGGCGCGGCGCGGGCGGCCATGGCGCGCGCGGCAATGCCTGACGGTTTCGGCGCAGCCGGAGCATCCCGGGCCGGCTCGTCCTCGTCGAAGAATGGAATATCGTCAGGAAATCCGGACATCGCTTCTGCATATGGTGATTCGGGGGGCTGAGCCCAAGGATGTTTTCTATTTGTACCGGTTTGCGGGCAAGGAACCAAGAGGTCGCCGACTGTTCATTTGCCGGCAAAAGGGAAGGCGGGGCGGGATTGACCCCGGCGGCGAAATTGCCGATGTTTTGCGCCGGCCGGGCGCAGCCGGCAGTCCGCGCTCCTGACGGAGCATGGCGAATGCGCCCTCATTCCTTTCCAAGGCTCCTTTCGTGGGCGGCGAAGGCATCGGCAATGCGGACACTGATCGTTTCTTTCGCCGCGATGAAGGACCTGGAACATGCGTACATTCATGGATTCCCCGGCGATGGCGAAAGCCACGCGCGAAAATCCCAAGGCGATGGCGAAAGCCATGCGCGAAGCTTTGGCCGACCGGGATATGGCCATTTCGCACAGCGAGGCGCTGGAAATCGTTGCCCGGCAATTCGGCTTCGACAATTGGAACATCCTTGCGGCGAAATTGAACGAGGGTGACGGCAAAGAGGCGTGGCTCAAACCGGCCATCCCGATCTTCCGCATCTTCGATGAGGCGAAGGCGCGCGAGTTCTACCTGGATTTTCTCGGCTTCAAGGTGGATTGGGAGCACAGGTTCGGGCCGGACGCGCCGCTCTACATGCAGGTCTCGCGCAGCGATCTCATGCTGCATCTGAGCGAGCATTCGGGCGATGCGACGCCTGGCGGCAACGCCGTGGTCTTCGCCTCGGGCGTCGAGGCGCTGCACAAGGAACTCGCCTTGCGCAACTACAAATACAATCGCCCGGGGCTGGAAAAGCAGGAATGGGGGCTCGAGGTCGGGGTGATCGACCCGTTCGGCAACCGCCTGCGCTTCATCGAGCGCGAGGACAAATAGCCGTCAGTGCTCTCGACGATGCGCTTGCGTTCATCTTCGAGCCGCTTCAGCCGGGCAATGCGCGCGCCTCGATCAGGTGTTCGCGCGCGATGCAATCGGCGCTTTCACACGGCTTCTGGGGATGCCCACGCGTTCAAAAATGTTGTCCGATCGACCACATGATGCAAACCACCGTCATTGTGTTGGCGACCGTACAGGCCAGATTGCGGCGAACGATAAGGACGCAGGCGGCAGGCGCTCGTTTCACGAGGCTGTGAATGGACGCGGGCGCTCCGCGCCTTACCTTGCCTTGCGGCGGGAACCGACAACGAGAATGGGAGCGTTTGCGATGCAGGTAAAGCCGGAGAAAACCCCGAAAATCACCCAGGCGATGATCGACGCCTATGACGAATACACCCATCTGACGCTCGACCGCCGGGCATTCATGAATCGGCTGACAATGCTGGCCGGCTCGGGTGCGGCGGCGGCCGTCATCGCACCGATGCTGGCGGCGCGTTCCGCGCATGCGGCAATGATTGCCGAGGACGACGAACGACTGACGGCCGAGGATATCACCTATCCCGGCGACGGTGGCGATATGATGGGCTATCTGGTGCGACCTGCGGGAGGCTCGGACAAGCTTCCAGCCGTGATCGTCATCCACGAAAACCGCGGGCTCAACCCGCATATCCGCGATGTCGCGCGGCGCATGGCGCTGGAGGGCTTCGTCGCGCTGGCGCCCGATTTCCTGTCGCCCGACGGTGGCACGCCGGACGACGAGGACAAGGCGCGCGAGATGATCGGCGCGCTGGATGCCGGCAGCACGGTCGGCAACGGGATCGCCACGGAGGCGTTCCTAGCCGGCCACGACGCGAGCAACGGCAATGTCGGCGCGGTCGGCTTCTGCTGGGGCGGCGGCCTGGTCAACCAACTCGCCGTCAACGCCGAAGGGCTGGACGCCGCCGTTGCCTATTACGGGCGACAGGCGGACGCGGCAGACGTGCCGAAGATCAATGCGCCGCTGCTCTTGCACTATGCCGGGCTCGACGAGCGCATCAATGCCGGCATCGAGGCGTATCGTGCCGCGCTGGAAAGTGCGGGCAAGACGTTCACCATCGAAGTTTACGAGGGCGTCAATCACGCCTTCAACAACGATACGTCCGAAGCGCGCTACGACAAGGAAGCCGCTGACCTCGCCTGGCAAAGGACGGTGGATTTCCTGAAGGCAAATTTGGCTTAGCTTTGTCCCGAGGCGCTGCCGCGCCCTCAGCCAGCCCCGTAGGGATAGGGATCATAGCCGGAGAAAATGCGCTTCTGGCGGGCGCGACGAACGATGGCACGGATGAAGATGAGATCGATGGGGATTGGCCGGTGCGCCCGCTCCAGCCCATACAACTCGTCGTCCAGCGATTTCAGCGCGCGCCAGAAATCATAGTCGCTGATCTCGGCCGAGCGGGCGAGACTGTCCGACAATTCCCTGGCTTCCGGGTTCAGCAATGTTTTCCTCGCGCCGACGAATCGCTGTGATGCTTGCGCAAAACCGTCGGCCCGGAGGCATGGCGCCTTCAAGCGGGCGACATGGTTAAAGTTGTGCAAAGACGGCTATGGTTAACGCGTCGTGACCACGGCTGACCTCTGCCAAGCCGTCAAAAAACCTAACGGTGCTCTTCCTCGCTGAGCTCGACCAGCGCCTTGTTGAACGAGCGCAGGGCGCGGACGTGGCTGGCGAAGGCGATGACCTTGCTGTGATCGGCCGGATCGACGACGGGCAGCCGGTCATGGCCGCCCTTGTCGAAGGCGCGCAAGGCCGCTTCGAGCGTATCGGTCGGCTTGAGCGCCGGTGCGCCGGTTTCGGGATCGTAGGTGATGGGGGCGGCGTCCTCATCGAGGACCTCCATGAAATCCATCACGCGCGTGACCTGGCCGAGCGCGCGGTGCGGACCCTCGACGAGGAAAAGCCCGCGCATTTCAAGTTGCCACTGAAACCAGGAATGGCCGTGGATCGCCTGGGTAATGCCATGCGCGACGGCCACCGTCAGAAGCAGGGCGATCGATATTTCGTAGCCGCCGGTCAGTTCGAAGACGATGACCGTGGTGGAGATCGGCGCGCCGAGAACGGCACCGGCCACCGCGCCCATGCCGAGGATCGCGTATAGCCCCTCGCTGGAGGACATGGTGGGAAAGACCGAGGCGGCGATGACGCCGAAGGCGCCGCCGGTCAGCGCGCCGAGGAACAGCGCCGGGGAGAAGATGCCGCCGCCGAAGCGCATGGCGAGCGTGATCGCCGTCGCCGCGGTCTTGACGACGATCAGCGCCAGCATGATGGCCAGCGGCAGATGGTTCCACAGCGCCATGTCGGTGATCTCGTAGCCGACGCCCAGCACTTGTGGGAAGAACACGGCGATGCCGCCGACGACGATCCCGCCGGCCAGCGGCCGCGTCCACAACGGGATATGGATGGCGCGCGCCGCATATTCGGCGGCGAACAGGGCGAATTGGAACAGGATCGCCACGACCGCCGCCGTGATGCCGAGCAGCGCGAAAGCCGGAAACTCCCAGAATGAGGTGATCTGGTGTGTCGGCACCAGGAAAGCCGCGGCGCTGCCGAACCACAGGCGCGAAACGACAGCCCCCGCCGC
Organism: Nitratireductor soli; assembly: GCF_001050155.1. Lineage (GTDB taxonomy): Bacteria > Pseudomonadota > Alphaproteobacteria > Rhizobiales > Rhizobiaceae > Nitratireductor > Nitratireductor soli. The sequence continues at coordinate 192,726 of NZ_LFVY01000013.1, forward strand.
AGAGGCGATGACGATGGGCACGAAAGAGCGCATCGCGTAGTGACCGAGGATCACTTCATGGGCGAACAGGACGCCGGCGATGGGGGCGTTGAAGGAGGCGGAGATGGCGGCGGCGACGCCGGCGCCGAGCAGGGTGCGGCGGCACCATTCGGGCAGGTTGGCCCGCCAGGCGATGGCCGTCGCCAACACGGCACCCAGATGCACCACCGGTCCCTCGCGGCCGGCGCTGGCGCCCGAGCCGAGCGACAGGGCGGTGACGAAGGCCGACAAAAGGCCCTGGCGCAGCGACAGCTTGCGGCCGGAAAGGGCGCGTGCCTCGATGACGTCGGCGACAGCGCCCGTGCGCCGCGCCTCCAGCCGGGTGAGCAGCAGGCCGACCAAGAGGCCGCCGACCGTCGGGCCGGCCATGATCCAGTACCAGGGCAGCGAAAGGGCAGCCGTGAAGACCCGTTCGGAACGCGTGCCCAGCCAGAACAATTGAAAGACGCCGATCAATTCGCGGAAGACGATCGCCGCGACCGCGACGCCGAGACCGAGCAGCAATGACAGCGTCCAGATGAGCGGCAACCTGGCCTTGACGAAAGCGTCGAGATTGGGCTCCACCCAGGTCCAGACCACACGCGGCAGGCGCTGGAGCAGCCGGGCAATCATTTTTGCGCGGGTCAGGAGCACAACTTGCCTCACCGGCGCTTAATGGCGATGGCCCGGCCGGCCTGTTTCGGCCGGGGCAGGGATGCATGCAGGGCGCGCATCGCCTCGACGCGCTCAAGGACATCGGCGGGGAAGGGGGCGACCCGAGGGCCGCCTTTGGGGCCGCCCCGGGGACCACCCATGTCGATGTGCAGGGTCAGGGTCTCGCAGGTCGCGGCAAGCCAGCCTTCGTCCGCATGGCGCAGTTCCTGAAAGGCATGCAGGCGCTTCTCGTCATGATCGAGCAGTTGGAACGTGGCGCGCAGGCGGTCGCCCAAATGCAGTTCGCGGACATAGCAGACATGGATTTCGGCGGTATAGGTGGTCAACCCGCGTGTCGCGGCATAGCGCGGTCCCATGCCCAGCTCGGCGGAGACCACGTCGCCGGCGCGGTCGAACAACACCGTATAGTAGGCCATGTTGAGATGGCCGTTATAGTCGATCCAGTCTTTCTCGATGGACATCACACCGGAGGTGTGGGGTGCTCGATCGGGCATCGTTGTTCCGTTTAGAGTCCCGGCTATCGCCGGCGCAGTTTCAGGCGGACGGCTGGGACTTCCTAAACCAGAAAGCGGCTCCATTGAACCATCATCATGGCCTATCTTTTTGTTTAACCGCGATCTTTTCCAAAAAATCGAGTTTCGAGCTTCATCGAGCATGCATAAATACCGGGGATTCGGATAGAAGGGACAATCGGCCCGATAGAACAGGGTTGGACAAGCCAATCGGAGGATATTCATGGCGCTCGCTGAATTTGAACGGGTGGCCCGCAACGAGGAGGGCATCGCCGCCGCGCTCGCCATTCTGCGCCAGCGCTATGGCGAGCGGCTCTTGACGGGCCATTCGGTGCGGGAACAGCATGCCCATTCGACCAGCTATATTCCTCCGCAACTGCCCGACGGGGTCTTCGCGCCGGTCAATGTCGAGGAAATACAGGATGTGGTGCGGATTTGCGCCGAGCACCGGGTGCCGATCATTCCTTTCGGCACCGGCACGTCGCTGGAGGGGCATGTCAACGCGCCGGGCGGCGGCATCTCGCTCGACCTGATGGGCATGAACCGCATCCTGTCGGTCAATGCGGAGGATCTCGACTGCACCGTGGAGCCCGGCGTCACGCGCGAGGATCTGAACCATCACCTGCGCGACACCGGGCTGTTCTTCCCCATAGACCCGGGCGCCAATGCCAGCCTTGGCGGCATGGCCTCGACGCGGGCGTCTGGAACCAACGCCGTGCGCTACGGCACGATGCGCGAGAACGTGCTCGGCCTGACGGCGGTGATGCCCGACGGCCGGGCGATCACCACGGCGCGCCGGGCGAAGAAGACGTCGGCGGGCTATGATTTGACGCGGCTGATGATCGGCGCCGAGGGAACGCTCGGCATCATCACCTCGATGACGCTGAAACTGTACGGTATCCCGCAGGCGATCTCCGGCGGGGTCTGCTCGTTCCCTGATGTCGAGCGCGCCTGCCAGGCGGTTATTGCGACCATCCAGATGGGCGTGCCGGTGGCGCGCATCGAATTCGTCAACGCCCTGGCGATGAAGGCCATCAACAGCTACGCGCAGCTCGACTATCCCGAAAGTCCGTGCCTGTTTCTCGAATTCCACGGCAGCGATGCGAGCGTCAAGGAGCAGGCCGAAACCTTTGGCGAGATCGCCGGTGAATTCGGCGGCGGGCCGTTCCAGTGGACCAGCGTTGCCGAGGAGCGAAACAAACTATGGAAGGCGCGGCACAATGCCTATTGGGCGTGCCTGACGCTCAGGCCCGGCACACGCGGCCTGTCGACCGACGTCTGCGTGCCGATCTCGCGGCTCGCCGAGTGCATCGTCGAGACGGAAGCCGACATTGCCGAGAACGGCCTGCTGGCGACGGTGCTCGGCCATGTGGGCGACGGCAATTTTCATGTTCTGGTCCTAATGGACATGCATGATCCGGTGGAGATCGAGCAGGCGGAGGCTTTCGTCGCGCGGCTCAACCGGCGGGCGCTGTCGATGGACGGCACCTGCACCGGCGAACATGGAATAGGGCAGGGCAAGATGCGCTTTCTGGAAGAGGAACTGGGCGGGGCCGTCGATGTGATGCGGGCGATCAAGCAGGCGATCGACCCGCTCGACATCATGAATCCGGGCAAGATCATCGGTGCAAAGCGCCCATAAGGCGAATTTGTGCGATCATGGTCGGTAACGGCCTTATCGCCCGTGAAATCGCACCACCCTGCGGGATGACCGGCAAACCTTGAGGAGAAGCAACTGGCCCGTCTTTTTGTTTTCTTCGGTGGATTGGTGGTCCTGGCGCTGACGGCGGCGCTGGTGGCTCCCTATTTCATCGACTGGAATCACTACCGCTCCGCGTTCGAGCGCGAGGCGGGGCGGGTGCTTGGCCGCGATGTCAGGGTCGAGGGCACGGCGCGGGCGCGGCTGTTGCCGTTTCCCTCGCTGACTTTTACCGATGTGGTGGTGGCGGGAGAGACGCCGGATGCGCCGGGCATGACGGTGGAGGAATTCTCCATGGACGCCGAGCTGGCGCCTTTCATGCGTGGCGAGGTGCTGATCTTCGACATGCGCCTGGTGCGGCCGTTCGCGCACATCTCCATCGCCGCCGATGGCGGCATCGACTGGGCGGTGCGCCCGTCGAGCCCGTTCGATCCGCGCCAGGTGACGCTCGAAAAGGTCAACATCGTCGACGGGTCCGTGGCGCTGCGGCACGACGCCAGCGGGCGGGCGCATACGCTGACAGACATCAACGCGGAACTTTCGGCGCGCACGCTGGCCGGCCCCTGGCGCATCGACGGGACGCTGGCCGTCGACGACATGCCGCTTGCGCTTTCGGTTTCCACCGGCAGTGCCGATGCCGACGGAACGATGCGCCTGCGCCTGGAAGCCGTGCCAAACCATGTGCCGATCAGGATTTCCACCGATGGGCAGGCCCGCATGGAAGATGGGGCGGCGCACTATGAGGGCAGCTTCCTCCTCAACACCTATGCCGCCGAGGAAGTGGCCAAGCTGCGCGGCAGCGAGGGCGAGACCTTCGCCCTGCGCGACACGGTGGCGACCAATCGGCTGTCCGGCCGCTTCGATCTCCAGCATGACCGCCTGTCGGTCGAGGAATTCCGTTTCGAGACCGGGCCGCCCGATGCGCCCTATCGCGCCGAGGGCCGGGCGAGCCTGGAACTGGGGGCCGCGCCGCGCTTCGCGATCGCCGCAGACGGCGCGCAACTGCGCTTCGAACCGGATCAGGAGGCGAACGGAGCGATTGCCGGTATCGATCTGGAAAAGCGTTTCTCGGCGTTTGCAAAGACGATCGCCGCATTGCCCAGCCCGACGATTCCCGGACAGGTTTCGATCAGCCTGCCGGCGATCGTCGCCGGCGATACGACGATCCGCAACATTCAGCTCAGCGCGCAGCCCACCGATGGCGGCTGGCAGGTCGGTTCGGTGGCCGCCACCTTGCCGGGGCGCACGCGCTTCGAGGCAAACGGATTGCTGACGACGCGCGAGGCGCTGGCCTTCGACGGGCATATGCTGCTGGCGATCGGCCAGCCTTCTGGCTTTGCCGCGTGGATATCGCGCGACGTGGACGATGCGATCCGCCGCCTGCCGGCGGCCGGGTTCAGCGCCGATGTGGCGCTGTCGGGCGCCGCGCAGCGCTTCGAGGCGCTGGAATTGATGCTGGGCGACGCGCGGTTCAATGGCAGCCTGGAGCGCCGGCAGCCGGCCGATGCGCGTCCGTCGCTGGCCCTGACGCTTGACGGCGAGGCGCTCGATCTGGAAGGCATTCGCGCCTTCATGTCGCTGTTCGTCAGCGACACTGGGATCAACCGGCTGGCAGGCCATGATGTCGATTTGAACGTCAAGGCCGGGCCGGTGACGGCGACCGGCATGACCGCGCAGACGCTCGACAGCGCGCTCAGGCTGCGACAGGGCGTTCTGGAGGTGGACCGGCTGACAATTGGCGGATTGGCGGGGGCGCAACTCAGCGCGACGGGCCAAATCCGCGATTTCGCCACCGCGCCGACCGGCAAGATCGACGCGACGATCCTGTCGGCGGACTTGGCTGGCCTTGCAGGTATGCTGGCCGAACGGTTTCCGGACAATCCCGTTTTGACCGGGATCGCCCGGCGAACGCTGGCCTTTCCGGGGCTTCTCGCCGATTCCGAGATCAACCTGGTCGCCAGCGCGGCCGACAATGGTGACGATACGGTGGGATTGGCCATCAGCGCCGAGGGCGTTGCCGGCGGCACCGATCTGGGTTTTTCCCTGTCCGACAAGAGCCCGCGCGGCGCGCTGCCCGACGGCGCGTTCAAAATGTCGCTGACGGCCCGCAATGACGACGCGGCGGTGCTTTACGGCCTTGCCGGATTGCCGGCCCTGCCGTTGGGGCTGGCCGGCGATGCGCGGCTCGAACTTTCCGCCGATGGATCGCTGGCCGACCGCGTCGCCACGCAGGTCAGCGTGACGGGAGAGGGGATGCGCGCCGGATTTGACGGAGCCCTGACTTTCGCCGAAAGCAAGCCGTCGCTGACCGGCAAGGCGCAACTGAAAAGCGACGACATCGAGACATGGCTGGCGGTGGCCGGCGTGGTCCTGCCGGGCTTTGGCCTCGGCATGCCGGTCGATCTCTCCGCCGAGCTCGAATGGAGCGATGCGCTGGCCGTGCTTTCCGGCTTGAAGGGAACCGTGTCGGGCAGCGATCTTTCCGGTGACCTGACAGTCTCCGTTGACGGTGGCAAGCCGCATTTCGACGGGGCGCTCGAACTGTCGCATCTCGATCTGGCGCCGATGGCCGAACTGGTGCTCGGCACGGAGGTGTTTTCCGGCGAAGACGGTGACGCCTGGCCGGAGGTGCCGTTCGGCCAGGACGTTCAGCTTCCGTTTTCGGCCAGCCTGGACCTGCGCGCCGATGCGCTGTGGGCGGGTTTCTGGGCGGGAGCGCAAAATGGCGCGCTGAAGCTGCGGCTGGACGAAGAAGGGCTGGCGGTTTCCGACATGAAGGCGGCGATTTACGGAGGCACGATCGATGGCTTTGCCACGCTGCGCAACAATGGGGGGACCGGTCTTTTGTCGGCGCAATTGGGGCTCGACCAGGCGGCGCTCGACGCGCTGATGCCGCAGGCAAGCCTGGCCGGCCGCATCAACGCGCGCGCCAGCGTCAGCGCCAGCGGCAAGACGGTCAACGGCATGGCCGCGGCGCTGTCGGGTTCCGGTTCGGCCGTCTTGAAGGATCTGGTGATCGATGGTCTCAACCCCGGCGCGCTTCCAGCGATCTTGCGGCGGGCCGACGAGGCCGGAAATGCGATCGACGCCGAGCGCACGGCGGCATTCGCCCCGCCGATTATTCGCGACGGCCAGTTCGTCGCCGAGGCCAGCGAACTCGCCTACGCCGTCGCCGGCGGGGTGGCGCGCACCCCGCCTGTCCGGCTGTCGGGCGATGGCGCGACACTGACCGCGGAAGCCTCCGCCGACCTGCGGGCGATGAGCGTCGAGGTTCGAGGGAGCCTGGCCTTCGACGCGGGCACCGAGGCGGTGATCGGCTCGGAGCCCGCCGTGGGGATTGAAACGCGCGGCGCGTTCGGCATGGCGCAAACGGAGATCGCCACGGCGCCGCTGGCGCAATTCCTCACCCAGCGCGCGCTCGAGCGCGAGCAGGTGCGCGTCGAGCGCATGCAGTCCGTCTTGCTGGAGCAGCAGCGCCTGCGCCGGGAGGCACGCTATTTCGTCGCGCTGGCCAATGAGCGCGAGGCGGCCGAGGCCGAGCGCCTGCGGCTCGAACGGGAGATCGAGTTGCAGCGTGAACGGGAACGCCAGGCGCGCGCCGAGGAGGAGGCACGCCGCAATGCGGCGGAAGAGGAGCGTCGGCGCGCCGAAGCCGAACGTGCCGCCCGCGAGCGCGAGGAAAGATCTCGGCGCGACACAAAACCTCAGGACCAGAGCGGGAGCGCCGTCGAGCGCGCACCGCTGCCGGCGCCGGGCGCGGATGGCGAGAAGGCCGACGGTCCTTCGGAAGGGGCCAATTCGCGCGACGCGGTATCGGAATTCTTCCGCGCCAAGAACCTGTCGAGCGACCGATTGCTGGAGCTTCTGGGGCCGAAAGAATGATCGCCCGCGGGGCTCGCGCGTGACCATGGTACACAACACAAGAGTTTGCCCCCTGCATTGACCTGGTGCGTGGTTCGACAAGCTCACCATGAGGGCGGTTGGACTTGGCAGGGAGCCTGATTTCGGGACGTGGCAGACGGGCTTTGCAGCCCTATACTCCCCTCATGGTGAGCTTGTCGAACCACTCACGACGCTGTTGCCGCACGATCAAACACGACCGAACTCGGTATGGGTTGTGTGCCATCGTTCCCGACAATGGAATACTCTATCTCGTTGTTTTTCCGCATTTATGCAGACGTCAGGTGATTCCACCTGACTGCACAATACTCTAATCCCGAGATAGACCGACGCGCTGCTTGACCTGTTCCAGCACGAAAAGTCTGAGCGCCGAGGACAAATTCGTGTCGTCGGGACGGTCATGGTCGATTTCGGCGACCACCGCGGCCAGCGCCTGGCCGCGCTCGGCGGCGATGCGTTCCAACTCCTGGAAAAAAGGCGTCTCGAGGGAAATGCTGGTGCGGTGACCGCGAATGCTGACCGAGTGTTTGCGGACGGCCGTCACGGCGCCTTGGGGCCCTTGGGCGGATCGAGGCGGTGGGCTTCGAACCGCGAGACGGACAGGGCCTTCTTCGCGGCCTCAAGGGTCGTCTCGGCCTTGCTGCGGCCATGCAGAACGCGGTTTTCAGCCGCGCGCCGTTCCTTCTCGTCGCGCGCCTTGCGCTTGCGTTCTTGGCGAAGGTTGACCAGGTCTCCCATCGTCACCTCTTGTGGCGGGTCGCTATTTTTTGCGAAACGCGTCCAGTGAAACCACTTCGGCACCCTTGCTGTCCGCCTTGCCGTCCGCCTCGTCATCCCCTTCGGGAGCAGCCTTGGGGCTCTTTTTCCTCCTGGCCGGCGCGGCAGGCTTGTCTTTGGCGGAAACCTCTCCCACGGCCGGGGCCGGCGGAACCTCTTCCAGGTTTGCCGGGGTCACGCTCTCGTCGGGGCGTACATCAAACTCCAGCTCGAAATTGACCGACGGATCGTAGAAGCCGCGTACGGCCGAGAAGGGAACGCTGAGCATCTCGGGAACGTCGGCAAAGGACAGCCCCACTTCGAAGCCGGTCTCGGTCACCTTCAGATCCCAGTACTGGTACTGCAACACGATCGTCATCTGTTCGGGATAACGTTCGCGCAGGCGGCTCGAAACGCGCACGCCGGGCGCTGTGGTGAGAAAGGTGATGAAAAAGTGATGCTCGCCCGGCAGGCCGGTGCGCGCCACTTCGGTCAGCACCTTGCGCATCACGCCGCGCAGCGCGTCCTGCGCAAGAATGTCATATCTGATGCGGTCTTCGGCCATTACTCGAACCGGTTGGAGTCACGATGCCCTACCTCTAATCAAGGACCGTGCTCAGGTAAACCGGCAAAAGACAACGCGGAGCGCGCTTATGCGCGCAAAGCGGTCTCGCGGCTCTGTTCTGCCCCGGCCTTCCGGCGGCCATAGGCGCGCAGGAAGGTCCCGACGGCGATGCTTGCGGAGCGGGCCAGTTCCTCGTCGCTCAACACCTCTCCGAACATGGAGGGGATCTGAAGATCGGTGAAGATGAGGGAAAAGAACTGGCGGGCAGCGACATCCGGATCGTCAATGTCGAGGAAGCCGGCAAAGGCGAGGCGGGCAAAGCGCGCCGCCAGCGCCGACCAGACCTTTCCGGGGCCGCCGATGCGCCAACTGGCAAACAGTTCCGGATGGCGCTCGCCTTCCATATGAATGAGCTTGCGCAGGAACTTGCCGTCGCGGTCGCAGACGCAATTGCGGATGAAGCGGATAGCGAAATCCGTCAGGTCGGCTTCCAGGTCGGCTGGATGATCGGGAAAAGTCCCCAAAACGGCGAAGGCGCGGGCGGTGCAGCGCTCGGTGATCTCGCCGACCACCGCAGCAAACAGCTTGTCCTTGTCGCCATAGTGATTGTAGATGGTTTGCCGCGAAACGCCGGCCTCGACGGCAATCAGGTCGATGTTCGCCCCGGCAAATCCTTCACCGCAGAACACGCGCGCGCCCGCGTCCAGCATGGACAAGCGCTTGGCCGAATGGCTGCGTGGCGGGAACGTGTCAGCAGACGTGATCGATCTCATAAAAAATTTATAAGCCTGATTGACGAATTGGACAAGTCTGTCTAAAAAAATAGTCGCTGCTGGGGAGAATTTTCGACATGGGGGATGTCGGATTCTTCATTTCCGGCTCGTGTCCTGCCCCAACAAACCGGTAGGTTTGGCTGGGACAAGCAGGCCACCAAACTATTGGATCTGGGGCAACTTTGCTTCAACTGAAATGAAGGCTCTGCATTCATTTCAATTGAAGCGTTGCACCAGTCCTGTGATTGGCGCCACGCGTCGGACATCATTTCTTGAAAGAGCAAGCCATGACATTCAGCTTCCTCCGCATCGCGGTCGTGCTCGGCCTTTTGACCGCCGTTGGTCCCTTCGCGATCGATATGTATCTCCCCGCATTGCCGACCATCGGCGCCGACCTCAACGCGGGCACCGTTCCCGTGCAGATGTCGCTGCTGGTGTTCTTCCTTTCCATGGGGTTTGCGCAAATCATCGTCGGGCCGATCTCCGACATGGTCGGCCGCAAGGCGCCTCTTTATATGGGGCTCGCCCTGTTCATCGTCGGCAGCGTCGGCTCGGCGCTTGCCGGCAGCATCGAGGTGTTGATCGCCTTCCGTTTCCTGCAGGGGCTCGGCGCCTCGGCGGGGATGGTGGTGCCGCGCGCGGTGGTGCGCGATCTGCACACGGGCACGGAAGCCGCCCGGCTGATGTCGCTTTTGATGCTGGTTTTCTCCATCTCGCCGATTCTGGCGCCGCTCACCGGCAGCTTCATCATCGAGGCGCTGGGCTGGCGCGCGGTATTCTGGTTCGTCACCGTGGCCGCCATCCTGGCGATCGTCCTTCTGGCGACGTCATTGAAGGAAACGCGGCCGGCAGAACAGCGCCAGGGCAGTTCGCTGCGCACGGCGCTGGCCGGCTATCGCTTCCTCATGGGCGACCGCAACTTCCTCGGCCTGACCTTCATCGGCGGTCTCGGCATATCGAGCTTCTTCGTCTATCTGTCGAGCTCGTCCTTCGTGCTGATCAACCATTATGGCCTGTCGCCGTCGCTCTACAGCGTGTTCTTCTCGCTGAACGCGGTGGCCTTCTTCACCATGTCGCAGCTCACGGGCACGCTCACCGAACGGTTCGGCCTACGCCGCGTGGTGCGGGTTGCCGTGGTGTCCTACGCGACGGTGATGGTGGCGATGCTCGCGGTGATGGCGACGGGGCAGCAGTCTCTGTGGGTGATGGCGTCGTTCCTGTTCGTCGGCTACGGCTTCCTCGGCCTGGTCATTCCGACCACATCGGTGCTGGCCATGGACGACCACGGCACGATCGCCGGCACAGCCTCGGCGCTGATGGGCACGCTGCACTTCGCCACGGGGGCGGCCGCCATGGCCGTGTCGGGGCTGTTCTTCGACGGGACACCCCTGCCGATGGTGACCAGCATCGCCGCCTGCGCGGTCCTGGCGCTGGCGTTGACCCAGCTCACGCTCGGGCGCGCGCGGAGCACCGAGCAGGCGCCGGCCGAGTAGTTCTGGACTCAACCATTCCGTGCAATTTGAGGGGCGGATTTCCGCCCCTTCTTTTTGACGAATGGGCGCAACGGAAGGGCACGAGAGCGTCGTGGGGCCGGGTATGGATGAAGCGGGGAGGAAGTGGAGGCTTCTGTTGCCAGGTGCCTCCGGACCCCGCTTAGACCTGCGACGGCCTAAGGCTTGATTTGAAGCTGTCGCACTGCATTAAGCAGCGAGACGTGCCTCCGCATAGTTGTCGTTGGCAACTATAAAGTTAGCCCGATAACGGTGGTACCATGCCGAGCGAAAGTCCGATCTTTACACCCTCGTCGATCCTGTTTCGCCCCCATCAGAAGCCGCCCTCGCACAGCGCGTTCGGCGGTTTCTGGTGGAGGCGCCGGGCACTGCCCCCGGGTCCGAATGGTTTATTTCACCGGCAGTTTATCGCCATAGTCGGACAAGCCGACGGGTCGAATATAGTGAGGCGGAGCTGCCAAGGAAAGAGGCATTCGGGGGAAAAGGGAATTCGGGATTGACTTGACGTCAAGCATTGCGGAATGTCTGCGCTGGTGTGGTGAAGTTCTGACCAACGTGCAGGTTGCATTGGTGGCCGAGGGGCGTCGGAACGGGTCCACGATCTGTAACGAGGGGAGAGATCATGGCCGATTATCTCGCAGATGTGCGCAAATACGATGCAACCGCCGATGAGGGCGCCGTCAACAAAATCGTCAAGCATCTCGGCATTGCCTTGCGCAACCGCGATTCGTCTTTGGTGTCTTGCAGCGATCCGAGCGAGCTCGATCGGGTGCGCGAAAAATGGTGCATGAAGAAATTCGGCGAGACGGATGCCGCCAAGTGCGATTCCGTGATCGAGAAGGTTTGCCAGACCATGTCCGGCGTTAATTCCAAGAGCCGCGTCACGTTCTATTACCTGGTGGCCAAGCACCTGGGGAAACTGTCCGCTCTCTAGAACGCGTCTATTCAAGCCTGCAACAGAGCGTCCGCGCCGATCCGGTGGGGCGCTTTTTTGTGGGCGATGCGACGATCGCGCAGAAATTGAGCGCGACGGCGGTGCAATGGCGGAGACGGCTCTGTATGGTCTGGGCGCGGCGGGGGCGTTTTCAGGAGCATATTTGTGAAACGCCGTACTTTTTTGATTTCATCCATTTTCACCTTGCCCGCCCTTTCAGCCACCGTGTCCGAAGCTGCACAGAAGAAGGGCGTGACATTTTCGGCCACGCGCGCCGAGCAGGAAACCACCATGGCTTTTGAACTGCCGGACCTGCCT
>NZ_LFVY01000014.1 GCF_001050155.1 Nitratireductor soli
CCATCCGTGATCATGTAGTCGAACGTCACAGCCGCTTCCTCGCCGGGAGCCGGCGTGTAGGTGAACGTGCCGTCGCCATTGTAGACCAGCGTGCCCGCGCCGATCAGCGAGCCGGGAACCAGCGCCACGCCGGTGCCCAGGTTCACACCATCGGCGCCGGCCTTGTCATTGGCGAACACGTCGATCGTCACAGGCGTGTTCTCCACCGCCTGCGTCGCCAGATCGTCGAGCGCGATCGGCCCATCATCGGTGATGACGATGTCGATCTGGCTGGTCACCGCATCGCCATTGCCGTCGGTGAGAACGACCTGGAACTGGTCGCCAACCACATCGTCAGAACCCACCTGCCCCGCCCCCGCGTGGTCGATCGTGTTCTGCGTCAGCTGATATTCGAAACTGTAGGTGCCATCGGGCGCACGCGTAACGATGAGCGTGCCATAGGTGCCGACAATCGTCCCGCCATTCGTGACATCGATCGATTGTCCGGCCGCATTCGTCACCACCAGCGAGCCCAGCCCGTCGTCTCCGGCATCGACATTGATCGCGCCGACGGCGGTCGTGGTGCCACCGCCCGTACCCTGCGAAATCGTGGTGCTCAGCGCGGATTCATTGACGACGCCAGGCAGGGGCGTAATGCTCAGCGCCGGAAAATCGTTCTCCCTGCGCAGCGACGGAAACAGCTCACGCCGTTCCAATGTGCCGAACTGCAGCGCCGTCGGCGGCAGAAGATCGATCAGCGGGCCGGCCTGTCCGATGTCCGGCGCTGACTGGCCGAAATTGCCGCCGCCGCTCTGCGCGGCCGAGGTCACGACGGTCAGGGCGCCGTCCGGGCCGGCGGCGACGTTGATGCCGTTTGCCTGCAGCGCAGCCGTCAGGGCCAGTTCGGGGATTTCCACATCGCCGATCAGGAATGTCGGAATCTTCAGCGCCGCATTGAGGATGGTGACGGTCGAACCATCCGGTTGAACAAGAATGAGATCCTCGCCATCGACCTTGATCTGGTCTATCGAAACGCCCGCCGGCAGGTGCACGACATTGTCGGCATCGGCAGTCACGGTGGCCGGCGCCGCTTCCGCAGGTTCCTGCGTGGCCTGCTGGGCGACAGGCTGGCCCGTCGCCGGGTCGACCGGGACGGGCTCCTGAGTGGCCTGTGCTTGTGCCATCATCGCAGACGATGGCTGGGCCTGATTGAAAGACGACACCGCTTCATCCGACGCGATGACACGATTGTCCGCGGCGCTCGTGAATTCTTCGTTGGCCATGATAACCCCCAGGAACAGATTTCCCGGAAACGAGCCATGCTGCAGATCGATGCGCAATACTTTGGCAAGCAAGCCGATATAGCCGGCTATTACCATGCCGCCCAAATTCGTCTTTGGTTAATTGATTTATATAATATACTATATATTATCGGCAGAACAGGTGAAGGCCTGTTGACCGAAAGCGCTGCTGCGACCGACCAGGCGGCGGATCAAATGAGCCGGCGTGGGTGTGCAGGATTAAACGAGGATTATGCGGGTTTGTAAAATCCGACAGAATCCATAAACATAAAATAATCTATATGTATTAATCCGTATTTTATACGACATAGGTAATATGCCTCCATCAAAATGAAGGCATCCGACATGGCATCAAATAACAATAGAATAAAAAAATTCGCCATTATTTGCGGATCTTTTCTTTTATTCATGGCACCTCAATCCAGTATTGCATTCTCTTCAAATTACCCGTCCGCGTATACACAGGTTTCGATACTACCCCATTTGAACCTGGGATCGTTGTCGAGCACCTCGGAGCAGACATCAGAATGGCTCGTTCAACTCAAGACGCGCTGGAAATCTGCAACAGCACAGGTGCAGGTCACCTCCGCATCGGCCAATGGTCACGCCCGGAATGCGGTGAAAGCAGCGTCGAGCAAGGCCACCGGCGTTTTTGAATCCGTGGCCATCCCGTTCAAATCCCTGCCATCGAGCGCAAGTTGGAAGGCAGTCTATCCGGCAATCGTCGCGGCGGATTTCGCCAAATGTGCCCCATCGACCGGCTGCAGCGCCAAAGCAAATGCTCTCGCCGCCACCGTCAAGCGGGCGAGCGGCAAGGCGTTCGGGCAAAAGCTTTCCGAGATCAATTACGCCGTCAACCGCAGCATTGCCTACACGACGGATCGCGAGAACTATGGACGCCTGGACCATTGGGCCAAGCCTGCGCAGATCCTCAACCTTGGAAAGGGCGATTGCGAGGACTATGCCATCCTCAAAATGGCGGCGTTGAACGCTGCCGGCATTCCCATGAGCAGCATGTCGATCGTGGTCCTGCAAGATCAGCGGCGCGCGCTGTTTCACGCCGTTCTGGCCGTTTCTACCAGCCAGGGACATTTTATTCTCGACAATCTGCATGACCGGGTGATGAAGGACAGCGCGCTCGGCGACTATCTGCCGCTCTATTCGATGAGCGAGGACCGCTCATGGATTCATGGCAAGAAGCGCGGCGACAAGCTGGTCGCCTCGATCGGCGCATTGCCGGACAATCTGTCGCCCGGCGAGGGCATCGCTCCCGAACTGGTCAACGCACCGCATGGCAAGCTCGGCGGCGCGCCGGCGGCGGGAAGATGATCTGTTCGGGCTGACGCTCGCCTCATGGAAACGATGAACCGGTCCATCTCTTTGTTTTGCGGCAGTTGTGCGGACGTCAGGTGATTTCACCGGACTGCAAAAGCTCTATCTCTTCGTTTTTACGCAATTCCGGACGGAAAACCGGTTCCCACTTTTCCTGGAATTGCCCTAGCCGGGCAGGATGAAGCCGACGATGGCATCCCTGTCCAGGAGCGGCGCCAAGACGGCGTTGAGACGTCCGCGAATGACCTGCTCGTCGACGCCGATGACGAAGCCGACCGTCGCCGGCCCGCTGCCTTCGATCTTCAGCTTGTCGACCAGTTCGGCAAACTGCACGTCGAGCGAAAGACGAACGCCCTGTGCCGTGGAGCGCAACGGCAGGCGCAACAGGCGCGACTGGACAAACGACATGAAGGTCAGGTTGTGGGCGATCAACCGCTTGTCGTCCGACAGGGCAAAGCACGGCGACGGACAGGCCTGGACCTGATTTTGAACCGCCTTCAACCCTGTCCGGGCGCGCGCCGCTTCCCGTTCATGCCGGAGATGCATCATCGCCTCTACGCGCAGGGCGGAAGAGAGGTTTCCGCCGGTGTCCAGCCGGCGCTCGCATTCCTCGACGACCGCGCCAACGGAAACACCCCGCGCGCTGGACATGTCCTTCAGCGCCGCCCAGTAAATTTCTTCCAGGCGAATGCCGCGCCGCCCCTCGCCGACCCGGACGACGCGAAAGCGCGGGGCGAATGCCCAACGATCGTGCAGCACCGCATCCTTATCCATCATCGCTGCTCAACGCTCGCGCAGCGCCTCGTTGCGCGCCTTGTTGATGGGTTTCATGAGATAGGCAAGAATCGTCTTCTTGCCGGTCATGATATCGGCCGTGGCCACCATGCCCGGGATGATGGCGTAGCTCCTGCCGTCCTTGACCAGTTCCGCATTGTCGGTCTTGACCAGCACCTGATAGAAGGTTTCGCCGGTGCTCTGGTCGACAAGACTGTCGGCGGAGATGTTCTGCACTTCGCCGACAAGACCGCCATAGATGGAAAAATCATAGGCGGAGATCTTGACCAGGGCCGGTTGCCCCGGCCTGACGAAGGCCACATCGCGTGGCGAAATGCGGGCCTCGACAAGCAATGTTTCCGAGGTCGGCACCACCCCGGCGATCACCGTGCCCGGGTCGACGTAAGCGCCGACCGTATTGACCTCCAGCGTGTTGATGATGCCATCGACCGGCGAACGGATGTCGGTGCGCGCCACCCGGTCGCTGGCGCCACGGATGGTCGCCTCGATCACCGACAGCTCTGCCAGCGCCTGGGTCTTCTCGGCCAATGCCTCCTGCTGCACCTGCAGTCTCAGCTCTTCTCTCTGCAGGTTGGCTTCGTTGATCGAGGCCTCGATGCGCGGGATCGCCTCGCGGGACAGGTCGAGTTGGCCCTGGCTCTCGGTCAGCTCCTTCTCCACACGCAGAAGCTCTGTCTGCGCCACAAGCTTGCGCTTGACCATCGGACCGAGCAGGTCGGCTTCGCGTTGCGAGATCTTCCGGTTCTCCTCCAGGCGGGAGATGTTGGCGCGCGCCTCGTCGAGTTCCTTCAGGCGCTGCTGATGTCGCTCCGTCAGGACGGAACGCTTGTTCAGGATGTTGTCGGACCGTGCTTTCATCAGGCGCGCTTCATTGGCGCAAATTTGCGGCGCGACGTCCTTCAGCGTGTCCGGGCAGATGTAATCGTCTTCGAAGCGCCCCGTCTCTTCCAGTTCGAGACGGGCGATCTGGGCCCGCAACGCCCGCGCGCGGGCTTCCGATTCGCCGAGCGACGAGGCGGTCACGGTGTCATCGAGCCGCAGGATCAAATCGCCCTTGCGTACAATCTGGCCAACCTTGACGGCGATTTCCAGCACGACGCCCGGCTCGCTGGACTGGACGATCTGGGTCTTGGAGACCGGGATGATCCGGCCTTCTCCGCGGGCGATCTCCTGCACTTCGGCGATCGATGCCCAGCCGATGAAAGTCATCAAAAGGGCGCCGATCACGACCAGGCCCAATCGGGCTGCGAGAGGAGGACGATCCATCTTTCCTGCACCTTTCTGCTCTCACACCGTGCCATGCCCCGGCTGCGGGTGTGGAGTTGTGCCTTATCGCGTTTGGCCCGGGCGTTTGCCCTGAGCGTTCTTCTGCAGTTCGGCAATCACCGCTTCCTTGGGCCCGTCGGCGATGACGCGCCCCTGGTCAATGACCACCAGCCGGTCAACGAGTTGCAACATGCTGTGGCGGTGCGTCGAGATGATCAGTGTCACGTCCTTCTTGAACGCGTTGCTGAGTTTGACGATCAGGTCTCGCTCGCTGGCCAGGTCCATCGCGCCCGAGGGTTCGTCCAGAAAGACCACCTTCGGATCGCAAAGCAGAAGACGGGCGATCGAAACTGCCTGCCGCTGGCCTCCGGATAGCTGGTTGCCGCGTTCACCGACCGGCATGTCGTAGCCCCTGGGATGGCGCGCCACGAACTGATCGACCCCGGCAAGCCGGGCAGCCTCGACGATCTGCTCGTCGGTGGCGCCGGGGTTTGCCATCAGAAGATTTTCCTTGACGGAGCCGGAAAACAAATCCGCCCCCTGCGAGGCAAAGACAACAGCCGATCGCACCACGGAAGGATGGTACTGGCGCACATCGACACCGTCGAGCAGCAGACTGCCGTCCGTCGGCGGATAAAGGCCTGCCAGCAATCGGCCGATCGTCGTCTTGCCGGAGCCGATGCGGCCGATGATGCCGACCCGCTCGCCGGCCTGGACGGTCAGATTGAAGCCGCTCAGCGCAGGGCTGTCGGCGCCGGGGTAAGTGAAAGCGACGGAGCGGAAGGCGATGCTGCCGCTGCGGATATCGCGGTTGACGAAGCCGCTGCTTTCGGGCCGGTCTTCCGGCTGCTGCATGATCGCATCGAGGATGCGCAGCGACAACAGCGCCTGGCGCATGCGCGACAACGTCATGGCGATCTGGCCGAGCGGGGCGACGGCCCTGCCGGACAACATGACCGTGGCGATGATGGCGCCGGAGGAAATATTTCCTTGCGAGAACTCGTAGGCGCCTGCAACCACCAGCGCCACCGTCACCAATTGCTGGACGAACTGGGTCATGTTGGCCGCCCAGGAGGACAGCTGCTTGATGCTTTCGGCGGTGCGCGAGGCATTCTTCGCCAGCTCGCTCCAGCGGCGCAGGAGAACGCGTTCGGCACGCAGGGATTTCACGGTCTCGATGGTCGATATGGTCTCGACCAGCAGTGACTGACGCTGTGCTGCCTCGTTGTTTGCCGAGGCGACGCGACGCCCGATGCGCGACTGGGCAACGAAGCCGATGATCAGGGCGATGACGAAAGCGGTCGCCGGGATCAGGGCGAGCCAGCCCGCGACGCTGTAGATGACCAGGATGAACACGAAGACGAACACGCTGTCGATGATCGTGCTCAGCGTGTTCGAGGTGAAGAATTCGCGGACGAACTCATACTGCGTGACACGGTTTGCGTATTCGCCGGTCGACATGGGCCGCGAGGCCAGGGTGGCGTGCAGCACCTTCTCGAACAGCAGATAGGACAGTTTGAGGTCGGCCTTGCGACCGGCATAGTCGATCAGCGCCGCACGAACGCTCTTGAGGAGCAGGTCGAACAGCACCGCGCCAGCCACCCCAAGCGCCAGCACCCAGAGGGTCGCCGTCGCCTGGTTGGGCAGAACGCGGTCATAGACGTTCATGACGAACAGCGGAGAGGCCAGCGCGAGCAAGTTGACGAACAGCGCGGCAATCGCGACCTGGGCGTAGGAGCGCCAGAACGGCGCCAGCGTCGTGGTCAGCCAGTGCCGTTTCTCAATCCTGCCGCCGGCGCCGCCCTCGGCGTTTTCCAGATGATTGAGATAGACGACGTTGAAGGACAGGATCAGCCGGATTTTCTTCGCCAGCAGCTCGGCCAGCGAAACGCCTTTCTCCGAGGCGGGGTCCGGCATCAAGGAAGTCCTGATGCGGTCGTCCGGCAACGTCTCCAGCAAGGCCTGCGCCGAGCCATCCTCGAAGATCACCAGAACGGGCAGGTCAATGCCGCCGCTCGCGAGTTCACGCGAACCGTGCTGCGCGACTTCCAGGCCGATGCGGGCCGCGAGGCGCTCGACGTCCTCGACCGAAGGCCTCAACTCATCGAACGGCGTGTCCGAGAAAAGAACCGTGTCTGACGCCGGACGGGCGAGGAATTGTGCGATCTCGCGAAAGGCAGGCCGAAAGCCATCCGCCTGAAGCGGAGTCTCGATGGTGGGATTGCGAACCTGTTCCAACAGCAGTCATCACGCCAAGTTGACCGACCCGGCTATTGTCTCCGGATCGGCGCGAGAAGATCGAGCGGCAAATCGTTCACCTGCCTGGTCGGCAACCTCTTGTATGTCTCGGTGGGCGCGGTTTCCGGCACGTTGAATTCGGTGCGCGCATAGGCTTCCGACTGCTTGGCGCTCTGCAGGTGCATGGTGTCGAGCAGCGTGCCGGTGGCGGCCAGGATGCGGTATTCGGCAAACAGGGCCGCGTATTGCGCCGTCTTCGACAGGACATTGACGCTGAAACGCGTGTTCTGGGCGCCGAGCACGTCGAGCAGCGAACGCTGGCCGACGACCAGCTGCTCGCGATAGGAATTCACGAGCTGCGCATTGGCCGCGGCCTGCTGGCTGAACGTGCCGGCCAGATCTATCTGCCGCAGACGCCGATCCCAGGAGATGCGCACGGCCTCCTCGACCTCGCGATAGGCCTGGTGCAGCACGAGGCGCTGTTCGCTGGCGCGGCGGATCTGCTCCTGCTCGTTGGCGACGTCGATGCCGCCACGATAAAGATTCCACTTCGCGACGACCCGCGCCTGAAGATCATGGGTGCGGCCGTCCGCGCCGTCGATGTCGTAGCCGGTGCGGGCGCGGCCTTCGGCGCTGATCTCGGGGAACATGTTGGAACGCGCCGCGTCGACCAGCGCGTCAGCCGCGTCGATGTCCGAGTTGGCGACCTTGATGCGCGGGTTGTTCTGCCGGGCGATGCCGATCGCGGCTTCCACCGACGGCGGCAGGGCGGACGCCACGGAGCGCGGCATGGTCGGGTTCGTCAGCGGTTTGCCGACCAGCTTGTAGAAGCGGATCTTCGCGCCTTCCAGCTCTTCCTCGGCCTCTTTCATCCGCGCCTTGGCCGCCAGAGCCCTTTCCTGGGCCTGCTGGCGATCCGCTTCGGTCAAAGCACCGCCGGAGATGAGGGAGCCGATGTCGCCCAGCATGGACTGGTGGAAGCCCACATTGGTGCGCGCCTCGTTGACGATCTGGATCTGCAGCAGATATTCGAGATACTCGCGCACCACCTGCAACGCGATCGTCTCGGATCGCTCGAGCACGCGGAAGGAGGCCGAATCGACGCGTGCTGCCTGACGCTCGAGTTCAGCGCGGCGGCCGCCGCCGTCAAACAGCTTCTGCGTGACCGACAGCCCGACTTCCGCCGGATAGAGCGGATCGTCCTCGATGCCGACACCGCGACGTGAGGGATTGTCCAGACGGCGCACGCCGGCAGACGCCTCGAGATCGACGCTCGGCAGGTAGAGCCCCCTGGCTTGCCGCAGCTCGAATTCGATCGCTTCGCGATTCTCGACCGCCTGGCCGATCTCCGGATTGGATTCGAGCGCCACGGCCATCGCTTCCTTGAGCGACAGGGCGCTTGCGCCACTGATTCCCGCCAGCGATACGGCGCTGCCCAGCAGCGCCGTTGCCAGAATACGCGTGATACGCGGTTTAAAATTCATTGCTCCCCCTCATGCTTGCTTCTTCTCGAGAGCAAACGTCGAGCCCTGCCCGGTCCCGTGCCGGATTTCCAGTTCATGCTAGGCTAACATCGGACGCAACGCTACGTCATCAGCCAGCCAACTACCTCTTAATGGGTAGTTTAGCCGACTCATTCTCACGCTTTGTTGCAAAAGCGCAACAAAACCGCTGTTTTGTTAAACATTTCAAACTTGAAGCACGGCCTTTAACCGGCTTCGGAAGCCTATCTGACAACCACAAGCGTGCCAATTTTGACCTGGTTGTAGAGCGCCACGACATCATCATTGGTCATGCGAATGCAGCCGGAGGACACGGCCTTGCCGATGGTCCAGGGCTGGTTCGTCCCGTGGATCCGGAACAGGGTCGAACCGAGATAAAGAGCCCTGGCACCCATCGGGTTCTCGGGTCCGCCCTCCATCACTGCGGGCAGAATACGACCATCGGCGGCCTCGCGCCGGATCATCTCGGCAGGCGGGCGCCAATCCGGCCATTCGGCCTTGCGCGAGACATGCTCGCGGCCCCGCCAGGCAAAGCCCTCGCGGCCGACGCCGATGCCGTAGCGGGTCGCGGTTCCGTCGCCGCGCAGGTGGAACAGCCGGCGCGCGCCGGTGTCGATGACGATGGTTCCGGCGGGCAGCTTCTCCGCGAACGGGACGACCTCCGGCTTGATCGCCGAATCGCTCCAAGGCGTCTTGAACGCCAGGTTCCGTTCCTTGCGGATCCAGGTTCCAGTGGCCGGATCGAACTGGCGCACAGTGACCCGCGTCTCCTCGGCCAGCACGGTCGTGCTCGCCGCCACCAGGAGCGCCATCAGCGCCGATTGCATAAGATGCTTGATGAAAAGCACGTCAGGTCTCCATCGAAATGAGCGCAACCACCGGCCGGGCGCAATGAGCGTTGTCCGCCGGACCTTCCATCTAGACCGGTTCAGCGTTTCATAGAAACGCTGAACCGGTCTATCTCATTGTTTTTCCGCATTTATGCGGACGTCAAGTGATTCCACCTGACTGCAAAATGCTTTAATCCGCGCCGCCAGCCAGCAGAAAAGTCTGTCCGTCGATCCGGATGCTGGTCGCGCTCGGGGCTGAAATCGAGCGCGGGCGACCGTCTCGGCATGAAAGCGTCGGCCATTCGGCGATGCGGCAGTCGATTTCAGCATACCAGTTCGCCAGGTAATTGTTGCGCGAGATGGTCAGCGTTCCGTCCTGCCGTCGCTCCACCTCGTCGCCCGTTGGGCTGAGGAAGGTCCACGCACCCTGCGGCGTGCCATCGAGAAAGCCGGGACCGTAGGAATATCGTCCCTTATGCCCCACCGCATAGCGGCGGTGGATCGACATGGCGTCGGCGTAGCTCGAAAGCACCGCAACCCGGTTCCTGTAGAGAGACCGAACGTCGAGAGCCGGATCGTGGGCGATGATCCGCAGTGCCGGGGCCAGCCGTCCCTGGCGCTCATCGGCCGCAGCATGGAACGCAACCGCCAGCGCCGCCGCCAGCAAGAAGAGAGATTTCCAACCCATCACCGCTCCCCACAGCAACAGAGCGAAGCGCGATGCGTCGCCGCGCGCTGAAACCAGCAGCAACAAGGCGGCTCACCGCAGCCTGCTCTGCCAGCTAACTATTCTGTGGCTATCGGGGGCAAGAGTCCAGCGAGCAGCGGCGTCAGCCGGTCTTCTCGAGCCGCGCCAAACCGCGGAAGGTCTAGTTTTTGCTGCGGCCTTCGCCGGCTTCATCCGCATCGGAAGCCTGTATGGCGCTGAGCCGGAAGCCATCCGCGCCTTTCGCCTTCGCCATGTCGAGCTGTTCCGAAGCGACGCGCATCAGGCCCTGGAACTCGATCTGATCCTCGAAGATCACGCCGCCGATATCCAGCGCCAGATGAACCGGCTCGCCTTCGGCCAGGAAGGGTGCCGAGGCGGCCGCGGCACGAATCCGCTCGCCCACATCGCGCGCTTGCTCGACACTCGCCCCCGGCAGGAAAATGCCAAACTCGCTGTCGCTCAGGCGGCCGACGACATCGCTGCGGCGGACATTGGCGCGGATGACCGAAGCGATCTGACGCATCGATTCCTCGCCCCAACGAAAGCCGTAGTTGAGATTGATCGTCCGGGCGTTTTGCGCCTCCAGGATCAGAAGCGCGCCGAAGGTCCGGCCCGCCTCGGAGATCGACGAGGAGCGCCGCCGCTCGACCAGCGTCGTAAAGGTGCTGCCGTTCAAAACCTCGGTCGATGGATCGTGCGCGGCGGCAAAATTGCGCTCGCGCTTGAAGCGCCTCAGCGTCTGGGCATTATAACCTATGTAGAGCAACAGCGGCAGGGCGATGACAACCGGCAGGATCAATGCCGCCGCAAGGCTGCGCTGATAAGGATTGATGTTGTCGCCGAAAAACAGAAGATAGTGGACGAGAAACGAAAGCCCCACCGCGGCAAGGACGCCCAGCACGACAAAAGCAGCAAGCCAAGTCCGGTTTCCAGTACGGTGCAAAAGCGTCTTGTCCATGAGTCTCGAAGACCTCCAGTCTGCCTGACTCGTTGATAACCGGCAAACTTCTATTAAAAGTTGACGCTATGCATCGTGTTTTAACGAATCGCGGTGCCGCCGCCAATCCCGGATGATTTAAAGCTCTGGAAAACTTCATTTTTCCGAGAAACCGCCGGCTGCAGCGTCGGCCCGAAACGCCCGCACCGCGGCCATGAATGCACCGACAATCACCGCCTGTTCGTCGGCAAGCGTGAACGCCACCTCGTCATACATGCGGTTCATCTCACGCACGGGAATCCGCCTTACCGCGTCGGTCCGGCCGGTGCCATGCCGCCACATGAAGCCGACACCCAGATCGTTGGCAACCGCCTCATAGGCCGCATCGCGCGTGTCGAGCATCAGAAGGGGCGCCGGTTCGAAACCGGCCGCCTTGAACGCGCGGTCAACCACGCGCTGGGTGGAGGAGCCACGCGTGCGGAAGATCAACGGAGCCTGCATCAATTGTGCGCAGGTGAAGCTCTGCCGCGCGGCCAGCGCGCTGTCGGCGTGAACGACAGCCACCACATCCTGACGCACCAGAAGCTCCGTGCGAAAGCGGCCGTCGGCCGGCACGTCCGGCAGGACGCCGACATCCACCTCGCGCGCCAGCACCGCCTTGACGATCTTTTCGAAGGAGCCGGTTTCCACCGCCACGGAAACGCTTGGATGCCGCTTGCGGAAAAGGGCGATGACGGCCATGCCCGGCATGGAGTTGCCGAGGCCGATCGACAGGCGCCCGTCGAGCAGCGTCGTGTGGCGCGTCAGGATGCGTTCCGCCTCGCGTTCCTCGCCCGTCATGCGCTCGGCAATGTCGCAAAGCTGGGCGCAAAGCGGCGTCGGATGCAACGCCCCGTTCTTGCGCAGGAAAAGCCGCACGCCATACTCCGCTTCGATGTCACGCACATGCTGCGACACGGCAGGCTGCGAAAGGCCCAATTGCCGTGCGGCGGCGGCATAGGACCCGCCATGGGCGACGGCGTTTATGGCGCGAATGCGCGGTAGCGTGATCGGCATTGTCCACATCCAAGGAAATTCTTTGTCTCACCCAAGGAATAGCCTTGGTTTGTAACGGCAGTGTCACAGTCGCCGCGCAGGGTGCCGGCAGAACAGAACTGCAAACCAGTGGTGCGATCCTGTCAGATGGGAACCATCTGTTTCGGTCAGACCACGAGCGTCATCACAATGCAGGACTGCGCGACCCGGCCATCCGCCGGGGCGTTGCCTGCCGCGCTGAACCCGACAACAAGGACGTCGCCGCTTCATGCACCCCGTTTCTTCCATGGCCAGCCTTTCGCTGCAGCCGCTCGACCATCACGCGGCGATCCTGTGTGATCTGGACGGCTGCCTGATCACCGGCGATCACGTCTATGACGGCGCGCGCGGCTTCGTGGCGCGCAACGCCGGGCGCCTGTGGATCGTCTCCAACAATTCCTCCGACACGGCCGAAACGTTGAGCGCGCGGCTGCATGGGATGGCGCTTCCCATAACGCCCGAGCGCATCGTGCTGGCAGGCGAGCAGACCGTGCGGCAGCTCGCCAGAAAGCATCCGGGCGCGCGGATCGCCCTGCACGCGGAAGCGCCGATCCGCGATCTGGCGTCGGATCTCGGCCTTGCCGTCGACGAGGGCGCGCCGGAATGCATACTGCTGGCGCGCCAGACGACATTCGACCTCAACAGCCTCGGGCGGCTGCTGGCCCAGTTGGAAAGCGGCGCAGCGCTGCATGTAGCCAATCTCGACCGGACGCATCCGGGACCCAACGGCCACCCGATGCCGGAGACGGGCGCGCTGCTGGCGGCCCTGCGCGCCTGCCGGCCGGACGTTTCGTTCCGGTCGATCGGCAAGCCGGCACCGGACCTGATCGACATTGCCCTGAAGCACGCGGATGCGGCGCGCGACGACGCCATCTTCATCGGCGACAATCCGGAAACGGACGGCCTGGCGGCGCGGGCCGCCGGCATCGCCTTCATCCATCTCGAGGCGCCAGGCAACCCGCCGGCGCGCGACAGGAGGGCGGCATGCTGACCTATCTGGCGCGAACCATCCTCAAGATGCTCGTCACCTTCTTCGTCATCGTCACGCTCGTCTTCTTCGCCACGCGCCTTTCCGGCAGCCCGATCGATTTCGTCATCGGCGAGGGCATCACCCAGGAGGACCGGGCACTGCTGACCAGCTATTACGGCCTCGATCAGTCGACCTGGGTGCAGTATCGGGCCTTCCTCGCCTCGTTTGCCGACGGGCAATTCGGCCTTTCCTTCGTCGAGCGCCGGCCGGTTGCCGAAATCGTCGGCGAACGCATCTGGCCATCACTGCAACTGCTTCTCAGCAGCGTGGTGCTGACGCTGGCTTTGTCCCTGCCGCTGGGCATCCTCGGCGCCGTCTATCGCAAGTCATGGATCGGCAGCGCGGTGATGGTGATCGCCTTCGTCGGCTATGCGGTGCCGAACTTCGTGCTGGCCACCTTGATGATCCTGATCTTTTCCTACTGGCTGAACTGGCTGCCCGTGGTGGGCAACGGCACGCCCTGGCACTTCATCATGCCGACCATCACCATGTCGGGCATCCTGATCGCCGGGCTGACGCGGTTCACCCGCAACGCCATGCTCGATGTGCTCGGCCAGGATTACATGCGCACCGCCCGCGCCAAGGGTCTGTCGGAGCAGACCGTCATCTTCAAGCATGGGCTGCGCAACGCATCGATCACCATCCTCTCGGTGATCGGGTTGCAGATCGCCGGGCTGGCGGCAGCCGGCAGCGTGGTGGTGGAGGCGATCTTCGCCTGGCCCGGCATCGGCGACCTGCTCGTCCGCTCGGCCATCGTCCGCGATTACCCGGTCCTGCAATTCGGCGTCATCGCCGTCTCGGTGGCCGTCCTCTTCATCAATGCCGCGGTCGACATCGCCTATGCATACGCCGATCCGCGCATCCGCCTTGGAAGGGCCTGAGCCATGGCCGACACCGCATTCACCCCGTCGATCGCCGCGAACAGCCGGCTCAAAGGCGCAAGCGCGATCTGGCGCGACGCCGATCCGATCCAGCGCGCGGCAATGGTGCTGGCCGTGATCCTCATCTCCGCCGCCATACTGGCCCCTTTCATTGCCCCCTTCGGCCCCGAGCAGCAGAGCCTGATCGCCCGGCTGCGACCGCCGATCGGCTTCGAGCGCTACAAGGACGGCTACCTGCTCGGCACGGACGAACTTGGCCGCGATGTCTTGTCGCGCACGCTTTATGGCCTGCGCCTGACCCTGACCCTGGCGCTCCTGGGCGCGTCGATCGGCCTCGTCGTCGGCGGGCTGCTGGGCATCCTGGCCGGCCTGATCGGCGGCGTGTTCGAGGACATGGTGATGGGCGCCGTCGACACGCAGATCGCCATTCCATTCACGCTGATCGCCCTGCTGCTGCTGGCCATCTTCGGCTCGAGCATCGAGGTGATGGTGCTGGTGCTCGGCGTCTATGGCTGGGAGCAGTCGGCGCGCATCGTGCGCGGCGAGGTGCGCAGGCTGGCGCAGATGCCGTTCATCGAGGCCGCCCGCTCGGCCGGCGCCTCGGGTCCGCGCATCGCCTTCAAGCATATCCTGCCGAATGTGATCTCGCCGCTGGTGGTGCAGTTCACCCTGTCGCTGTCCAACATCGTGCTGCTCGAATCGACGCTGTCCTTCCTCGGGCTCGGCGTGCAGCCGCCGACGGCGACGCTCGGCGCCATGGTCGGCATCGGCCGCGACTACATGCCGACCGCGCCGTGGATCGTCGTCGCCCCGGCGCTGATGATCCTGCTGATCACTTTCGCGGTGCAGATCCTCGGCGACTGGCTGCGCGACAGGACGGATGTCCGCCTGCGCGCCCGGTAACCGCGATTTTCAACAAGAGGCCGCCAAGGCCCGAGAACGACCACCCAAACCAACGCCCTGGAGGCAAACATGAAACGACTTCTTGCCACGACCGCCATCGCGACCCTGTTCGCCATGCCGGCGCTCGCCGTGGAGATCACGGTCGGCGCCTCGAACATCGCTCCCTATCTCGATCCCGGCCGCGACCATTCCAATGTCGGCTCGCAATTCTACTACAACAGCTTCGACACGCTGATCGCCAAGAACCTCGACAGCGACAAGACCGAGTGGCTGCCGGGCCTGGCCGTCTCCTGGGAACTGGTCGAGCCGACCGTGATGGAACTGAAGCTGCGCGAAGGCGTCAAGTTCCACAATGGCGAGGACCTGACCGCCGACGACGTCGTCTTCTCGCTCAACCGCATGTATCAGGCGACCTTCCCGCCCTACCAGGTGCGCGCCCGAGACCGGCTGGAGAATTTCGCGAAGGCCGAGAAGATCGACGACCATACGGTGCGCATCCATGCGAAGCGCGAAGAGCCGCTTTGGGAGACGTTGCTCAACCTGCAGCAGGTCATGATCATTCCGGAGGAATACACGAAGGCTCTGGCTGGCGATCCGAAGGTGGCCGAGGACGACGATTACGAGGCATTCTCGCTAAAGCCCGTCGGCACCGGCCCCTACAAGATCGCCACCTTCTCTCCCGGCGAACAGGTGGTCTATGAGCGTTTCGACGATTTCTGGGGCGACAAGGCGCCGCTCGACCGCGTCACCGTCAAGCGCATGCCCGAGACCGCCTCGCGCATCACGGCGCTGAAGACCGGCGAGGCCGACATCATCACCAATGTCGCGCCCGACCAGCTTTCGCTGATCGATGGCGACGCGAACCTCAAGACGGTGGGCGCGGCGACCGCGCTGTTCCACGTCATGATCATGAACGTCAACCATCCGAAGCTGAAGGACCCGCGCATCCGCCAGGCCATGAGCCTGGCGATCGACCGCGACACGCTGAACGAGGCGCTGTGGCTCGGCAAGGCGATCGTGCCCGCCTCGCACACGATGCAGGAGTTCGGCGAACTCCACATGCCCGAGCTCACAACCTTCGAATACAATCCGGAGAGGGCGAAGGAGTTGCTCAAGGAAGCTGGTTATGACGGCTTCGAGATCACCTTCGACACCGACGCCGTCTACTACACGAACGGTCTGCTTGCTGCCCAGGCGATCATGGAGATGTGGGCCGAAGTCGGCATCAAGGGCAAGGTGCAGGTGGGCGAGAAATGGACCGGCAATTCGCCGGAGCTGATGGCGCGCAACTGGTCGAACCCGATGTATTTCGCCGACCCGTTCGGCTCCTTCGGCGTGATGTGGGCGCCGAACGGCCCATCGGAATCGGAAGGCCGCTTCAACACGGACGAGGCCTATGCGAAGGCCTGGGAACGCTTCCGGTTCTCCAAGGACGTGGCCGAACGCCGGGCCGCCTATGGCGAACTGATGGAGCGTATCCAGGCCGATCCGCCCGTCCTGCCGCTCTACCGCCCCTTTGAATCCTGGGCGATGCGCAAGGACATCAACTGGGCGCCGAAGCCGGGCAACATTCCCTATGTGCTCGATTTCCGCGCCGGCTCGATCAGCTTCGCCAGCAATTGATCTTTTCCCATCCCGCGCCGCGTCAGTGGCGCGGGATCCCTTTTCACACACTTTCGGGAACCCGCCATGTCCACCCGCCTCTGCCTCGTTGCCGACATTCATCACGGCAAGCCCTCCATGACCAAGCGCGGCGACACCGCGCTCGACCTGACGGGCGATTTCGCCCGTTTTTCCAATGATGCCCGCGCCGATCTGGTGATCGATCTGGGCGACCGCATTTCCGACGAGAACCACGACGCCGACCTGGTGCTCGAACGCGAGGTGGCCGAGGCCTTCAAGGCCGTTGAAGCGCCGATCTGCCACCTCAACGGCAATCACGACCGCGATCATCTCTCCGTGACCGACAATGAGGAGATCCTCGGCCAGGCGCTGGGTCACCAGACGCTGGACATCGGCGACTGGCGCATCGCGCTGTGGCGCGCCGATACGCTGATCCGCCGCGGGCCGAATGGTGGCTTCCAGCTCGGCGAGCAGGATATCCTCTGGCTCTCGCGCACCGCGCAGAACGCCGACCGGCCGCTTCTCGTGTTCAGCCACGTGCCGGTCTCCGGCCATTCGCAGGTGGGCAACTACTATTTCGAGGCCAACCCCGCCTCCTCCACCTATCCGCAGGCGTCCCGCGCCCGTGCGGCGCTCGCCCAGGCGCGCGTGCCGGTGGTCTGCATCGCCGGCCACGTGCATTGGAACACGATCACCCAGGTGGACGGCATCACGCATCTGACGCAGCAATCGCTGACGGAGAGCTTCACCACGCAAGGCGAGCCGGCGGGCGCCATGGGCCTTCTGGAGCTTGACGGACCGAGCGTGCGCTGGCGCGTCGAAGGGCGCGATCCGATGGACTATACGTTCACGCCGCATGCGCGCCGCTGGACGCCACCCGTGCCGCCATTCCATGAAATCCCGGAAGTCGCTGCCCGGATGCGCGGAGAACCGGCATGAGCGAGCCCGTCCTCTCGGTCGAAAACCTGCAGATCGCCTTCGGCAGCCACACCGCCGTGAAGGACCTGTCCTTCAACATCGGCGCGCGCCAAACCGTGGCGCTGGTGGGCGAGTCCGGCTCCGGCAAATCGGCGACGGCTCTGGCCATCATGCGGTTGATCGAGCGCGAGGGCGGGCGCATCGTTTCAGGCCGGATCAAGCTGCATGGCGAAGCGGAGGCCGACATCGCCGCGCTCTCCGACAACGCCATGTGCGCGCTGCGCGGGCGCGACATCTCGATGGTGTTCCAGGAACCGATGACCTCGCTCAATCCGGTGCTGACCATCGGCGAGCAGGTTAGCGAGGTGTTCGTCAGGCATCGTCGCATGTCGCGGCGCGATGCGCTGGAGGCGGCGCGCGAAGGACTGGCCAAAGTGCGCATTCCCGAGCCGGCGCGCCGGCTGACGCAATATCCCCACGAACTCTCGGGCGGCCTGCGCCAGCGGGTGATGATCGCCATGGCGCTCGCCTGCCGGCCGCGCCTGCTGATCGCCGACGAGCCGACGACGGCGCTCGATGTCACCACCCAGGCGGAAATCCTCGATCTGATCGGCCAGTTGCAGGCCGAGATCGGCATGGCCGTCCTGTTCATCACGCACGATATGGGCGTGGTGGCCGAGATCGCCGATCGCGTCGTCGTCATGCGCCATGGCGTGAAGGAAGAGGAGGCGCCGGTGGAAGCGCTTTTTGCCCGCCCGCGCGCCACCTATTCGCGCCTCCTGATGGAGGCGACGCCCAAGCTGGGCTCGGGTGCGCCGGTGCTTGGCACGATTCCGGCGACAGTGTTGGAGGTGACCGGCTTGACGACCCGCTTTGCCGCACGGAGCGGCTTTCTCGGCCGGGGCGGATCGGCGTTTACCGCCGTCAACAATGCGTCGCTGACGCTTGGCGCCGGCGAAACGCTCGGCCTGGTCGGCGAATCGGGCTGCGGGAAATCGACTCTGGCGCGCTCCATCCTGCGGCTGGTCGAGCCGGATGCCGGTTCGGTGAGGCTGGCGGGGCATGACATGATGCGGCTCGGGCGGCGGCAATTGCGAGCGGCGCGACGCGACGCGCAGATGATCTTCCAGGACCCCTATGCCAGCCTCAACCCACGCCTGCCGGTGCATGAACTGGTCACCGAACCGGCGCGCATCCATGGGTTGGCGCGGCCATCGGAATGTCGCGACCTGGCGGTCAGCCTGGTCGAGAAGGTCGGGCTGGAGGCCGACGCGGTCGACCGGTTCGCGCATCAGTTCTCTGGCGGCCAGCGCCAGCGGCTGTGCATCGCCCGGGCGCTTTCCGCGCGGCCGCGCCTGATCGTCGCCGACGAGGCCGTCTCGGCGCTCGACGTCTCCATCGCCCGGCAGGTCACCGACCTGATGCTGGCGCTGCAACAGAGCGACGGCGTGGCATTCCTGTTCATCAGCCACGACATCGCCGTGGTCGAGCGGGTGAGCCATCGGGTCGCGGTGATGTATGGCGGCGAGATCGTCGAGACCGGGCCGACCGACGCGGTGCTGGCCAATCCGCAGCACAGCTACACGCAGCGCCTGCTTTCAGCCGTGCCACGTCCTGATCCCGCGCGCAGCAGACGGAGGCGGTTGGCCCTGCCCGAGAAGTTCCCGCCGGAGCTTGCGGCAGACTTTATGCGCCAACGCGGGGTCGATCATTTCGTCCGCGCCGAGGTCGCATGAGCACTCCTGCGGCGCGGTGATGAAAATTTGCATCAAATGCCGGCAGCATCGTTTGCCTGCCGGTTACGGTTTCCTGTGCATTGTCGGCTAATCGCGGGGGCATCTGAGAGGGATATTATGCCGACTGATTTTGCGTCCGTGCACGCCTATCTCGAAAACGCCCAGGCCGAGCTCCATGACTCCGATCCAGCCTCCCGGCAAATGCGGGAGGCCATCGGCATTTTGATGGATGCAGCGCTGAAAGCACAGTATTCGCCGCAGTCGCGCGCGTGCGAGGTCCTGCCGTTTCCCGGCTCGCAGCGAACGGTTTCCCGGCCGAGCTCACGGCACGGATAGGCGCGCCGCACTGTCAGGCGCGGCGACCGCACTACTGATCAACCAGTCCCTGTTTCTCGTGCAGCTTCAAGGGCTTCGCGCGCCACCGGACGCTGGCTGGCCGCCGCCGCCTCGGTATGGGTCGACGTTCCGGAATGATCGAGGAAGACCAGGGCCACATCCCGGTCAGGACCGACGGTAACGGCCGCCGCACGCTGGTAGACGTCATCGCCATCCAGCCTGCGGTTGAAAAGAACTGCGCCATCAAGCTTGTCCAGCGCATTCAACAGCGTGGTTTCAAAACCCAGCGCCACCAGATCCGACATTTCGAGCATCAGCTCAAGCTGGACAATCTCCAGCGCGGGTTCGCAGCAGGCTTTCATGGAATTCGAATCATTACTCACGGGATATAATTAGCCAAGCAAACATCAGCCCGGCAACGCAGTCGGAAAAACAGTTTGTTTCGCTATGAAATGATTATTGCCGCAAATTTGTTTGCCGGCTCAAAAAACTGGCCGGACCCGCAGACCGGCTGCGCTTCTCCGCCTATTGTCCAGCCGCTTCCCGGGCGATTGCGTCGAGCAATGTGTTGACCTGGTCGCGTCCCTTGCCCTCGGGCAGATGACGAAAGCCGACATTGACGATGCCGGGCGCATCCTCGGTCTCGTAGGCAAAGACGATGTAGGGGCAATAGGCGATGTTGCCCGGATCCTCCTCCATCACCGCGCGCGACATGACGGCGGAGCAGAACTGGAAGAATTCGGCATTGCGGTACAGTGCCTTGTCGGCGCCCACATCGGCGGCGGTCCGCTGAAGCATTTCGCCGATCATGCCGTGATAGTCGACCACATAGCCACGGTTGATGATGGCGTCGCCGACATTGAACGCGATGTCCTCGAAGGGCTCCTTCGTCTGGTAGAGGGTCACATCGTCGTCGGCCAGCGCCGGTGTGGCGGACAGGGCCAGGGCGAGGATGATTGCCTTCGATATCGTCATCATGACGCGTTCTCCTTGTCGGATATCCAGAGCGTTCCGGCGCGCAGACCCGCACGAAAAATGGAATCAGCCATCGCGCGCAGCGGAACGCAAGATGGGAACGATAAAGCGTCCTTTGTACGTCCAGTCCAGATATATCTTGAAGTTCGCATATTTTCACCGAACCGGCGCACGCCGCGTTGACGCAGGCGGGCGCCCGTGAAATCATTCAATAAACTGAATATATCGGGAGGCTCCGCCATGACCACACGCCGCGACATCCTCATTGGCGGGCTTGCACTGCTGGGGGCAGGACTGCCCAGGCCGGCCGGGGCGCTCGGCCGTTTCCCCGCCGGCGACGCGGAGATCATCGTCGTCAGCGACGGGCGCATGAACCTGCCGATCGCTTCGATGTTCCCCACGCTCGGCGATGCCGAACGCGATGCTCTCCTGGCGCAGAACCATATGCCGACGGACGGCTATCGGCCCGACTGCAACGTGACGTTTCTGCGCAGCGGCGACCGGCTGGCGGTGTTCGATGTCGGCGCGGGACCGAACTTCCTGCCCACAACGGGCGATCTGGCGGCCAATATGGCCGAAGCCGGCATCGATCCCGCCGACGTCACCGATGTGATCTTCACCCATGCGCATCCCGACCACCTATGGGGCCTTCTCGACGATTTCGACGAGCTGGCGTTTCCCAATGCCGACTACCGCATGGCCGAGGCGGAATGGGACTTCTGGCGCGCCGAGGACACATTGTCGAAGATGCCGGAAAACCGAAAGAGTTTCGTGGTTGGGGCGCAAAACCGGCTTGCCGTGCTGGAGGAGCGCATCATGCTGTTCAAGCCCGGGACGGAGGTCTTTCCACAGGTCGAGGCGGTGGACACGGCCGGGCATACGCCGGGGCATGTCTCCTGCATGGTGCATGATGGCAGCGGCGGTGCAACGCTGATTGTCGGCGACGCCATCACCAACGCCGTCTCGTTCGTCCGGCCCGATCTCGAAACGGGCAGCGACCAGGATCAGGCGATGGGTGCCGCCACCCGCGTGCGGTTGCTCGACAGGCTGGCTGGCGACAAGGCGCGGCTGATCGGCTTTCACCTGCCCCATCCGGGCTTCGGCATAGCCGAGCGCGATGGCAGCGCCTATCGCTTTGTCGCTGGGTGAGCTACTCCGCCGGCTCCGCCGCGTTGCGGCGGAAGGCGGCGAGCACAGATCCCTCGAGCAGATAACCGAGGCCCATGCGGGCGCCGAACATGATCGAGGCGATGGCGATGGGCGCCGATAGCGCAAGCACGGAGACCGCGGAGATGCCCTGCCCGATGGTGCAGCCAAGGGCGAAGACGCCGCCGGTGCCCATCAGGAAGCCGCCCGCCAGATGCCGGCCCAGTTCGCGCGCGTCGTCGCAGGCCTCCCAGCGAATGTCGTCGCGCCGCCAGGCGCACAGGGCGGCGCCCGCCACGACGCCCAGCACCAGCCCGACGCCATAATCCGGCCAGGTGCCGGTCAAGGCGATGGCCTGCAGGATCGTGTCGCCGACCGGCACGACGAAGGAACCGGCTTCAAGCTGCACCGGCTCGAAGGAATAGCGCGCCGCCAGCGCCGTCGCCAGCCAGCCGAAGGCGATGGCCGCGCCGATGACCGAGCCGGCGACAATCAGGTCGCGCGCCTTGCGAAAAACACCGTCGCGAAAGATCCACCAGAACAGGAGAACGGCAGCCAGCACCGCCACGGCGATGTGCATATCGACGCCGGAAATG
The DNA here is from genome assembly GCF_001050155.1 of Nitratireductor soli. GTDB lineage: Bacteria > Pseudomonadota > Alphaproteobacteria > Rhizobiales > Rhizobiaceae > Nitratireductor > Nitratireductor soli. The sequence goes on from NZ_LFVY01000014.1 coordinate 22,108, forward strand.
GCGCTCGCCAGGCCGCCCAGGGACTGGTCGCCGGCGAAGGAGAGATCGATGGCGAGATTGTCGACCGTGGCGATGCGCAGACTGCCGATGACACCGCGTTGCGCGGCAAGCGCCGAGAGCCCGAGCACCAGAAGGACGATCAGGCCGCGCAGGCTGCCGCCGCCGAGCCGCACCAGTGCGCCGAAGCCGCAGGTGCCGGCCAGCGCCATGCCGAAGCCGAAGGCGATGCCGCCGACGATCGCTCCGGTCAGGCCAAAGAAGGGCTGCAGGTAAAAGCTCTGGCCAAGATCGATGGTACCCGTCAGCATCAGGGTTTGCGTCAGGACCATCGCCACGCCGGCGGCGAGCGCCCAGGTGCGCAGGCCGCGGCTGTCGCCGGCATACCAATGGCGCTCGAGAGCGGCCATGGTGCAGAAATGCCGGCGCCGCGCCACATAGCCCATGACGCAGCCAGCCAGCAGACCGGCCACCACCAGGAAGCCGGGCGCTTGCAGAAATTCCATCATTTCCTCCCGCGGCCGAATGGCCGCAAAGCCGCACCGTCAGGGCTCGCGAATCTTCGGCTCTCCCTTCCTGACCGGCGCGCAGAACAGATCGTACAAAGCCTCGATCACCGAGCCGACCTCGGCGCTCGCGATGGAATAATAGATGGCGCGGCCGTCGCGCCTGGTGTTGACCAGCCGGTCGAAGCGCAGGCGCGCCAGCTGTTGTGAAACCGCCGCCTGCGGCATCTTCATGATGTCTTCCAGCTCGGAAACCGACTTCTCGCCTTCGGCAAGCAGACACAGGATCAGCAGCCGGCTCTCATGCGACAGCGCCTTCAGCAGGTCGCTCGCCTTGCGCGCCTGTTCGAGCAGCGCTTCGAAATCCTCCGGCGACTGGTCGGATTTGAGTCTCGGCAGGCTCATTGGCTCTCCGTCTGGTCCATTTTCCCAATCAACTCGCCGAGAAGATACCAGAAAAACTCGTCGCCGGGATAGCCGCGCATGCGGCCGATCTCGCGGCCGTCCTCGACCAGGACGAAGGTCGGCGTGAAACGTTCCGATGGAATGCCTTGCAGATCGGCCGGCCACGCGCCGGTAATGTCGACCCGGCGCAGCGGCGCGCGCCGGCCCTCCGGCGTCTTCGCGTAGGCCGGTGCGATCTCGGCATTGAAGCGGGCGCACCAGACGCAGCCGGGTTGTTCAAGCATGACCAGTTCGGCCGCCGCGAGCGGTGTTGAAAGCAGCGCAAAAAGCATGGCCGCAAGGCAAAGGATCGGAGAACGATTTTTCATGTTTGCAACATATAGTAATTTCCGCATATCTTCCAGCGGGATCGCATCGCTGATTTAACAGGGCTTGCCTGGGCAAACCCAATCTCGTCAGGGGCGCGCGGCGGAGGGAAGTGAATGCTGGATGTCAGTCTTGGCGGTGCGCTGTTGGCGGGGCTGTTGTCCTTCGTCTCGCCCTGCGTGTTGCCGATCGTGCCGCCTTATCTCGCCTGGCTCGCCGGTCTCAGCTTCGAGGAACTGAACGCCGAGGAGATGGAGGCGGGGCGCAAGCGGCGCATCATCATGGCCGCCATCGCCTTCGTTCTCGGCTTCACCACCGTTTTCGTCGCACTGGGCGCCACGGCAAGCGTGATCGGCCGCACCATCGCCCAGTATTTCGATGTGCTGTCGGTGATTGCCGGCGTGATCATCATCATCATGGGCCTGCATTTCCTCGGCGTCTTCCGCATCGCGCTGTTGTACCGCGAGGCGCGGGTGCAGGTGAGCAAGAAGCCGGCCGGGCTGATCGGCTCCTACGTGATGGGGCTGGCCTTCGCCTTCGGCTGGACGCCCTGCGTCGGGCCGGTGCTGGCGGCGATCCTGTTCGTCGCCGGCTCGGAAGGATCGGCGCTCAGGGGCGCCTCGCTGCTCGCCGTCTATTCGCTCGGCATCGGCATCCCGTTCATCCTGGCGGCTGTCTTCGCCAGCCGCTTCCTCGGCTGGGCGGCGCGCTTCCGCAAGCACATGCACAGAATAGAAATGGCCATGGGCGGGCTCCTGGTAATCACCGGCATCCTGTTCATCACCGGCCAGATGTCGGCCATTTCCTACTGGCTTCTCGAAACATTTCCGGTATTCCAGACCATCGGATAGGAGTGCGCATCATGTTCAAAACGCTTTTCGCCGCGATCGTCCTTTTTGCCGCCGCCGCCCTGCCAGCCGCCGCCGAGATCGGCGAGGACGGGCTGCACAAGGAAGCGTGGTTCTCCCTGACCTTCCGCGACATGGCCGAGGACATCGACGCCGCGCGTGAAGAGGGCAAGCGTCTTGCCATCATCTTCGAGCAGCGCGGCTGCATCTATTGCGCCAGGATGCATGAGGACCTTTTGAGCGACCCGGAAGTGCGCGACTACATCGACGCGCATTTCAAGGTGGTGCAGTACAACATGTTCGGCGACGAGGAGGTGACCGACCTCGACGGCTCGACGCTGACGGAGAAGACCGCCGCGCGCAAATGGGGCTACGTCTTCACGCCGACCATCGTCTTCCTTCCCGAGGAAGCGCCGGAGGGCAAGACCGTGGCCGAGGCGGCCGTCGCCACCATGCCCGGCGCCTTCGGCAAATGGACTTTTCTGCACATGTTCCAGTGGGTGTCGGACAAGGGCTATGAAGGCGACGAACACTTCCAGAAATACCACGCGCGCAAACTCGATGAATTGCGCGCGGCGGGAAAACTGGCGGACGAATGAGCCGGGCGTTTCGATGTGGACAACGACATATGCAAGATTTTATATTTTTCCATTGAAGATCGCGCGGGGCACGGGTAGCGTGACCGACAAGAGGTATCCGCGCGCTCAACGCGGAAAAGGGAGCGGAGGAGACAAGCCGATGATTAAGGTGACACGACTTTTGTGCGCGGCGTTCGTGATGCATGCCGGCGCAGCTTTTGCCGACGAGACCGCTCCCGACAAGGTGATGTTCGAGGATTTCGCCGTGCAGGCGTCGCTGTCCGGCCAGGCAGGGGATCCCACCGAAGGCGCCAAGGTGTTCAAGGATCGCGGGCTCGGCAATTGCCTGGCCTGCCACGAGAACGCCGGCATGAAGGGCGACCTCTTCCACGGCACGGTCGGCCCGGCTGTCGACGGCGTTGCCGAGCGCTGGGAGCCGGCGCAGCTGCGCGCCATCGTCTCAGACGCCAAGCAGGTGTTCGGCGAGGAAACGGTGATGCCCGGCTTCTATTCGCTGAAGGTTGGAAAGAACGTGGCGAAGGACCTGGTCGGCAAGACCATCCTTTCCGCGCAACAGGTTGAAGACGTGGTGGCCTATCTCGCCACGCTCAAGGAATAGACGAGGAGAATGCGTATGAACATCAACAGACGCCAGGCGCTTGGCCTTTCGGCCGGTGCCGTCGCCTTCGCCGCGACGGGCTTTTCCGCCCTGCCGGCGCTGGCCTCGGCGGAAGACGCCGACAAGCGCATCGCTGATTTCGCCGGCGGCAAGACGCCGGAAGCGGGCAAGCTGACACTGACGGCGCCGGAAATCGCCGAGAACGGCAACACCGTGCCGATCTCGGTTTCGGTCGATAGCGCCATGGAAGGCGACGATGTGGTCGAAGAGGTGATGATCCTCGCCGAAGGCAACCCGAACCCGGACGTCGCGACCTTCCGCTTCAGCGAAGCAAGCGGAACTGCGGCGGCGACGACCCGCATGCGGCTTGCCAAGACGCAGAACGTCATCGCGGTTGCGCGGATGAAAGACGGCACGACCTACATCGACAAGAAAGAAGTGAAAGTGACCATTGGCGGCTGCGGCGGCTGATCAGGAAGGAATTTCGAAATGGCTACCCCAAAACCCCGCGTCAAGCTGCCCAAGACCGCGTCTGCCGGCGAAGTCGTCACCATCAAGACGCTGATCAGCCACACGATGGAATCGGGACAGCGCAAGGACAGTGACGGCAAGGTCATCCCGCGCCAGATCATCAACAAGTTCAGCTGCGAGTTCAACGGCGCGCCGGTGTTCTCCTGCGACATCGAGCCGGCCATCTCGGCCAACCCCTATTTCGAGTTCAGCGCCAAGGTGAAGGAGAGCGGCACGTTCAAATTCACCTGGGTGGACGATGACGGCTCCGTCTATGAGGACGAGCAGACCATCGAAGTTAAATAACGGCGCGAAGCGCCGGCGAAGTGAAATAACGGCGCGAAGGCGCCGGCAAGAAAACAAGTGCTTGGGAGGAGAGCCGTGAGACACTCATTAGCCATCGTCGGACTGGGCATGATGGTGGCGGCATTGCAGATGCCGCTGACGGCTCAGGCCGATCCCGTGGACGACGCGCTTGTCATCGACGATATCGAGATGGTCACACGTACGAAAGCGCCGGAAGGCCACCCGCTCGACGAGGTTCGCTCGGGCTGGCTCTACCGCGAGGCCGAGACGCGCGAACTGGAAGCGGATTCCTTCCAGAATCCGGGCATGCTCTATGTCGAGCAGGGCGCCGACATCTGGAACCGGGTCGAAGGCCCGGAAGGCAAGTCCTGCGCCTCCTGCCACAACGATGCGGCCGAGACCATGAAGGGCGTCGGCGCGAACTATCCGAAATGGGATGCCGACGCCAAGCGGCCGATCAACATCGAGTTGCAGGTCGACAAATGCCGGGTCGAGAACATGGGCCTTGAGGCCTACAAGTTCGACGCGGCCGAGCAGAAGGCACTGACCACCTACATCAAGAACCAGTCGCTCGGCGAACCGGTGAAGCTCGATCTCAGCCAGGGCGAGCTGCAGAGCTGGTGGGACCAGGGCAAGGAACTCTACTACACCCGCACGGGTCAGTTGAACTTCGCCTGCGCGTCCTGCCACGAAGCCAATTCCGGCCAGTATATTCGCGCCGACCATCTGAGCCAGGGGCAGGCCAACGGCTTTCCCGTCTACCGTCTGAAACAGGCCGACATGGTGTCGTTGCACAACCGTTTTCGCGGCTGCATCCGCGACACGCGGGCCGAGACGCCGAAGGCCTTTTCCGATGAGCTGATGGCGCTGGAGGTCTATGTCACCTGGCGCGGCACCGGTCTTTCGGTCGAGACGCCCTCGGTGCGGCAATAAGCTTATGCGATGGGCGGCCCCGCCGCCCATTCCTTCCTTTCGATGACGCCGTTCTCCGGGATACTTTCCGGGGATGGTTTGGCCATGGAGTTTTGAATGTTCTCTCGACGCGAGTTTCTGATGGCGGGCGCCGCACTTTCGGCCGTTGCCGGGCCCGCACTGGTCGGCCAATGGTCACGGGCGGCGGCGCAGCAGAAATTGGGCGAGAACGATCTGCTCGACTTCGACGCCTTCGGCAATGTCACGCTGGTGCATGTGACCGACATCCATGCGCAGCTCATGCCCGTCTATTTCCGCGAACCCTCGGTCAATCTTGGCGTCGGCGCGGCGGCGGGCCTGCCGCCGCATGTGACGGGGGCAGATTTCCTGAAACTCTATGGCATCGAGCCGCACAGCCCGCATGCCTATGCGCTGACGTCGGAGGACTTTTCCGCCCTGGCCAGGAGCTACGGCAAGATGGGCGGGCTCGACCGCATCGCGGCGATCATCAAGCGCATCCGCGCCGAGCGCGGCGACAACACGCTGCTGCTCGACGGCGGCGACACCTGGCAGGGCAGCTACACCTCGCTGAAGACCAACGGCCAGGACATGGTAACGGCGATGAACGCGCTGGAGCCGGACGCCATGACCGGGCATTGGGAGTTCACCTATGGCGCTGACCGGGTGACCGAGATCATCGACGAACTGCCCTTCGCCTTCCTCGGCGGCAACATCTATGACGCGGAATGGAACGAGCCGGCCTTCGAGGCCTACAAGATGTTCGAGCGCGGCGGCGTCAAGGTGGCCGTCCTTGGCCAGGCCTTCCCCTATACGCCGATCGCCAATCCACGCTGGATGTTCCCCAACTGGTCGTTCGGCATTCGCGAGGAGGATGTGGCGGCCAATGTGGCCGAGGCGCGCGCGGACGGCGCCGAGCTGGTGGTGCTGTTGTCGCATAACGGCTTCGACGTCGACCGGGCGCTGGCCTCCCGCGTCGAGGGCATCGACGTCATCCTGACCGGCCATACGCATGACGCGCTGCCCGAGCCGGTGCTGGTCGGCAAGACGCTGCTGATCGCCAGCGGCTCGCACGGAAAGTTCGTCACCCGGCTCGATGTGGACGTGCAGGACGGGGCGATGAAGGGCTTCCGCCATCGCCTGATCCCGGTTTTCTCCGATGTCATCGCGCCGGATGCGGAGATGACCAAGCTGGTGGGCGAGCTGCGCGCGCCCTATGCGGACGAATTGAAGCGCGAGCTTGCCCGCACCGACGCGCTCCTTTATCGGCGCGGCAATTTCAACGGCACGTTCGACGATTTGATCTGCCAGGCGCTGCTCGACGTGCGCGAGGCCGACATCGCCCTTTCGCCCGGCTTCCGCTGGGGCACATCGGTGCTGCCCGGCCAGGCGATCACGGTCGAGGATTTGCACAATGCCTGCGCGATGACCTATCCGGCCGCCTATCGCTCGACGATGAGCGGCGAGACCATCAAGACCATCCTGGAAGACGTGGCCGACAACCTCTTCAACGAGGACCCCTATTACCAGCAGGGCGGCGACATGGTGCGCGTCGGCGGCATGGGCTACGCCATCGATCCCGGCCAGACCATGGGCAACCGCATTTCCGGGATGACCCTGTTGAAGACAGGCGAGGCCGTCGAAGCATCGCGCGACTACACCGTGGCCGGCTGGGCCTCCGTCAACGAGGCAACCGAGGGCCCGCCGATCTGGGACGTGGTGGAAGAATACCTCACCCGCAACCCGCTGGTGCAGCTTGAGGAAAACCGCTCGGTTAAAGTTGCTGGATAAAGGCCGGCAAAGCCGGCTGATCCCAATTTTCCCGTAACGCTCTGCCGGTACGCGGAAGTCAATTCGCCGCGAGCGTTGGACAGGCCAGTCCCGTCCTGATATATAGCAAAATTCATATGTTTATTTGTATCGCCCCTTTCGGTAGAGGAGCCGGATTGCACTCATGACGAAGACATCCACAAGACGCGGCTTCATGAAGGGCGGGCTGACGGCAGGCGCAGCACTTGCCACCGCCGGCCTTGTTGCGCCGGCGCGCGCCGGGGGCGACCCGGCGATCACCGAGATCCAGGACTGGAACCGCTATTCGGGCGCCGGCGTCGACGCCAGCCCCTATGGCAAGCCTTCCGATTTCGAAGCGCATGTGATGCGGCGCAATGTGGCCTGGCTGACGGCCGACCCCGTCTCATCGGTCAATTTCACGCCGCTGCATGAGCTCGACGGCATCATCACGCCGAACGGCCTGTGCTTCGAACGGCATCATGCCGGCGTGGCGGAGGTGGACCCGCAGCAGCACCGGCTGATGATCAACGGCCTGGTCGACACGCCGCTCGTCTTCACCATGGCCGACCTGATGCGCTTCCCGCGCGAGAACCATATCTACTTCCTCGAATGCGCAGCCAATTCCGGCATGGAATGGCGCGGCGCACAGCTCAACGGCTGCCAGTACACGCACGGCATGGTGCATTGTGTCATGTATACGGGCGTGAAGCTGAAACACCTGCTCGCGGAAGCGGGCGTGAAAACAGCCGGCAAATGGGTGATGCCCGAAGGCGCAGACGCCTCGGCCATGACGCGCTCGATCCCGCTTGAGAAAGCGATGGAGGACTGCCTGGTCGCCTTCAAGATGAATGGTGAGGCGCTGCGCCCGGAACAGGGCTATCCGCTGCGCCTCGTGGTGCCCGGCTGGGAAGGCAATATGTGGGTCAAATGGCTGCGCCGCCTGGAAGTGGGCGACGAGCCCTGGCACGCCCGCGAGGAGACCTCGAAATACACCGACCTGCTCGCCAACGGCAAGGCGCGGCGTTTCACCTGGGTGATGGACGTCAAGTCCGTCATCACCAGTCCCAGCCCGCAAATGCCGATCACGCACGGCAAGGGCCGCACCGTGCTCACCGGGCTTGCCTGGTCGGGTGCGGGCAAGATCTCGCGCGTCGACGTGAGCCTCGACGGCGGGCGCAATTGGGTGACGGCGCGGCTCGACGGGCCGAGCCTGACGAAGGCGCTGCACCGCTTCTACCACGAGTTCGATTGGGACGGTTCGGAGCTTTTCCTGCAATCGCGGGCGATCGACGAAGCCGGCTTCGTTCAGCCGACCAAGCAGGAATTGCGCGCCGTGCGCGGCGCAAATTCGATCTATCACAACAACGGCATCCAGACATGGCATGTGGCGAAGGACGGAGTGGTCGAAAATGTCGAGATTTCTTAAGGCCCTTGCGGTGCTCGCGCCGTTCCTGATCACCGCCAATGGCGCCACGGCGCAGGATGCCGATGCCGGCGCCAAGGTGTTCAACAAATGCAAGGCCTGCCATGTGGTCGGCGAAGGCGCCAAGCACCGGGTCGGGCCGGAACTGAACGATCTGTTCGGCCGTACCGCCGGTTCGGCCGAGGGCTACAAATACTCGCCCGCCATGACCACGGCCGGCGAAGGCGGCCTCGTCTGGAACGATGAAAGCCTGCATGCCTATCTCGTCGCGCCACGCAGCTTTGTGAAGGGCACGAAAATGGCCTTCGCCGGCCTGAAGAAACAGGAGGAGATCGACAATCTCCTCGCGTTCCTGAAATCCTATTCCAGCGATGCGGCCGCACCGCAGGAGGAGGAGGCCAAGCCCGAGGAAAAGAGCGAGGCGCCGGCAGCCGCACCGGAGAAAAAAACCGAGGCGGAAATCCCGCCCCCCTCTGCTGCCCCCGCGACGGCAGTTGCCACGCATGGCGTGTTTCATCTCGGCCGCCCGGCGACCGGCGACGAAATTGCCGCCTGGGACATCGACGTGCGGCCGGACGGACAGGGATTGCCCGACGGCCGTGGGACCGTCGCCCAGGGCGAAGTGCTCTATTCGGACCAGTGCGCAGCCTGTCATGGCGATTTCGGCGAGGCGATCGGCCGCTGGCCGGTGCTGGCCGGCGGGCTGGACACGCTGACCAATGACCGGCCGGTCAAGTCCATCGGCTCCTATTGGCCGTATCTGTCGACCGTCTATGACTACATCCGCCGTTCCATGCCCTTCGGCGACGCGCGCTCCCTGTCGGATGACGATGTCTATGCGCTGACCGCCTATGTGCTGTATCTGAACGACATCGTGACGGACGAGGATTTCGAGCTCAGCCGCGACAATTTCACCGCCGTCGATATGCCCAACAAGGACGGCTTCATCGACGACGACCGCTTGTCCGAGACGCACTACGCCGACAAGGCGGAACCCTGCATGAAGGATTGCAGACCGGGCACGGCCGAGATCACCGCGCACGCCGCCGTGCTCGACGTGACGCCTGACGGCGAGGACGATGGAGAGGGCGCCCCCTCCATCGAATAGGCTCTACTCGGCGGGAACGGGTGCAGCCTGACGCGCCTCGTTCCCTGCCCGCACCGGGCGGTCAACGAAACGGTCCGCGACGGCAGCGCCGGCAATCATGGCGGCAAGGCCAGCGACCGACGACAGCGCCAGCACCGAGCCGCCGGTAAAGCCGGCGCCGATGGTGCAGCCGACCGCCAATATGCCGCCAAAACCCATCAGCACCGCACCAAGCGTGTAACGCAGGATCGAGGGCGTGCCGGGCTCGGCGAAAGTGGCGATGCGGAAATCGCGAAACGCCAGCGCTGCCAGCAAGGCGCCGAGCAGCGTGCCGATCAGAACGCCTTGATCGAGGCCGGGATCGAGGCCGGCGCTCCCGGCGCCACCGAGGATTTCACCGGTAGTGGCAAGCGGCCGGATATAGGACAGGCTTTCGGCCTGGATCGGCTCGAAGAGCTGCTGCGAGATCGCATAGGTGAACCACCAGCCGGCGACGACGGCGAGACCAACACCAACGCCCCCCAGAAGCCGCCACAGCGAGGGACGCGCCTTGACGACCAGGCCAAGCGCAGCAACGGCCACAAGCGCGCCGAGCGCAACGCCCGCCCAACGGCCGAGACCGGCATGGGCGAGGATGTCGTTGCCGCCCACATCCGCCGTGCTCCACAGACCCGACACCGCGTCGCGGGCCGGCACCAGGAAGCCGCTATAGGTGGCCAGGCCCACCACGGCGATGATCAGCGACGAATAGAGGGCGCGCAGATTGCCGGACGCCGTCAGCACCAGAAGGCGCGACACGCAGCCGCGCGCCAGCACCATGCCGACGCCGAACACGCCGCCGCCGATCAGCGCCCCGGACAGGCTTTGCGCGGTGGAGAAAAAGCGCGTTTCGGTGACGTTGAGCTGATCCTGCAACAGCAGCAATTGTACGCCGAGCACCGCGACGGCAAAGCCCGCGGCCCAGATGGCAAGCGCCTGCAAGTCGCGTCTGCGTGTCAGATCGAGCACCGCCGAACGGGTGCAGAAGCGGCTGCGCTGGGCGAAAATGCCGAATGCCGCGCCAACCACCGCACCACCCGCCAGAAGCGCACCGCTTTCGCCGAAGCGGTCGATCAGGGGTACAAAATCCATGACTATCGTCTCCAGTAGACTGATATTCCAAGATACTGGAAAAATACCGTGGTTTGAGGGTATGGTTTTGCTCCATTCAAGCGCTCGCTGGAACAAACCAAGCGCCGAAAGCCTCAAACAGAGACTGCTTTGCCGAACGCTGCCGACGACGCCTGTTTCGAGCGGCGGGCGGTGCCGACAGCAGTAAAGGAGCGGATTTGGCATGGCTGCAGTGCAAACCAGCGCTGCTTTGTGCAAAAGACGTATAAAAACACTGTTGAAATCGATTTCATTCTGAATACAATCGATTTCATTGGCGCGGCACGCTCGATTGAGCCGCTGAGGACGCGTCAATGGAGGAATTGGCGCGCGGCCACCGGTGGAGGAGAAACCATCCGGATCGGCGGCGCATCTTGTCAGGGAGGAATTTCATGAAACGATTGGCAACAATCGCGGTGGCCGCCGCGGCACTCGCCGGCACGGCGCTTTCGGCCTATGCGCAAGATTTCAAGATCGGCCTGTCGAACGGCTGGGTCGGCAGCGAGTGGCGCACGCAGATGATCGAGGAGGCGGAAGCGGCCGCTGCCCTGTGGAAAGAGCGCGGCGTCAACGTCGAAGTGGTGGCGCAGAGCGCCAATGTCGACGTGCCCGGCCAGATCGCCCATGTGCGCAACTTCATCAGCCAGGGCGTCAACGCCATCATCATCAACCCGAACAGCCCGACGGCCTTCGATCCCGTCTTCGCCCAGGCCAAGGAAGCCGGCATTCTGGTGATCGCCACCGACGCCGAAGTCTCCTCGCCCGATGCGACCTATGTCGGCATCGACCAGAAGGGCTGGGCGATGGAAAGCGCCAAATGGCTGGCCGAGACATTGGCGGGCAAGGGCAAGGTCGTGGCCATCAACGGCGTTGCCGGCCATCCGGCAAACGAGATGCGCGTCGCCGGTTATCGCGAAGTGTTCGGCCAGCACGAAGGCATCGAGATCGTCAACGAAGTCAACGCCAACTGGGACCAGGCACAAGGCCAGCAGGCGATGCAGAACCTGCTTGCCACCTATCCCGACATCGATGGCGTCTGGGTGCAGGACGGCATGGCCGCCGGCGCCTGGCGCTCGATCATGGATGCGGGCAAGGGAGGCGACATCGCTGCCACCGGCGAGATCCGCAAGGATTTCATCGACATCTGGACCGAGAACAAGCTGAACTCCGGCGCTTCGGTGAACCCGCCCGGCGTAATGGCCAGCGCGTTGAACGTCGCCGTTTTGATGCTACAGGACCGCGAATTGAAGGAGCCGGCGACGGCCGGGCAGTATGGCAACGCCATGTATCTGCCGATCCCGTTCATCGGCTCGGACAACCTCGCCGAGGCCGCGGCCTCGATGGAGGGCAAGCCCGGCTACTACTCCTACACCAGCGCGCTGTCGATCGAAGACGCCGAGGCGCTGTTCAAGTAGGATTTGCGTCGGCGCTCGCCCCTCACCCTTACCCTCTCCCCGCAGACGGGGAGAGGGAGGCATTAACGCCGTGCCAACCTTGAAGCGATTGATGTACGGGTCATGACCAAACTCAAGCTCAGCGGCGTGAGCAAGGCTTACGGCGCAACAATGGCGCTTCGCCGCGGCGATCTGGAGATCGAGGCAGGCGAGGTGCATGTGCTGATCGGCGCCAACGGCTCCGGCAAGAGCACGCTGTGCAAGATCGTCGCCGGCAGCGTGCGCCCCGATCATGGCGAGGTGCTGATCGACGACACGCCGGTGACCGTCAGCGGGCCGCGCGCCGCGCAGGCGCTCGGCATCGGCATCTTCTATCAGGAGCTGAGCCTGGCCGAACACCGCAGCGTGGCCGAAAACATCCTGATGCCCGACCTGCCGCGCGAGGGCGGTGTGTTCATCGATCGCCAGGCGCTTGTCGAAAAGGCAGCGCGCGTCATCGCGCTGTTCTCGAAAGTTGCGGGAGCGGAGCTGACCGCCGAGACGCCGATCGGCCGATTGCGCGCCGACCAGCGACAACTGGTCGAGATCATGAAAGCGCTCGCTTCGGAGGCGCCGGTCCTCATTTTCGACGAGCCGACTTCGGCCCTCGACCGGGCGCAGGTGGACCGCTTCTTCGAAATCCTGCGTGACCTCAAGAGCGAGGGCCGCAGCATCGTTTTCATCTCGCATCGCATGGACGAGATTTTCGCCATCGGCGACCGGGTGACGGTCATCCGCGACGGTGAGACCGTCGGCACGGCGAAAATTGCCGACACCTCCCCGGAAAAGGTGATCCGCATGATGGTCGGCGAGCAGGAAGGGCTGGCCGCGCCACAGAGCGCCCCGCCCGCCACCGCCGCCGCGGCGGGAAGCGTGGCGCTTGTCGTGGCGGGCTTTTCGGGACAGGGCTTTTCCGATGTCAGCTTCGACGTGGCGCGTGGCGAGATCCTCGGCTTCGGCGGGTTGCATGGGCAGGGACAATCCGCCGTCCTGCGGGCGCTGTTCGGCGCGCCGCCGGCGCTGTCGGGAAGCGTGGCGCTCGGCGGCGCGGCGCTCAGAACCACCAGCCCGCGCGGCGCCATCGCCAGCGGGCTTGCCTATGTTTCCGGCGATCGCGGGCGCGACGGCGTCATCAGCGGCCGGCCGATCCTCGAGAACGTCACGCCGATCCATGCGCTGCGCAACCGATTGTGGCTGGCGCGTCCAGGCCAGCTGGCACAGAAAGCGTTGCCCGCGCTGAAGGCGCTCAACACGAAATTCGCCGGGCTGTCGCATTCCATCGGCTCGCTGTCGGGCGGCAATCAGCAGAAGGTCGTCATCGCCCGCTGGCTGATCGACCGGCCGGACGTGCTTTTGCTCGACGACCCGACCAAGGGCATCGACCTTTCGGCCAAGGCCGACCTTTTCGCGCTGATCCGCAAGCTCGCGGAAGACGGGCTGGCGATCATCCTGTACTCGTCGGAGGATGCCGAGCTTCTGAACAACGCCGACCGCATCCTGGTCTTCAACGGCGGCTCCGTCAGCCGCGAACTCGGCGGCGCCGACCGCACCCGCTACAATCTCTATCACGCAGCCTACGAGGCCGCATGATGGCGAACGCTTCACCCGTCACCATGGGCAACCAATCCCGATTCGGCGCCCTTCTTGGCCGCTTTCCGTTCCTGCCGGCGCTCATCATTCTCATCGTGCTTCTGGTGCTGAACGGCCTTTTCGAGCCGAACAGCCTGAGCTTCCGCTCGCTGACCGGCCTGGTGCGCACATACATGGCGCTGATGCTCCTGGCCGTGGCGCAGACCTATGTGGTCTATGCCGCCGATATCGACCTCTCGGTGGGCGCCATCGCCTCGCTGGTCAATGTGACGATCATCGTCCTGATGCAGCATCTGGGCGGCGGCGGGCTATCGGTGATGGCGGCCCTTGGCGTCGGCGTCCTCGTCGGGCTTGCCTGCGGGCTGGTCAACGGTCTCGTCGTGGCGGCACTGCGCCTGCAGGCGATCGTCGCCACCTTCGCCACCAGCATCTTCTTCACCGGGCTTGCGCTGACGATCCTGCCTGTCGCCGGCATGCCGGCGCCGGCGGCCTTCTGGCGCACCTATGGCGGCAGTTTCCTCGGCATTCCGTTCGTCTTCTACTGCGCCGCTGGCCTTGCGATCCTGCTCTACCTGCTGGCGCGCTCACGGCTTGCAACACAGCTTCTGGCGGTCGGCGACGGGCAGCAGGCGGCATTCCAGAGCGGCCTGCCGGTGACGGCGATCCGCATCGGCGGCTACGCCTTGTGCGGCGTGTTCGCCGCGCTCGCCGCCTTCTGCATCACGGGCGATACGGCAAGCGGCGATCCGCTGGTCGGCGCGAAGATGACGCTGTTCAGCGTCGCCGCCGTGGTGCTCGGCGGCAGCGCGCTGTCGGGCGGTTTCGGCACGGTCGTCGGTTCGGTGATCGCCGCACTGATCATCGGGTTGATCAACGCGCTGGTCTTCTTCGCCGGGACGCCGTCGCATTGGCAGAATTTCGTCCAGGGGCTGGCGATCCTCGCCGCCCTGATGGTCGGCATACTCGTCAGCCGCCGGGGGCGCAGATGAGCCGCGTCATCGATGTCATCAAGAACCCGCTGGCGGTGGCGCTTGCCCTGATCGTCGCGCTGCTTCTCCTCGGCAATGCGCTGTCGCCGGGCTTTGCCTCGGGCCAGCAGATCCTGCGCCTGCTGATCGTCGCAGCCCTGCTCGGCATCGTCGCGGCCGGACAGAACCTCGTCATTCTCGGCGGGCGCGAGGGCATCGATCTTTCCGTCGGCGGCGTGGTGTCGCTTTCGGCCATTGTCGCCGGCAATGCGATGAACGGCATGGATGGCGGCATTCCGCTTGCCATCCTCGCCTGCATCGCCACAGGTGCGTTGTTCGGCCTGCTGAACGGGCTCGGCGTCACGCTGCTGCGCATTCCGCCGCTGGTGATGACGCTCGGCATGCTCGGCGTTCTGCAAGGCCTGCTGGTCGTTGTCCGCCAGGGCATTCCGTCCGGCCGCGCAGCGCCCGCCCTGTCGGAATTCGTCACCAGACCCTTCCTGTTCGGCCTGCCCGGCATCCTGTGGCTGTGGGTTGCGATCGGCCTGCTGATGGCCTTCATCCTCAGCCGCACTGTGTTCGGTCATCGCATCTATGCCATCGGCTCGAACGAACAGGCCGCCTTCATGGCGGGCGTGCCCGTGCGCCGCATGCGCGTGTTGCTGTTCATGCTGTCTGGCGTCTTTTCGGCGATTGCCGGACTTTGCCTGCTCGGTTACTCCGGCTCATCATTTGCCAATGTCGGAGAACAGTACATGTTGCCGTCGATCATCGCCGTTGTGTTGGGCGGCACGCCCCTTGCGGGCGGCAAGGGCGGCTATACCGGCACCATGGCCGGGGCGGTGCTGCTCGTCATCCTGCAAAGCATCCTGACGACGATCAACATCGAGGAATCCGGGCGGCAGATGGTGTTCGGCGCCACATTGCTCGTGCTGATGCTGTTCTATGGTCGCGGCCGGGGGTTGCGCGCATGAACCGGCGGCCGAAGATCAAGGACATCGCCACGGCGCTCGGCGTTTCGCCGGCCACCGTGTCGCGCGCGCTTTCCGACAGCGCGCTGGTTACCGCCGAGACCCGGGCGCGTATTCGCGAAACGGCGGAGGCGCTGAACTACCGCCCCAATGTCAGCGCGCGCAATCTCAGGACCGCCCGCTCGATGGCGGTGCTGATGGTGGTGCGCGATGTCGGCAACCCCTTCTATCTCGACATCCTGAAAAGCGTCGAGGCGACGGCGCGCGCCGCAGGCTACTCGGTGCTGATGGGCAATACGGAGAACGATCCAGAGCGCGAGATCGAGTATTTCGACATGCTGCGCGACGGGCATGCGGACGGCATGATCCTGATGACCGGCAAACTGCCGCAAGAGGACGGCGCGCATCACAAGCTGCCGCCCGGCGCGCCCATCGTCATTGCGCTGGAGACGATCGAGGATTCCGGTTTCCCGCATGTGCAGATCGACAATGTGGCGGCTTCACAGGCAGCGGTGGAGCACCTGATCGCGCTTGGCCACCGGCGCATCGCCCACATCACCGGTCCGGTGCCGGAGATCATGAGCGCCGATCGTCGCGAAGGCTACCGGCAGGCGATGCGGGCCGCCGGCCTCTGCGTGCCTGAAGGCTACGAACCGCACGGCAACTATCTGCTGCACAGTGGGGCTGCCGCGTGCAAGGCCTTGTTCGCGCTGGCCGAGCCGCCGACGGCGATCTTCGTCGCCAATGACGAAATGGCCTTCGGCGCCATCCATCAGCTGCGCAATATGGGGCGCGATGTGCCGGGCGACGTCTCGGTGGTCGGCTTCGACGATCTCTATCTGAGCGAGGCCTTCTACCCGCCGCTGACCACGGTTCACCAGCCGCGCATCGACATTGGCCGGCAGGCCATGACGATCCTGCTGAAAATTCTGTCGGGAGGGCAGGCGCCGGAAGCGCCGGTGGTGCTGCCCGCCACGCTGCGCGTCCGCGGCACCACCGCGCCGCCGAAATCCTGAATTCGAGAAGGGGAAACTGAGTATGAGCGCACAACCAAGAAAACGCCTGCGCATCGGCGTTGTCGGCACGGGCTTCATCGCCGAGTTCCATTTGAGGTCGATGGTCGGCGTGCGCCATGTCGATGTCACCGGCGTCTACAGCCGCAAACCCGAGAACCGGGCGCGCATCGCCAAGCTGGTCGCCGATCTGGGCCTGGGCGACTGCACCAGCCATGACAGCCTGGCGGCGATGCTGCAGGCGGAAGATGTCGATGCGATCTGGATCCTGTCGCCCAACGATACGCGCATCGACACCATGCGCACCATCCATGACGAGGTGGTGTCCGGGCGCAGCAAGGTGTTCGCCGTGGCCTGCGAAAAGCCGCTGGCGCGCACGGTGGCGGACGCCCGCGAAATGCTGCGGCTGGCCGAGGCCGCCAAGCTCAACCACGGCTATCTGGAGAACCAGGTGTTCGCCACGCCGGTCATCCGCGGCAAGGAGATCATCTGGCGCCGCGCCGCCTCCACCACCGGCCGCCCCTATCTGGCGCGCGCGGCGGAAGAGCATTCCGGCCCGCATGAGCCCTGGTTCTGGCAGGGCGAGAAACAGGGTGGCGGCGTGCTGCTCGACATGATGTGCCACAGCGTGGAGGTTGCCCGCCATCTTCTGACCGAACCCGGCAAGAAGCGGGATTCGCTGACGGTCAAGGGCGTCAATGGCATGGTGGCCAATCTGAAATGGACGCGGCCGCACTATATCGACGATCTGAAGAAGCGCTTTGGCGCGGAGGTCGATTATGGCAATCGGCCTTCGGAGGATTTCGCGCGCGGCAATGTCATGCTGGAAGACGAGGACGGCAACGAGCTGATCATCGAGGCCACCACTTCCTGGGCCTATGTGGGCGCCGGCCTGCGCATCCAGCTCGAACTGCTCGGCCCCGAATACGCGATGGAGTTCAACTCGCTCGGCACGGGGCTGAAGGTCTTCATGTCACGGGCGGTGCAAGGTGGAGAAGGCGAGGACCTGGTCGAGAAGCAGAATGCCGAGCAGGGGCTGATGCCGGTGCTGGAGGACGAGGCCGGCGTCTACGGCTATACGGACGAGAACCGGCACATGGTGGAATGCTTCCGCAAGGGCGAGGAGCCGCTCGAGACCTTTGCCGACGGCGTGGCGGTGATGGAGATCCTGATGGGGCTGTATCTCTCGGCCGAGACCGGCGAGACGGTGCGCTTCCCCAATCCGGAGCTGGAACACTATGTCCCGGTGGTTGCCCGTCCGGGGCGCTGACGTCGGCATTGGGCGCGGTCGGCGCGCGGGGATTTGCCGTTCAGGCCTGGATGCCCGGCTCGGAGGCCGGGCATGACGAGTTGTGGGGGAGGCCCTGTCAACTCGCCAGGCCAGGCGGTTGACATCAAGCCCATGAACCTTCGTCACTCTCGGGCCTCGACCCGAGAGTCCATACCGGAACGGTCGATCGCTTGGGCAAGCGCCCCTTCGCGCACCCCGGGCCTTAGGGCGGGATGAGGAAAAGTGCGAAGCGGTTTTCCGCCCGCATCCCGCTCTAACTTATTGAGAGCGATCACGTTTATGATTTTGGATTGATTCAATCCAAAATCATCGTGATCTAGTGGCCGATCATCCATCGGCGGCGCATCGATGGCGGCTTTTTCTTTAGGTTGCACATGCTGCATCCACAGCCGGCGAGATGCTCCCGCTTGACCACGCGCGGCTCGCTGGCGCTCTTTTCCGAGCGGGCCTGAGCCTTGCGCAGCGTTCCGTTCATCAGGCTCAGATGCGGGGCCGCGACGTCCCGCTCGCTTGGCGTCCGGCAACTCGGGCAGGCGCAGGCGCTGGTTGCCTCGGCCATCGACATCCATTCGTCGAATGGGCCGCAATCATCGCAGACATAGTTGTAAAGCGGCATTTCGGTCTCCGAAAATCAGAACAGGGAAAAGGCGGCGCGGGCGATTTTTCCGCCCGCGCCGCCGGTTCTCAAAGCTTGCCGTCGAGCAGCAGGAAGCCCGGCACCCAGCCGGTGACGATGCCGGCGAGCATCGTGGCGATGCCGGTCGGGCGCAGGATGTCGCGCTTCAGGCTGAGCAGCAGGAAGTACATGAACCAGACGATCGCCCAGATGGCCCAGTTGACGCCCATCCACATGTCGATCGCCGATTGCGCGCCAGCCAGCCCCTGCAGGGCGACGGGCGTCGCCGTGATGGCGATGAACAGGCTGAACCAGCCGAGCCCGCGCCCGTCGACGGCGACGACGCGGTTGTAGGCGACCCACAGATAGGTCGCGGTGAACAGCAAGGTGAGCGCCGCCGCCTTGATCGAAGCGGCATCGGCGTTGGCGCCGAAAGCCGAGGCGAGCGACACGCACAGCGTGACGAAGCCGGACACCACGTTGATGACGACGATTTCCTTGTCGTCGATTTTTCCCAGAAGCCAGAGCCCGTTGAGAAACAACACGGCGCCGACATAGAGCAAAGACAATCCGAGCAGCATGAGATCTCCTCCCGAAGGGCAGGGTCGGCCGGAAACCCCTCCTCGGCCGCCCCGCTTGTTTGTGGAACGCGGACCCTTGCCGCTCAGGTTGTCCTGGCGACATCCACCCCCGAGACCTGCCTGGTCGGCCCGGTGGAGTTCGGATTGATGTCGAAGTCGAAGATCTTCGTTGGAATGGCGAGCGTCGCGCAGACATTGGGAATGTCGACGATGCCGGCGATGCGCCCCTCCACCGGCGCCGTGCCCAGAATGCTGTAGGCCTGCTCGCCCGTGTAGCCGAACTTCATCAGGTATTCGATGGCATTCAGGCAGGCCCGGCGGTAGGCCACATGGGCGTCGAGATAGTATTGCTCGCCCGTATGCTCGTCGACCGAGATGCCCTCGAAGATCAGGTAATCGTCGAAATGCGGATCGATCGGGCTCGGCTTGAAGATCGGGTTGATGACGCCGTATTTGGCCATGCCGCCCTTGATCACATCGACGCTGATGTCGATCCAGCCGGCCATTTCGATGGCGCCGCAGAAGGTGATTTCACCATCGCCCTGCGAGAAGTGGATGTCGCCCATGGAAAGCCCGCCGCCCTTGACGTAGACGGGGAAATAGACCTTCGAGCCGCGCGACAGGTTCTTGATGTCGCAATTGCCACCATGCTCGCGCGGCGGCACGGTGCGCCAGGCTTCCTCGGCGGCCTTTCTGGCGGCGTCGCCCTTCAACTGGCCCATCAGCGCCGTATCGGCATAGGGCAGTGCGGCCAGCGGCGGCACGCGATCCGGATCGGTCGCCACCAGTTCCGCCTCACGGCGATTGGCCTCGGCCAGGAGCTTTTCATCGGGCAGGCAGCCGATCAGGCCCGGATGGATGATGCCCGGATAGCGGACGCCGGGAATGTGCCGGGACGTCGTGTAGATGCCCTGGAAATCCCAGCAGGATTTGGTGGCATTGGGATAATGCTCGGTGAGGAAGCCGCCGCCATTCTCCTTGGCGAACAGGCCGTTGAAGCCCCATTCGGAATTCGGCAGCGCGCCAAGGTCGAGAATGTCGACCACCAGCAGATCGCCGGGCTCGGCGCCCTCGAAGCCGAAGGGACCGCTCAGATAGTGCACGCGCGTCAGGTCGACGTCGCGCACGTCGTTGGCGCTGTCGTTGTTGCCGATCTGGCCGCCGGTCCAGTCGTAGCACTCGACGCGGATCACCTCACCGCGCTTGAAGGTCTCGACCATGGGAATGTCGGGGTGCCAGCGGTTGTGGGTCTTGATCGCCTGATCTTCAGGCGCCTTGCTGAGATCGACGGAAAATACGGTCTTGGGCATGGGTCTCCTCCTCATTGGCCGGCAATCGGAGGTCCCGCGTGACGAGCCCCCTCCTCTTTCTCGCCCGGCCGCGCAATGCGGCGGACGAAGCCGTGCGAGGGGAGGTTAGGAGCGGCCTGTAACCCGAATGAATCCGAAACAGGCGGGTTTTGTAATTTTTTGTAACCGCGCGGCGAGGTCCAGGGCTTCCAGGAAAAGTTGCGCTCCTTACAATTTCTTTTAAATTTCAGCTATTTGACAAACCGCGCAGGAACAGCGATCCACGCCGCTTCTGTCTTGGCGGCGGCCAGATCGGTCGCCCGCGACATTTGGCCATCTTCCCGGCTCGACCGGCAGGCCGGTTTGCGACTATCGTAGCATCCATGTCGCTGCCCGATGCCAGATCCCGTATCCTTGTTGTCGACGACGATCGGCGGCTTTGCCGCTTCCTGGAGAAATTCCTGGCAAGCGAAGGGTATGGCATCGCCGCCGCCCATGACGGGCGCGCCATGCGGCGGGCGCTTGCCGACGACAGTTTCGATCTGGTGATCCTCGACCTGACCTTTCCAGCCGGCGAGGACGGCGTCACGCTGGCGCGAACCCTGCGCGCGCAATACGACCTGCCGCTGATCATGCTGTCGGGCAAGAACACGACCATCGACAAGGTGGTGTGCCTCGAGATGGGCGCCGACGACTATGTCACCAAGCCGTTCGAGCCGCGCGAATTGCTGGCGCGCATCCGCACGGTGCTGCGCCGCTTCGCCAAGCGCATCACCCTGCCGGAGCGGGTGGAGAAGACCCCATCGCCGGTGATGTGCTTTGCCGGCTGGGAGCTCGATCCGACCCGCTACCAACTTTCCTCGCCAAAGGGCGACACGGTGCGGCTGACGAGCCAGGAATTCCAGTTGCTGGCAGCGCTTGTGGAGCGGCGCGGACGCATCCTGTCGCGCGAGCAGATCCTCGACATCGTCGCCAACCGCAACTGGACGCCCTACGACCGCAGCATCGACGTGCTGATCGGCAAGATCCGCCGCAAGCTGCGCGACGATGTGCGCGACGCGCAGTTCATCAAGACGATCCGCGGCGTCGGCTACATGTTTGCGCCTTAACAAGGCGATTGATGCGCCGGCAGGTACAGGTTGATGCAGGTGCCCTTTCCAGGTGCGCTCACAATGCCGAGCCGCCCGCCCACCTGCCGCACGAAGCCATCGACCATCGGCAGTCCAAGCCCGCTGCCCTGCCCCGGCGGCTTGGTTGAAAACAAGGGCTGAAGCGCGCGCCGGCGCACCGCCAGCGGCATGCCCTGGCCCGTGTCGGTGACCGACAGGAGCACGTAGCGGCCGGGCAGCAGCCCGGAGGCGACGCGCGCATCCTCCGGCTTGACGGTCAGGTTGCGCGCGTCGAAATGCAGGCTGCCGCCATCAGGCATCGCGTCACGCGCGTTGAGCGCCAGATTGAGCAGGCTTGTCTCCAACTGACCGCTTGGCAGCTGCACGGGGTGCAGATCCCCGGCGACGGTGAGCGAGATCGACACGGCGTCATCGAGCGTTCGGCCCAGCATGCGCATCAGCGGCGGCAATTCGACGGCAAGGGAAACGACCGTCATGTCCTCAAGGCGCTGGCTGCCGAAATTGAGCAGGCGCGTGGTGAGGTCGGAACCGGATTTCGTCGCGTCGAGCGCGTCGGCGACCAGTTCGGCCAGCTCCGGCCGGTCGGCAAGCCGCTCTTCCAACCAGCGCAGATTGCTCAGCAGCACAGCCAGAACATTGTTGAAATCATGGGCGATGCCGCTGGTCAGTTGCCCCATCGCCTCCATGCGCTGCTTCTGCCCCAGGCGCTCGGCGGCGAGGCGTTTTTCCTCCAGCAGGCGAATCCGCTCGAAGCAGCGGCTCAGCGTGGCCAGCAGGTCCTCGCTGTGAAACGGCTTGCACAGATAATCATAGGCGCCGGCCTGCAATGCCTCCACCGCCGTGTCGATGGAAGCGTAGGCCGTCACCATGACGCAGACGAGGTCCGGATTGTGCTGGCGGAAATCGCGCACCAGATCGACCCCGCTGCCGGTGCCGAGGCGCACATCGACCAGGGCGACGGCGAGGCGCTGGCGCTCAAGCTCTGCCAGCGCCTGCTGCGGGTCGTGCGCCACGCGGACACCGTACCCTTCGAGCCTCAGCAGGCCGGCAAGGCTGGCGGCGAAATCCACATCGTCATCGACGATCAGGACGCTTTTCTCCTCGGCCTCGCCAGCCACTTCGGGCAGTGGGCCCTCGCCGATCACGTCGGCGGGCAGGTCATTGTCATCGCTGATCATGCCGGCCTCGCAACCGCGCAGGGCAGGACGAGCGTGATTGTCGTTCCCACGCCCGCCTGGCTTTCGATGAGGACATCGCCGCCATGCTGTTCGAGGATGCGCTTGACGAGCGGCATGCCGAGGCCGACGCCGAACGCCTTGGTGCTGAACAGCGGCTCGAATACACGTCTCGCCACATCGCGCGTCATGCCGGCGCCATTGTCGACCACCGACAGGAACACCCGGTCGCGCCGGCGCTCCGTTGTCACCGCGATGCGGGCCTCCACCTCGCCGCCTTCACAGGCCTGGACCGCGTTGGCCAACACATTGGAGAAGGCCTGCCGAAGGCGCTCGCTATCGGCCAGCACATCGCAACCGGCCTTCAGATCGAGCGTCACCAGCCGGGCCGTCGCCTTGTCCTGCTCGCTCATCTGCTGCTCGACCCAGCGGTCGATGGCGACCGGGGCGAAGACCAGCGAATGCTTGCGCGAGAAATCCAGAAGGTCCTCGATGATGCGCACGCAGCGCCAGGCGTTGCGCTGCAATCGCTGCAACTCGCCCATCGCCGGTTCGCCGGCATCCTTCAGCGAGCGGCGCAGGATGTCGGCCGAGGTGACCAGCGTGCCAAGCGGATTGCGCAATTCGTGGCTGACCGTCGCGGTGATCTGGCCGATGGCGGCCAGGCGCTCATTGCTGGCCAGTTCCTGCTGCGCCTGGCGCAGCTTCTCCAGCGAGGCAACGAGATCGCGCTCGGCGAGTTCCCGGCTTTCATGCGACAGGACGATCCACCAGGCGCCAACCGCCAGCAAAGGCAGCAACGCCAGGAAAACGCGCAGCAGCAAGGAGCCGCTGTCGAGATGCGGCTGCAGCGAAGACGGTTCGATCAGCCGGAAGGTGAGCAGGAACACCGCCGCCGTGATGACCGCCAGCGAAAACAGGACACCGCCGACCTTCAGAAGACGCTGCCCCATATGCGGGGCGATCTTGCTGCGCAGCGTGCGGCCGAAATAGCGCGAGCGCGAGGTTTCAAGCATCGTGCCCGAGGATTTGCAGACGTCATGGCAGTGGGAATCGAGACTGCAGCATAAAGAGCAGATCGGCCGCTCATAGAAGGTGCAGTGGACCATGTCGGGTCGTTCATAATCGAGACCGCAGATCTCGCAACGGATGGTCGCCTTCTGCGAACCGGCGAGCGGCTCGCGGGGCCGGGCCAGATAGTATCGGCCCTTGGTGGCGACGCCGATCGCGACGGCGCTGACGAGTGCGGTGAGAAAAGCGATCGGCGCCGAATAGGCCTGCGCCAGGGCGCCTAAACTGCCGGTAAAGCAGATGATGCCGAACAGCGAGGCGAGCGCCATCGAACCGCACCCGACCGGATTGAAATCGTGCAGGTAGGCGCGCTTGAACTCGGTGAAAGGCGGGCTGACGCCCATCGGCTTGAGGATCGCCAGGTCGGCGAAGATGGAGCCGATCCAGGCAGCGGCGATGACCGAATAGACCGCCAGCACCAGTTCCAGCGTCTGGAAGATGCCGAGCAGCATCAACAGCAGCGAAATCAGGATATTGAAGATGAGCCAGACGACACGGCCTGGATGATAGTGGGTGACGCGCGAGAAGAAATTCGACCAGGCGAGCGACCCGGCATAGGCGTTGGTGACGTTGATCTTGACCTGCGAGATCAGCACGAAGATCGCCGCCAGCGCCAGAACCGTGCGCGGGTCGGCGCTGACATACTCATAGGCCTTGATGTACATGTGGATCGGCTCGAGCGCTGTCGAGCGTGACAGGCCGGCCGAGACCGCGAGCACGGCAAGCAGGCTGCCGCACAGGATCTTGAAACCGCCAACAATGATCCAGCCCGGCCCCGCGGCGATCACCGCCGCCCACCAGCGCAGGCGGTTCTCGCGCGTCTTGTCCGGCAGGAAGCGCAGGTAATCGACCTGTTCGCCGATCTGGATCGACAGGGCGAACAGCACGCCGAGGGCCGAGCCGAGAGCGAGCACGTCGAAGCCGCGGCCATTCGCTTCGCTGCCGGCGAACTCCACCCATTGATGCAGCGTGTCGGGATGGCCGATGGCGATGTAGGCGAACGGCGCCAGAAGCATGGCGATCCAGATCGGCTGGGTCAGCATCTGCAGCTTGCTGATCATGGTTATGCCCATCACGGTGATCGGGATGATGACAAGCGACGAGATGATATAGCCGAGCACCAGCGGCACGTCGGCGAACAGTTTTAGCGCCTGGGCCATGATGGCCCCTTCGAGCGCGAAGAAGATGAAGGTGAAGGTGGCGTAGATCAGCGAGGTGATCGTCGAGCCGATATAGCCGAACCCCGCGCCGCGCGTCAAAAGGTCCATGTCGATATTGTAGCGGCTGGAATAGTAGGCGATCGGCAAATTGGTCACGAAGACGAACAGGCACGTGATCAAGACCGCCGGAAAGGCATTGGCGAAGCCGTAGCTGAGCGTGATGGCCCCGCCGATGGCCTCGAGTGCCAGGAACGAGATGCCGCCGAGCGCCGTGTTGGCGATAACGAAGGGCGACCAGCGCCGGAACGAGCGCGCCGCGTAGCGCAGCGAATAGTCCTCCAGCGTCTCGTTGGCGATCCAGGAATGATAGGACCGCAAGGCCGGCGATTGAGGCGTTTCCACTAGTGCAACGCTTTAACTGAAATGAAGGCTTCGCATTCATTTCGATTGAAGCAAAGTTGCCCTGGATCCGATAATTCAGTGGCCTGCTCATCCCAGTCCAAACCTGTCGGTTTGGCTGGGGCAGGACACCAGGCGGCGCTCCATAACGGAGCACCGGCTCCCGGCAAAGCGAGGGCTGCGCGCATTCTCACCTGATCCTCCCGAATTCCCATCAAATGATCACACAAAGCCGGCGAGGACACCAGCCTTCCGGTCCACGCCGAGCCACCTCGGCGCGGCGCTTGGCCGGGTGCCACAATGGCGGCTCCGGACCTGCGCCTATCGTTTCGCCGCGCGGCCCGCTATGGGTAGCACCGGATTTGCGCCCGGCGGCGCAGGAATATTTTACGAGAGGGATCATGACCGAGGGGTCTGACATCATCGTCATCGGCGGCGGCATTGCCGGCATCAGCGCGGCGGGGCGCATGGCCGCCGATGCACGGGTCACCGTTCTCGAGGCGGAGGAGGCGATCGGCTATCACGCGACGGGGCGTTCGGCGGCGATCTACATCCGCAACTACGGCAACGCCACGCTGCGCGCGCTGAACGCCGCGTCCGAACCCGTCTTCAGGGAACCGGATGGCATCACCGACACCAGCCTGCTGACGCCGCGCGGGCTGCTTTATCTGGCGTTGCCCGATGACGTCGCGGCGATCGACAGGATGATGGAAGGCTCGACCGGCATGGAGCGGGTCGATGCCGACGCAGCGGTGCGGATGGTGCCGATCCTGCGGCGCGAGGCGATCGCGGCAGCGGCAATCGAACCGGGCGCCCAGGA
This sequence comes from Nitratireductor soli, assembly GCF_001050155.1. Lineage (GTDB taxonomy): Bacteria > Pseudomonadota > Alphaproteobacteria > Rhizobiales > Rhizobiaceae > Nitratireductor > Nitratireductor soli. The sequence goes on from NZ_LFVY01000014.1 coordinate 48,130, forward strand.
CATCGATGTCGACCGCCTGCTGCAGGGTTTTGCGAAGATGCTGCGCCATCGCGGCGGGCGCATCGTCACCCAGGCGCGGGCCAACCGGATTTCCCGCGAGCGCGGCCACTGGCGCGTCGAGACGCCGCAAGGCGCGTTCGAGGCGCCCGTGATCGTCAACGCTGGCGGCGCATGGGCCGACGCCGTTGCGCGGATGGCCGGCGTGCAGCCGCTCGGCCTGACGCCGATGCGGCGCTCGGCGGTGATCCTGCCGGCGCCGGACGGGCACGACGTGTCCTCCTGGCCGCTGTTCGCCTGCGCGGGTGAAGGCTGGTACGCCAAGCCTGAAGCCGGCAAACTGATGATTTCGCCAGCCGACGAAGACCCTTCCGAGCCGTTCGACGCCTGGCCTGACGACATGGTGCTGGCCGAGGGGCTGCACCGTTTCGAACAGGCGGTGACAACGCCCGTCACGCGCATCGAGCGAAGCTGGGCCGGTTTGCGCAGCTTCTTCCCCGACAGAACCCCCGCCGTCGGGTTCGCCCCCGACGCCGAGGGATTTTTCTGGCTTGCCGGACAAGGCGGCTATGGTGTTCAGACGTCTCCGGCGTTATCCGCATTGGCGGCAGACCTTTGCGCTGGCCGTTCTTCCCCGCTTGGGGACCCGGTCGTGCAGGCGCTCGCGCCGCAACGCCTAATTTAGAACCGAAGAGGAAAATCCATGTCCGACATCACCCGCATCGATCCCGGCGCACGCATGAGCCAGGCCGTCGTCCACAACGGCACCATCTGGCTGGCCGGTCAGGTCGCGTTGCCCGGCAAGAGCGTGACCGAGCAGACCCAGGCGGTGCTGGCGCAGATCGACGCGCTGCTGGAGAAATGCGGCTCCGACAAGTCGCGCATCCTGCAGGCCGTGATCTGGCTGGCCTCGATGGACGATTTCGCCGAGATGAACGCCGTTTGGGACGGCTGGGTCTCCGCCGGCAACGCGCCGGCCCGCGCGACGGGCGAAGCGCGTCTCGCCACGCCGGACTACAAGGTCGAGATCATCGTCACTGCCGCGCAAGGCGCTGTCTGACGCATTTGGGGCCCGCACGTTTCGCGGGCCCCGTCGCCCAGACCAGATCATCGTTTCACAGAAACGCTGCCCCGTTCTATCTCTTTGTTTTTCTGCATTTGTGCGAACGTCAGATGATTCCATCTGACTGCAAAATGCACTTGCCTCAGATAGGCAGGGGCCGCCGCTCGGCGATCGCCTCCATGGCGAAATAGGACGTGACCGATTCCAGCTCCACCTTCTGAATCAGCCGCTGATAGACGGAATCGTAGCTCGCCATGTCCGTCGTGACGATGCGCAGCATGTAGTCGTACTCGCCGCCGATGCGGAAGAAGTCGACGATCTCGGGAATACCGGCGACATGCTGCCTGAAAATCTGCAGCCAGTCCGCCGAATGATGCCGCGTCTTGACCAGGACGAAGACGACAAGACCCAACCCCAGCTTGTCGCGATCGAGCAGCAGCGTGCGGCCACGAATGACGCCGCGCTCCTCCAGAACGCGCAGCCGACGCCAGCAGGCGTTTTGCGACAATCCCACCTTTTCCGCCAAATCCCGTTGCGACAGCCCCGCATCGCGCTGCAGCTCGCGCAGGATTTTTCTATCAAACTGATCTATTTTTTCGCTCATAGGCGATCATATGAACGAATTTTAATGGTGCATGCAATGATTTTAGTGAGAATGAACGCCTGATCCTGTGCGATCCTTTCGTTCCTGAATAGCGCAAACGGAACGACGCCATGAGCGGGACGGTTTTAAGGGACTTCATCGATGGCCTGCGGAGGGACGACCTGCCGGCCTTTCTGCGCGGCGGACTGATCGGCGAGAACGCCGTCATCGACGGTCCCTGCGGGACCAAGCCGCTGATCTATGCCGACTATGTGGCGTCGGGCCGCGCTCTCGCTCAGGTGGAGGACTTCATCCGCGACCGGGTGCTGCCCTATTACGCCAACAGCCACACCGAGGCTTCCTATTGCGGCGCCTTCTCGACGCGGCTGCGCGAGGCGGCGCGGGCGGAAATCCACCGCATCGTCGGCGCCGACGATGCGACCAGCGTGGTGTTTGCCGGCTCGGGCGCGACGGCCGGCCTCAACAAGCTGGTCAGGCTGCTGCAGATCGCCGAGGCGGTCGCCAAGGGTCAACGCGTGGTGGTCTTCACCGGACCTTACGAGCATCACTCCAACATCCTGCCCTGGCGCGAAAGCGGCGCGGAGATCGTCAGCATCGCCGAGACCGAATGCGGCGGACCCGACCTCGCCGCACTGGCCCAGGCGCTGGCGGCCCATGCCAATGCTACGCTGAAGATAGGCACCTTTTCGGCCGCCTCCAACGTGACCGGCATCGTCACCGACACGGATGCGGTGACGCGCGTGCTCAAGGCGCACGGCGCGCTGGCGATCTGGGATTACGCCGGCGGCGCACCCTATCTCGGCATCGACATGCGCGCCGGCAGCGATTGCGCCAAGGATGCGGTGGTGCTGTCGCCGCACAAGTTTCCCGGCGGCCCCGGCGCCTCAGGCGTGCTGGTCCTGCGCAATGCCATTGCCCGCACCAGCCTGCCGACCATGCCGGGCGGCGGCTCGGTCACCTTCGTCTCGCCCTGGGCGCATGACTATTCGAAGTCGCTTTGCGCGCGCGAGGAAGCGGGAACGCCGAACGTCGTCGGCGATATCCGCGCGGCCCTGGTCCTGCTGGTCAAGGAAGCGCTCGGACAGGACTTCATCGACCGGCGCAATGACGCATTGCGCGACCGGGCGCTGGCTGTGTGGTCGCGCAATCCACGCCTGGAGCTGCTCGGCAATCCGCGTGCGCCGCGCCTGCCGATCTTCTCCTTCCGCATTCGCGGGGAAGACGGCGCGGCCATGCATCACCAGCTCTTCACGCGCATGCTGAGCGATCTGCACGGCATCCAGGCGCGCGGCGGCTGTGCCTGCGCCGGGCCATACGCGCACCTTCTGCTCGGCATCGACGAACCGCATTCGGCGGCGCTTCTCGAAAACATCCGCGCCGGCCGGGAAATGGAAAAGCCCGGCTGGGTGCGGCTCAATCTCAGCTATCTGATGACCGACGAGAAGGCGGACATGATCATCGGCACGGTCGATCGACTGGCGCAAGACGCGACGCAGCACGCCAGCGCCTACGATTTCGATCCCGCCACCGCGCGGTTCCGGCACAAGGGATTGGCGCTGGCAAGCTAGTGGTCTGACCGAAACAGATGGTACCCATCTGTCAGGATCGCACCACTAGAGCGCGGCCTTCAAGGCTTCCGCAAGGCGGGCAATGCCGGCCTCGGTGGTCATGCAGCCGGGCGACAGCCGCAGGATCTGACTGCGGTGGTCGGCATAAATGCCGTTCCCGGCGAGTTCCTGCACGAAAGCGCCGGGATTGACCGTATCGGGCAGCGCCACCATCACGCTGCCGCCGCGCTCGGCCTCGTTCTCCGGGCTCACCAACTTCAGCTTCAATTCCTTCGCCGTATCGACGATGCTTCCGGCGAGGCGCCGATTGTGCGCCAGCAGCGCTGCCATGTCCTGGCCCGCATGCCATCGCAGGGCCGGCAGGGAGCCGGCGCAGGCGAGGATCGACGGCGTGCCGTTGTCGAAGCGGCGGATGTCGTTGGCAAAGGCAAACTTGTCCAGGTCCCAGGAGAAGATGTCCGCCTGGCTGAACCAGCCGCGCAATTCCGGACGGCATGCCTCGATCAGCGGTTCGGCGACATGGAGGATGCCGGCGCCGGGCGTGGCGCAAAGCCATTTCAGGCTTGTCGAGATCGAGAAATCCACCACCGGATGCATCACATCGTAGGGCAACAGGCCAACCGCCTGCGTGATGTCCACGCCAATGATGCTGCCCATGCGCCGACCATGGGCGACCAACGTTTCAAGATCGCAGCGATGCGAGGCGGTCGAGGTGACGAAGGTCAGAAGGGCGACACCGACATCGGGGCCCCAGCGGGCGATCACATCCTCGTCGCGCACCCAGCTTTCGCCGGGCCGCAGCGGCACTGTGTCGAGCGTGAAGCCGTAGCGCGCCGCAAGGCCCGAGAGAAGAAAATGCATGCTGGGGAAGCAATCGCCGGCAATCAGCAGGCGCCGGCCCTTCAGATGTTCCTCTGGCAGTGCGCCAATCAGGCTGTTGAGCGCCGTCGTGACGTTCTCGCTGGTGGTCAGCGTGCCGGCCGGCGCGCCGATCAGCGTCTGCCACCGGTCAATGAATTCCTGACGCATGCCCAGCGCATGCATCCATTGCGCGTTGTCATGCGCGCCCCAGCCGGCGGAAAACGCGGCGAACGCGGCGGCCATCTCCTCCGCCTTGCCGGGATACATGCCGATGGAGTGATACAGGAGATAGGCGGATGCGTCGGCGTTCTTGCCCTGCGGCGACATGGTCGGTCCTCGTCATTCGTCAAAAAAGCGTCCGCGCGGAACTGGCGGACGCTTGGTCGTTGAAAGGCCTCGCGGCCTCGGTAAAGCCGGTTCACTCCGGCTTCGGTATCGGCATTTTCTCGACGGTACTGGTGCCGGCCTCGGGATCGACGCCGAACCACTTCTTGTGGATCGCCGCCATGCTGCCGTCCTCCTTCATCGCCGAGACGGCGTCATTCACCCGTTCCAGCAGCGGATGGTCCTTGCGCGTCATCATGGCGAAGCGTTCGCCGGTCGGGATGCGCACGAGCAGCTTGAGGCCTGGAACCTGCGTCATGGCATATTGGAAACCGGCGATCTCGCCAGCGCCGCCCTCGATACGCCCGGCGCGCACGTCCATCAGCAGATCCTGCTGCGCCGAATAGGAGCGGATGTCGGAGATGCCGTATTTCTCCGCGTTCTCCTTGGCCCAGGCCTCGCCCGTGGTGGCTGCAACCACGCCGATCGGCTTGCCGTCAAGCTGCTCGAGCGTCGTGACCGTGGAATCCTCGCGGCCGACGATCGTGCCGTCGCTGTCGTAATAGGGCTGCGTGAACGACTGGTTCTGCAGCCGTTCACTGGTGATCGAGATCGACGAAATGGCGAAGTCGATGCGCCCGGAGCTGGTGGCGGCGAAGAGCGCCTGGAAGCCCAGATCCTGGAACTCTATGTCCATGCCGAGCCGCTTGGCGACGTCCCGCGCCACATCGATTTCAAACCCCTCGAAGGCGCCGCTCTCGGTCTTGTACTCCCAGGGCGGGTTGGACGGGTAGGCGCCGACGGTGATCGTCTCGGCAAAGGCCGACGACGCGAAAGCCAGGCTGGCGGCAAGGGCCGCGAAAACACCCATGCGGATGGTCATGATGAATCTCCTCCTGTCTCTGCCCTCGCGTGACGGGGCCGGTTCCCTTCGGCCGCGCCGAGCAGATGCGATTTGATCACATGATCATATCAAGCGAATGAGATCAACAGGGTACTTGAAGCTTAAATCTTTTTAGCGGGACGTCCCCCGGCAGGCGAGAGACTGACGAGGTCGGCATGTCCGGGCCAATGTGTTGGAGCTCAGTCCTGGGGCGGCAGGTTCTTGACCCGCTTCGGCTGTTCGGCGGCCTCGGTCGGCTGCTCGGTGAAGCCCTCGATATCCGAGACTTCCTCGATGTCACGTTCGATCTCGACGGGGCTGGCGGCATAGGCCGTCGCCAGCTCGGCAACCGAACGCAATGCGTGAACGTGGATGCGTTCATAGCCGTGCGAGGCATCGACGCCGAAGGCGATCAGCGCCGTGCGTACATCATGGCCGGCCTCGATGGCGGAGGCCGAATCCGAGCGGTAATAGCGGAAAATATCCTTCTGGAAACGGATGTCCTCCTCACGGCACAGATCGACCAGCTTCTTGGTCAGATGATAGTCGAACGGGCCGGCCTGGTCGGCCATGGCGATGGTGACGCCGAATTCGGACGAGTTCTGCCCGGGAGCGGTGGTGCCGTTGTCGATGGTGACCATCGAGGCGATTTCCGGCGTGACGATGGAAGCCGCGCCAACCCCCACCTCCTCGGCAATGGTGAACAGCCAGTGCGTGTCGACCGGCAGGGTCACATCGTGGCGCAACAGCGATTCGAGCGTTGCCAGCGCAATCGCCACGCCCGCCTTGTCGTCGAGGTGACGGGAAACGATGAAGCCGTTTTCGAGAAACTCCGGCTGCGGATCGACTGCGACGAAATCGCCGATATCGATGCCCAGCCCCTGCACCTCGGCCCGGTTCCAGCACAAGGCATCGATGCGCAACTCGACCTGCTGCCAGCCGATGGGATGCGTGTCGACATCGTCGTTGAATGTGTGGCCGGAAGCTTTCAGCGACAGGATCGTACCGCGATAGCTGCCCTTCTCCGTATAGATCGTCGTGCGCGCGCCCTCGGCGAAACGCGCCGACCAATGGCCGATCGGCACCAGCTCCAGACGGCCATTGTCCTTGATGTATTTCACCTGGGCGCCGAGCGTGTCGAGATGGGTGATGATGGCGCGGGCCCCCTCACGGCGACCGCCGCGCAGAACGGCGCGGATCGCGCCGCGGCGGGTCAGTTCCGGCTCGAGCCCGAGGCGCTCCAGCTCCATTGTCACATGGCGAACGATGGTGTCCGTATAGCCCGTCGGGCTGTCGATCGCCAAAAGTCCCTTGAGCTGCCCGACGAGATAGTCGACATCGATTTTCAGGCGCGTCACGTGTGGTCCCCATCAAGAATGCGTTGGAACGGAGTGAGGCCGGCCTGCTGCGGCAACGACCGTGCCCTAGGATCTTGGGGCGAGTGCCCGCTCCGCGGATTTCACGCCGGAGCGCGGAAAGAGGAGATCTACGAAGCGCTCGGCGGTTGGTTGTGGCTCATGGTTCGCCAATCCGGGCCGCTCGTTCGCCTCGATGAAGACGTAGTCCGGCAGGTTCGGCGATTTGACCATAAGGTCGATGCCGACGACCGGAATGTCAATGGCGCGTGCGGCAGCGCAGGCGGCCGTCACCAGATCGGGATGCACCTGCTCGGTCACGTCGTGGATGGAACCGCCCGTATGCAGATTGGCGGCCTTGCGCACGACGACTTCCTCTCCCTCCGGCAGCACGGAGGAAAGCGTGTGGCCGGCAGCCGCCAGGCAGCGCTTCGTCTCCGCGTCGACGGGGATGCGGCTTTCGCCGCCCGTGGCGGCGGCGCGGCGGCGCGACTGTTTGGCGATCAGGTCCTCGATGGTGCTGCGCCCATCGCCGACGACGCGCGGCGCACGGCGTACGGCCGCCGCCACCAGACGAAAATCGATGACGACGAGGCGCAGATCCTCGCCGTCGAAACAGGCTTCGACCAAGACGCGGTCGGATATTTCGCGCGCGGCGCGAATGGCATCGTCCACCTCGTCCAGGGTCTCCAACCCGACGGCGACGCCGCGCCCCTGTTCGCCACGCGCCGGCTTTACCACCACACGGCCATGGCGCTCGAGAAAGGCTTGCAGCGCCTGCCGGTCTTCCACGGCTTCGATCTGCTCGGGCACGATCAGGCCGGCCCGCTCCACCGTGCGGCGCGTCACCGCCTTGTCGTCGCAGATCGACATGGCGACCGCCGATGTGAGTTCCGACAGGCTTTCGCGGCATTGGATCGACCGGCCGCCGAAGGAAAGCCGGAAGAAGCCGCCTTCGGCATCGGTGAGGTCGACGGCAACGCCGCGCCGGTGCGCTTCATCGACGATCAGCCGCGCATAGGGGTTGAGCTTGTCGAAATCGGCCGGCGGATGGGTGAACAATTTTTCATTGATCGGGTTCTTTCGCTTGACGGCGAAGACCGGCACACGGTGGAAGCCGAGCTTCTCGTAAAGCGCGATCGCCTGCTCGTTGTCATGCATGACCGACAGGTCCATGAAGCTCGCGCCGCGCGCGGCGAAATGCTCGGCAAGCCGGCGCACCAGCATTTCGCCAAGGCCGGCATGGGGGCTCTGCGGATCGACCGCCAGGCACCACAGCGACGCGCCGTTTTCAGGATCCTGGAAAACCCGCCGGTGATCGATGCCGGTGACGGTGCCCAGAATGTCGCCGGTCTGATCGTCCTCGGCAACGAAGTAGGTGACGGCCCGGCTGTCGCGCCGCGCCCAGAAGAAATCGGGCCTGACGGTCAGCATGCCCCGGCTCTGGTAGATGGCGTTGACGGCGTTGGCGTCGACCTCCGAGGTCAGGCGGCGAATGAAGAAGCCGCGCGGCTGGCGGCGGCTCGGCCGATAGGTGGCGAGGTTCAGCCGGTAGGTGTGCGATGGATCGAGGAACAGCTCCTGCGGCGCCATCGACAAGAGCACATGCGGATCGCGAATGTAGAAGGCGATGTCGCGCCGCGCCGGGCCCTCACCGCTCAGCGCATCCGCCAGCGCCTCGTTGGTGGCGAAGGTCTGGGCAAAAAGCAGGCGGCCCCAACCGAGATCGAGGGAAACCGAACTTGGCGGCTCGGGCGTGTCGGCATCCTGATGGGCGCTGGTCGGCTTCATCGTTTCGCTGCGCAGCCGCTTCAGCCGATAGCCGAGCGCCTTGTCGCTGCGCCCGCGCGAGGCGCGCAAAGCCACGTCCTGTTTCTTCGCCATCGGTCAGACCCCGTGGGTTTGCAGCCACAATTCGAGCAGCCCCACCTGCCACAGTTCGGAACCGCGCAGCGGCGTGATGTGATCGGCGGGCGCGGCGTAGAGCGTGTCGAGATAATCCTGGCGGAACAGCCCGCGCTCGCGCGCCGACCGCGACGACAGCGCGTCACGCACCATGTCGAGATAGGGACCATCGACATATTTGAGCTGCGGCACGGGGAAATACCCCTTCTTGCGGTCGATGACCTCGTGCGGGACGATCTGGCGCGCCACCTCTTTGAGGACGCCCTTGCCGCCCTGCTTCAGCTTTTCCTCGGGCGGTATGCGGGCGGCCAGTTCGACCAGCTCGTGATCGAGGAAGGGAACCCGCGCCTCCAGGCCCCAGGCCATCGTCATGTTGTCGACCCGCTTGACCGGGTCGTCGACCAGCATGACCGTCGAATCGAGGCGAAGCGCCGCATCCACCGGCGTATCGGCGCCGGCCCGTGTCAGATGGTGCGCGACCAGTTCGCGGCTTGCATCCTCGCCGGCGATCCAGTCGGGCGAGAGCTGGGTTCCAAGCGTCTCATGCGAGCGATCGAAGAAGACCTTGGCGTAGTCGCCGACGACGTCGTTCGAGTTCATCAGCGGCGGGTACCAGTGATAGCCGCCGAAGATCTCGTCGGCGCCCTGCCCGGACTGGACGACCTTGATGTGCTTGGAAACCTCCTTCGACAGGAGATAGAAGCCGACATTGTCATAGGAGACCATCGGCTCCGACATGGCGGCGAAAGTGCCAGGCAGCGCGTCCATCAGTTCGGATGAGGGAACGAAGATCTTGTGGTGGTCTGTGCCGAATTCCTTGGCGATCAGGTCCGAATAGACGAACTCGTCGCCCTTCTCGCCATTCGCCTCCTCGAAGCCGACGGAGAAGGTCATCAGGCCCTTTTGGCCGGCTTCGGCGAGAAGGCCGACGATCAGGCTCGAATCGACGCCGCCCGACAAGAGCACGCCGACCGGCACGTCGGCCACCATGCGTCGCTTGACGGCAAGCCTGAGCGCCTCCAGCGTCCGGTCGCGCCACTCATCTGGCGACAGGATGCTCGTCTGCGGATCGCGCGCGAAGGGGGGATCCCAATAGATGCGGTCGCGCTGGCTGCCATCCGGCTCGATGACGCGCATGGTCGCCGGCGGCAGTTTGCGCACGCCGTTTAGGATGGTGCGCGGCGGCGGCACGACGGCGTGAAACGTCATGTAGTGATGCAGCGCATGGCGGTCGATCGAGGTATCGACATCGCCCGCCGCCAGCAGCGCAGGCAAGGTCGAGGCGAAGCGGATGCGTTCGGGCGTCTCCGTCAGATAGAGCGGCTTGATGCCGAAGCGGTCGCGCGCCATGACGACGCGGCCCGTGTCGCGTTCGCGCAGGACGAAGGCGAACATGCCGTGGAAGCGGCTGACGCAGTCTTCGCCCCAGGCGTGCCATGCCTTGAGGATGACCTCGGTGTCGCCGGTCGAGAAGAACCGATAGCCTCGGTCTTCCAGCTCGGCGCGCAGCTCAGGATAATTGTAGATGCAGCCGTTGAAGGCGATGGTCAGCCCCAGTTCGGCATCCTCCATCGGCTGGCGCGCCTTTTCCGACAGGTCGATGATCTTCAATCGGCGATGGCCCAGCGCCGCATTGCCATGGATCACAACACCCGCGCCATCGGGTCCACGCGGGGCCAGGCTGTCCATCATCTTCGCCAGGGCGACAGGCGATGCCGCGCCGCCGTCCAATCGCAATTCTCCGCAGATTCCGCACATGTGTAGCGTTCTGCTCCTTTGTTTGTCGTTGCCTTGGAGTGTGGTTTAGTTATAGTTCTGATTATTAGATGTCAAATCAATGGCGCCCTCATGACACGCGAAAGCACAACCAAAAAAGGCCAGGCTTGGTTCCGAAATGACGATCTACGGGCGGTCGAAAAAGCGATCCGGCGCATTGTGCGGGCGAACGACCTGCAATCGAAGGCGCTGGGCAAACAGATCGGCCTGACGGCGCCGCAGCTCGTCGTCCTGAATGGCATCGCCGCGCTTGGCGAGGTGACGACGACGGTGCTGTCGGCGCATGTGGACCTCAGCGCAGCGACGGTCATCACCATTCTGGACAATCTGGAAGCGCGCGGCCTGGTAGAACGCTACCGCTCGCTTCATGACCGCCGCGTGGTGCACACGCGGCTAACGCCCGCCGGCGAGGAATTGGCGCGGCGGGCGCCCGAACCGCTTGGCACCGGATTTGCCGCCCGGCTGGCACAACTCGCTCCCGAGCGACGGGGCGAACTCATCGCCGCGTTGACAGCCGTGGCGGATATGATGGCAATCGGCCCGGTTGCCACGAACCAATAGAAATTCCACGCATAATCGCGGTTCCATCGACTGATTTGATCGAGCGCAAGGCGCCACGTGAAAGGCGTGGCATTTTGCCCGCAACGCGCCATGGACGCGGGCGGGGTCCGACATTATGATCGCCGCGCAGAGCAGGAAGGTCCGATGAATTATCAGCGTTTTTTCTCCGAGGCGATCGACCAGTTGCACGCCGAGCGGCGCTACCGCGTGTTCGCCGACCTCGAACGGATCGTCGGCGCCTTTCCGCGCGCCCTGTGGCGCTCCGGTGAAGAGGCCCGCGAGATCACCGTGTGGTGTTCGAACGACTATCTCGGCATGGGCCAGCACCCGGACGTGATTGCCGCGATGCAGGAGGCGGCGGGCCGCATGGGCTCGGGTGCCGGCGGTACGCGCAACATCTCCGGCACCACCCGTCCGCTGGTCGAGCTCGAGGGCGAGTTGGCCGACCTGCACGGCAAGGACGCGGCGCTGGTCTTCACCTCCGGCTTCATCTCCAACGAAGCGTCGATCTCGACGATCGCCCGGCTCCTGCCCAATTGCCTGGTCTTATCCGACGAACTGAACCACGCCTCGATGATCGAGGGCGTGCGCCGCTCCGGCGCGGAAAAGAAAATCTTCCGCCACAATGACGTGGCGCACCTGGAAAGCCTGCTGCAGGCGGCCGGCCCCGAACGGGCCAAGCTGATCGTCTTCGAATCGGTCTATTCGATGGATGGCGACATTGCGCCGATCGAGGCGATCGTCGAGCTCGCCGAGAAATACAACGCCATGACCTATATCGACGAAGTGCATGCCGTCGGCATGTATGGCGCGCGCGGCGGCGGCATCACCGAGCGCGACGGTCTGGCGCAGCGCATCGACATCATCGAGGGCACGCTGGCCAAGGGTTTCGGCGTGATCGGCGGCTACATCACCGGCTCCTCGGCCGTCATCGACGCCGTCCGCTCCTATGCGGCGGGGTTCATCTTCACCACGGCCCTGCCGCCGGCCATCGCCGCGGCGGCAACCGCTTCGATCCGCCACCTCAAGACCTCGACGGTCGAGCGCGAAGCCCAGCAGCGCCAGGCGCAGCGGACCAAGGAAATGCTTTTGGCGGCCGGACTGCCGGTCATGCCGTCGCAGACGCATATCGTTCCGCTGCTGGTCGGCGACCCGGAGCTTTGCAAGCAGGCGACGGACCGGCTCCTGGAACGGCACGGCATCTACATCCAGCCGATCAACTATCCGACCGTGCCGCGCGGTACGGAGCGACTGCGCATCACGCCGACACCGTTCCACGACGACGCGCTGATCGCGGTGCTGAAGGACGCCCTTCTGGAAACCTGGAGCGCGCTCGGCATTCCTTTCACCGAGGCTGGACACCCGGCGCAGGCCAAATCGGACCGCGTGGTTTCCCTGCTCGTTCCCAAATCGGGCGGCTGAGGGTTTCAACCGCCCGAAAGGTCTCGAAGCCTATTTTCTGGTTGCAAGAAGATCGCGGATCTCGGTCAGGAGCTGGACGTCGACGGGCGGGGCCTCGGGTGCCGCCGGCGTTTCGGCCTGCTTGCGGCGCATGCTGTTGACGCCCTTGACCATCAGAAAGATGATCCAGGCCAGGATCAGGAAATTCACCAGCACGGTGAGGAAGCTGCCGTAAGCGAACACCGCGCCCTGTTGCCGCGCCGCATCGAGCGCGGTGGCGGTAACGCCGGACGACAGCGGGAAAAAATAGTCGGAAAAATCAAAGCCGCCGAAAATGGCTCCGACGATCGGCATGATGATGTCATCGGTCAACGACTTGACGATCAACCCGAACGCTCCGCCGATGATCACACCAACGGCCAGGTCCATCACATTGCCCTTGGCAATGAACTCCTGAAACTCCTTCAACATGCGGCTTTCTCCCCAATCTAGCTTCACCCGTGGCGACTCAGTGGCTCGCCGACACGTGGCACCATAGCAAATCCGGGATTCGTGATAAGCGCAAAACGTACAGCGGCCCGCTTCGCCGGCACGCGCATGCTGCGAAAGAAGCATTGGACAGGTCCGGCGGGCTGTGGTTGCCTGACCGAAGCCATTCTGGGAGGAGGGTCTGGCCACCGTGCAGGGCTGGGTCATCGCGATCATTGCCGTCGCTTATGTGACGCTGCTGTTCTTCATCGCGAGTGTCGGCGACAGCCGCGCCGCCCGGCGAAGCGGCATCGGCTCGCGTCCGCTGATCTACGCGCTCAGCCTGGCCATCTACTGCACCTCCTGGACCTTCTTCGGCTCCGTCGGGCTGGCCTCCGAGCGGGGCCTGGAATTCCTGGCGATCTACATCGGGCCGGTGCTCGTGTTCCTGTTCGGATTTCCGCTGCTCAAGCGCATCATACGGCTGGCCAAATCCGAGAAGATCACCTCCATAGCCGACTTCCTGGCGGCACGCTACGGCAAGAGCTTCGCCGTCGCCTCGATGGCGACGCTGATCGCCACCTTCGGCACCATCCCCTACATCGCGCTGCAGTTGAAGGCGATCTCCGATTCGGTCAACCTGATGGTGGCGCATTATGACGGCGCGCCGCCGGCGATCGATTTCTTCGTCGGCGACATCGCCCTGATCGTCGCCTTTCTGCTGGCGCTCTTCGCCGTTCTGTTCGGCACGCGGCATGCCGACGCGACGGAGCATCAGGACGGGCTGATTCTCGCCATCGCGGTCGAGACGGTGGTCAAGCTCGCGGCGTTCCTCGCCGTCGGCATCGCCATCACCTTCTTCTTCTTCACCGGACCGGTCGAGCTGGCGCGTACGGTCAGCGAATTGCCCCAAGTGCGCAGCGCCTACAGCCACCCCACATCGCTCGCCACCTGGATCGTCATGACGACGCTCAGCGCGTTTGCCATCATCATGCTGCCGCGCCAGTTCTACGTGACCATCGTCGAGAACAAGAGCACGGCCGAACTCGAAACGGCGAGTTGGCTGTTTCCGCTCTATCTGGTGCTGATCAACCTGTTTGTGCTGCCAATCGCCTTTGTCGGGCTGGCACAGGTCGGTGACGCCACCAGTTCGGATCTCTACGTGCTGGCCCTGCCGCTGTTGGCGGGGCACGATCTGCTGGCGCTGATCGCCTTCCTCGGCGGGCTCTCCGCGGCGACGGCCATGGTCATCGTCGCCAGCGTCGCACTGTCGATCATGATCTCCAACGACCTGGTCATCCCATTGTTCGTGCGGGGATTGCTCAGGCCGGACAATCGCAACAAGGAAGACTGGTCGAAGGTCATCCTCAACATCCGGCGCGCGGCGATCTTCATCATCCTGTTCGCCGCGTTCCTCTACTATCGTGAAACGACCCACAACACCCGGCTGGCCGCCATCGGGTTGATCTCCTTCGCCGCCATCGCGCAGTTCGCCCCGGCCTTCTTCGGCGGGCTGATCTGGCGCGGCGCCAACAGCCGGGGCGCGTTGCTCGGCATGGGCGCCGGTTTCATCCTGTGGGCCTATACGCTGCTGTTCCCATCGCTGGCGCCAGCCGGAACGCAGATCATCACCGAGGGGCTTTTCGGCATTCCCGCTCTGCGCCCGCAGGCGCTGTTCGGCACGGTTGCGGAGCCTCTCAACCATGGCGTTTTGTGGAGCCTGGCCATCAACACGCTGTTCTTCGTGCTTGGCTCCCTGTCGCGCATGTCGATGCCGCTGGAACGCATCCAGGCGGCGATCTTCGTGCCGCGCGATGCTGGGCCGATCCCGACACTGCGCCGTTTCCGCACGACGGTGACGGTGAACCACCTGAAGGACACCATCTCACGCTATCTGGGCGCCGAACGCACCGAACGCTCCTTTGCCACCTTCGAGGCGACGCACGGCAACCGCCTCAACGGCAATGAGCAGGCCGGCATGGCGCTGGTGCGGTTTTCCGAGCAATTGCTGGCCAGCGCCGTCGGCTCGTCCTCGGCGCGGCTGATCCTCTCCCTCCTGTTCCAACGCAATGACCGTTCGCGGCGCGACGCGCTAAGGCTTCTCGACGACGCTTCCGTCGCTCTTCAACACAATCGCGATCTCCTGCAGACGGCGCTCGACCAGATGGAGGAAGGCGTCACCGTGTTCGACCGGGATTTCCAGCTGATCTGCTGGAACCGCCAATACCGCACGTTGTTCAACCTGCCCGACGAGATGGGCCAGGTGGGCGTGTCGCTCGACCGCTTCATCGATCTTCTGGCGGCGCGCGGCGAAGTGCCGGTCGCCGCCCAGACCATGACGCTGAACCGCTTCACCGATTTCGGCACCCCGTGGGAGATCAAGCTGCAGAAAAGCGGGCGCATCATCGAGTTGCGCTCGAACCCGATGCCCGATGGGGGCATCGTCGCCACCTACACGGACATCACGCCCCGGGTCGAGGCGGATGTGGCGCTGAAGCGCATCAACGAGACGCTCGAGCAGCGCGTGGCGAGCCGCACGGCCGAACTGATGCACGTCAACGAGGAGTTGGCGCAGGCGCAGATGCTCGCCGAGGAGGCCAATCTCGGCAAGACGCGCTTCCTGGCGGCGGCCGGTCACGACATCCTGCAACCGCTGAACGCGGCTCGCCTCTACTGCTCGTCGCTGATGGAGCGCGCCGAAAGCAGCGGCATTCGCGAGTATGTCGGCAACATCGAATCCTCGCTCGATTCAGTCGAAACCATACTCGGCGCCGTGCTCGATATCTCGCGGCTCGACACGGGCGCGCTAAAACCCTCTCAGAGCGTGTTCAAGCTGGATGAATTGCTGCGGCAGATCAGCACCGACTTTCAGCCGCTGGCGGCGGAAAAAGGGTTGCGGCTGACGATCGTGCCATCCTCGCTGGCGGTGAGCACCGATCGCAACCTGCTTCGCCGCCTGGTGCAGAACCTGGTGTCGAACGCCATCAAGTATACCCCTGAAGGGCACGTACTGGTCGGTGTGCGGCGACGCGGGCCCCTGGTCGAATTGCAGGTCCTGGACACGGGGATCGGCATTGCGGATGACAAGCTGAACACGGTTTTCCACGAGTTCACGCGGCTCGACGAAGGCATGCGTCAGGCGCAGGGGCTCGGCCTCGGCCTGTCCATCGTCGACCGCATCGCCCGCGTTCTGCGCCTGGAGATCCAGCTTTCCTCGCAATGCGAAAAAGGCACGCGCTTTTCCGTCATCATGCCAAGAAGCAATGCGCCGGCGGCGAAACCGCCAGGGCCGGTCAGACCCGCCGGTGCGCGCCAGGTCATGCTCGACGGCCTCAACGTCATCTGCATCGACAATGACGCGCGCATCCTGGACGGCATGAGGCGGCTTCTGGAAGGTTGGGGATGCGCGGTGCGAATCGCCACGGGCTCCGCCGCGCTGCCGGACATGACGGCGTCGCCACCCGACGTCATCCTGGCCGATTATCACCTGAATGGCGAGAATGGCCTGGACATGATCGCCGCGCTGCGCTCGCGCTACGGCAGGGACATTCCGGCGATCCTGATCACCGCCGACCGCTCGAACGAGGTGCGGGCGCAGGCCGAGGGCCTCGATGCGCTGATCGTCAACAAGCCGTTGCGGCCGGCCTCGCTGCGCATCCTACTGACGCGCTGCCGGCAGATGCTCGAGGCGGTCGATTAGAGCAGAGCCGGTAAGGTCAGGTTTCCAGAACGATGGCGTCCGTGCCGATGCGCGACAGGCGGATGACCGCCTGGGTGCGGCTGTCAACGCCGAGCTTCTGCAGGACTGCTGAAACATGCGCCTTGATGGTCGCTTCCGAGACGCCCAGCTCATAGGCGATCTGCTTGTTCAAAAGCCCCTCCGCCAGCATGCCGAGAACACGCGTCTGCTGCGGCGTCAGCATCTGCAGGCGGCGGATGAGATCGGCGATCTCGGGGTCTGCCTCGAGGCCGAGGTCGACGTTTTCCGGCGTGTAGACCCCACCGTCGAGAATGACGCCGACGGCGCGGCGGATTTCATCCATGCCGGCGGATTTGGGAATGAAGCCGGAAGCGCCGAGATCGAGAGCGCGGCGGATGGTTTCAGGATCGTCATGCGCCGAGACCACGGCCACCGGCACCGTCGGATGCATGCCGCGCAGCGTGATCAGCCCGGAAAGGCCGCTGACACCCGGCATGGAAAGATCGAGGAGGACCAGGTCGACGCCGCGATCGGCAAGCTTCTTGACGCCGTCGAAGTCGCCGGTTTCCAGAATCTCGCAATCGCCGTCCATCCCCGACAGCGCGTTCTTCAGCGCACCCCGAAACAGGGGGTGGTCGTCGGCGACCAAGAATTTGTAGCCCGATACCAAACGTCCCTCCCACGCCCGCGACGTTATTATAGCGCTTTTCTTCATCGCTGGGCACCGGCAAGATTATGCGGGGATTGTCCGGCTTTTCAAGTTTCTTGAAGCGAGACAGCGTCGACCGGGGAAAACAGGGCCGTCCCGACCTGCGCCTTGGCGCGGCGCCATCGCGCAGCTGTGATTTGCCGTCGAAGCCGCTTTGCCCCAGATTACCGGAGCGGGAGGCAATGGGCCACGGGCAAGCCATGGAAAAGCTCCGCAAGGTCGCCATGCTATGCGTTGGTCGCGCCGTCATGTTCGGCGCGTTCGCCATCGCGCTGATTATGATCAGCTTTTCCTTCGACCTGGTGCGGGCCTTCAGCGCCGGAGCGATCCTGACGCTGGTCATGGCACAGATCCTGATCATCAAGGCCTATGCGACGTTTCGACAAAACCCGCGCAAGACCGAGGCGTGGGGCTACCTTCCGCCGAATGCAAGACCGGCCGGCCGCTCTGGCGCCAAAGTGTTCAGGTCTGTCCTGATCGAGGTCTATGTGCGCTTTGCCGCCCACAGCCTGATGGCGGGCTGCTGCTTCTTCACCACATCGACGGCACTGCGCTTGCTGCGCGCGCTGGCATGATGCGCCGCGCTCAGGTGCGGTCCGGCGCCGGCTTTTCGGATTGGGGAGTCTTTTCCTCCTTCTCGAAGTCCTGGACCATGCCCATGAAGCGGCGGAAGAAGCGTTCCATCAACCCCATCGTCTGCTCGAATTCCTCTTCGGAGGGCAGGCCCGGATCCGCCCTGGCGCCGCCGCCGCTTTCCAGGGCAGCGATGCGCGCTTCGAGCTTGTCGAGTTTCTCACCGAGATCGGCGATGTCGTCCTGATAGGCGGCGCGCTCGTCGGCGGCCAGCGTGCAGACGAGCTGCCCCGAGCGCTCGCGACAGATCGACATGGCGCCGGTCTTGGTATCCATGCGCACATAGCCATCCTCCGTCCGCTCGAGTCGGAAGCGCTCGGTGTCCTGTGCCAGGGCGGCGCTCGTCCATGACAGGGCGGCAAGGGCGCCCGCGATCGCGATGGTCCTACGCATGTGTCTGCTCCGCGTTTCATGGCGTTGACTGAAGATCATCCTAGGGGAATGCGCCATAAATGGGATGACAGGCAATCCCCTGAAATCCCTTTTGCCACCCTTTCGCTGCCCGGATATTCCCAGTATAGCCCCAGTCATGGCCGCATTGATCTACAAAATCTGCCCCCGCCCACTATGGCAGGAAGCCGAAGCAGCCGGTGTCTTCAACGGCGCGCCGATCGACCTTGCCGATGGCTACATTCATTTCTCCACCGCCGAACAGGCGCGTGAGACAGCCGCCAGGCATTTTGCCGGACAGGACGATCTCGTGCTGGTCGCCGTCGATGCCGGCGCGCTGGGCGAGGCGCTCAGATTTGAAGTCTCACGCGGCGGCGCTCTGTTTCCGCACCTTTATGCTCCGCTGGCGCTCGGCGCCGTGTGCTGGGTCAGGCCATTGCCGCTCGGCGCCGACGGAGCGCATCTGTTTCCAGGGCTTGCTTGATGCGAATGCTGCTTGACCGACTGGCGCGCCACGCCCTCTACCAGCTCGATCCGGAACGGGCCCACCGGCTTGCCATCCATGCGCTGAAGAGCGGCATGCCGCTGGCCGACCGCCTGGAGGCCAGCCGGCGGCTGAAGACCATTGTCGGCGGCATGGTGTTCCCCAATCCCCTGGGCATGGCGGCCGGCTTCGACAAGAATGCCGAGGCGCCCGACGGCCTTCTGCGGCTCGGTTTCGGCTTCGTCGAATGCGGCACGGTCACGCCCCTGCCGCAAGGCGGCAATCCGCGCCCGCGCCTGTTTCGCCTGGAGGAAGACAAGGCGCTGATCAACCGGCTCGGCTTCAACAATGACGGGCTGGTGGCCGTGCGCGAGCGGCTGAAGAAGCGCGCCGGCAATGGCGGCATTGTCGGCATCAACATCGGCGCCAACAAGGACAGTGCCGACCGGATCGGCGACTACGAGACGGGCGTCCGCGCCTTCGGCGACATCGCGTCCTACCTGACGGTCAACATCTCCTCGCCCAACACGGTGGGCCTCAGAACCCTGCAGGATCGCGACAATCTGGCGGAATTGCTGACCCGCGTCCTGGCGGCGCGCGACGAGGTGGCCAAGCGCCGCCGTTCCCCGGTGCCGTTGTTCCTCAAGATCGCACCCGACCTGACCGACGAGGCGATGTCCGACATCGCCGCCGAGGTGCTGGACAAGCGCGTCGACGGGCTGATCGTCAGCAACACGACCCTGTCGCGGCGCGGCGCCACCAGCCGCAAGGCGCATGAGACCGGCGGGCTTTCCGGCCAGCCATTGTTCGAACGCTCGACCATCGTGCTGGCCAGGATGCGGCGGCTGGTCGGCCCGGCAATGCCGCTGGTCGGTGTCGGCGGCATCCATTCGGCGGAAACCGCGCTGGAGAAAATCCGCGCCGGCGCCGATCTGATCCAGATCTACAGCGGGATGATCTTCGGCGGCACCAGCCTGCCCGGCCGGATTGTCAGGGAATTGGGCGCCTTTGCCCAGCAGGAAGGCTTGTCCTCCCTGCGCCAGCTTCGCGACAGCCATGTCGACGAATGGGCCGAGCGGCCGCTGGATTAAAGCATTTTGCAGTCAGGTGGAATCACCTGACTGCAAAATGCTAGCTGGCGAAGGCCTGGCGGGCGCGCCGCGGCAGGATCGCCGCCAGGCCCAACCCTCGCACGATCAGGAAAATATGCAGCGCCGCCCATAAACCGTGATTGCCGAAATACGTCGTCAGCACGACCAGGCAAGCAACATAGACGGCAAACGACATCAGCATCATGTTGCGCATGTCGCGCGACCAGGTGGCGCCGATGAAAATGCCATCCATCTGAAACGCCAGGACACCTGAAATCGAGATCAACGCGGCCCATGGCAGGAATATGTCGGCGACTTCGCGGACGCTCTCGCTCTTGATGATGAACGCGACAAGATCGTTGCCGAACAGCAGGAAAATTCCCGTCATGATGATGGCCAGGCCAAAGCCCCAGATGGCGGTCAGCCGCACGGAGCGATGAAAGGCCGGTGCGAAACGTGCGCCGACGGCGCGCCCGGCCAATTGCTCGGCCGCCGTCGCCATCCCATCGAGGAAATAGCCGGCAACAAGGAAGAAGTTCATCAGCACCGCATTGGCCGCCAGCGTGACCGTGCTGAACTGCGCGCCTTGCCTTGTGAACAGCGCATAGCTGGCCAGCAGGGAGAAGGAACGGATCATGATGTCGCGGTTCATGGCGATCATGCGCATGATGGCGGCTATATCGGCAACCCGCGCCCAGGACACGCGCGGCCCCTTGGAAAGGCGATGCGCGAGGATGCCCAGGCCGGCCACCGCACCCAGGGCCTCGCCGCCGACCGTGCCCCAGGCGACGCCCTCCAGCCCCCAGCCCAGATGCAGGCCAAGGAAGATCGATAATGCGATGTTTGCTCCGTTGAGGACGAACTGCAGCGCCAGACCAAGCCCGCCCTCGCCGCGCCCCAGCACGTAGCCCAGGATGGCGTAGTTCATCAACGATAGCGGCGCCGCCAGAATCCGGATGGCCATATAGGCGGTCATTGCTTCGGCCACGCGCGGTTCTGGATCGATGAAACGGACGCCGGCCGCACCGATCAGCGGCCCGAGCAGGATGACGATCAGGCCGGCCACGATGGCGAGCGCCATCGCCCGCCATAGCACCGCCTGCTCCTCCAGCACATCATCGCGGCCGAAGGCCTGCGCCACCAGGCCGGTGGTGCCGGAGCGCAGGAAATTGAAGGTGGTGAACACGACATCGAAGACAATGGCGCCGGCAGCCAGGCCGCCCAGCAGCGCCGCATCGCCGAACTGGCCGATCACCGCCGTGTCGACGATGCCGAGCAGCGGCGTCGTCAGATAGGCGAGCGTCATCGGCAGGGCGATCGCCAGGACAAGGCGGTTTGTCACCTGGAAAGGGCGCACCGCGCGTTGGGGCGAAACAGCGTCGTCCATCGCACGACGCCTAGCGGCGATAGCTCAGCAGGCGCAGGATGACGAATGCCGGAATGACGATGGCAGCACCGAGCAGGATGTAGCTGGCGAAGCGCCCCAGCGCGTCGAAGCCCATGTTCCACAAATGCAGCACCGTGTCGCGCAGCGCATAGAAAATATCCCACGGAGACCAGTGGAAGGCGCTCATGACGAAACCGACGATGAGGGAGACGATCACCAGCTTGATGATGACGCGCAGCGGGCTGTCGCCGAGAAACCTTGTCAGTGCCGACACGGGCATGCTCCTTGATCTTGACGGCAAAGAGATACGCATGCGCGGCCGGCTGCGCAACCAGGAAGCATCCTGTCGTGTCGAATGGCGCCCGAGGGACAGCTGGAGCGGGTAGCGGGAATCGAACCCGCGCGTTCAGCTTGGGAAGCTGACAGGCTACCATTACATCATACCCGCGCGGGCTCATTAATCCGCGACCCGCGCCCGGCCTGTCAAGCGGCTTTTCGCCGCTTGACGCAGGCATTGTTTCACACCACCTGTTGGCGATCCTGAAACCCGCAGAAAATCGGAACGATTGCCGTGCTTGCCCTGAAGACCTTCATCGAATCGCGCCGCTTCGAAGCAACGATCACCGTGCTGATCATCATCAACGCCATCACGCTGGGTCTGGAAACCTCCGGGCGCGCAATGGAGGCTGTCGGGCCGGCTCTGGTGGCCATCGATCACGCGATCCTCGGCGTGTTCGTCGCCGAGCTTCTGGCGCGGTTTATCGTCTACAGGACAGAATTCTTCCGTGATCCCTGGCGTATTTTCGACCTCGTGATCGTTGGCATCGCGCTGGTGCCGGCAACGGCCGGACTTTCGGTGCTGCGCGCGCTGCGCATCCTGCGTGTGCTCAGGCTCGTCAGCATGGTGCCGTCGCTGCGCCGGGTCGTCGGCGGGTTGATCGCGGCCCTGCCGGGCATGGGCTCGATCATGCTTCTGCTCGGACTGGTCTATTACGTGTTCGCGGTGATGGCGACGAAGCTGTTCGGCGCGTCTTTCCCCGACTGGTTCGGCACGATCGGCCTGTCGGCCTATTCGCTGTTCCAGATCATGACGCTGGAAAGCTGGTCGATGGGCATCGTCCGGCCGGTGATGGAGGTCTACCCCCTGGCGTGGCTGTTCTTCATTCCGTTCATCGTCTCGACCACCTTCACGGTGCTCAATTTGTTCATCGGTATCATCGTCTCGGCCATGCAGGCCGAGCACGATGCGGAGGCGTCCGCCGAACGCACAGCCCTGCAGGCCGAACAGGAAATGATCCTGAGCGAAATCCGCGCCCTGCGCGAGGATGTGCGGGCGCTGAAGCCGAAATGATGGTCCTGGGGCGGTTCACCGTTTCATGGAAACGCTGCCCCGCTCCATATCTTTTGCTTTTCGCGTTTATGCGGATGTCAGGCGATTCCGCCTGACTGCAAAATGCTATCGCGGGCGAAAATGCTTCGACAGCTTCAATGACTGGCCCTGGTAATTCGATTTGAGATCGGCGCCGTAAAGCGCTTCCGGCCGCGACAGCATGGCCTCGTAGACGAGCCGGCCGACGATCTGTCCATGCTCGAGGATGAACGGCACTTCATGGCTGCGCACTTCGAGCACGGCGCGGCTGCCCGTGCCACCGGCATCGGAGTGGCCGAAACCGGGGTCGAAGAAGCCGGCATAGTGCACGCGGAACTCGCCGACCAGCGGATCGAACGGCGTCATCTCGGCGGCATGGCGCGGCGGCACATGCACCGCTTCCTGGCTGACCAGAATGTAGAACTCGTCCGGGTCGAGGATCAGCCCGCCGGCACCATCGCCCGTCAGCGGTTCCCAGAAATCGGCTATGTCGAGCATGGCGCGCTTGTCGACATCGATCAGCGCCGTGTGATGCTTGGCGCGGTAGCCGATCAATCCGTTCTCGTCGCCACTCAGATCAACCGACAGGGCGATGCCGCCGCCGGTGATGTTGGGATCCTCGGAGGCGACGAGGGTTTCGCGGGCGTGCAGATCGGCGAGCTCCGCCTCGTCGAGCAGCGCCTTGCCCGTGCGGAAGCGTATCTGCGACAGGCGCGAGCCGGTGCGCACGACGATGGGGAAGGTGCGCGGGCTCACCTCCAGATAGAGCGGGCCCGAATAGCCTGCCGGGATCTTGTCGAACTCCTGGCCGTAATCGGTCATCACACGGGTGAAGATGTCGAGCCGGCCGGTGGAGCTTTTCGGGTTGGCGGAAGCCGAGATGCCTTCGGGCAGATCGAGTCTCTCGAGCAACGGCACGATGTAGACGCAGCCGGTCTCCAGAACAGCACTCTCGCCAAGCTGGATTTCATGCAACCGCAGTTTTTCCAGCTTGGCCGACACCGGATGCTGAGGACCGGGCAGAAAGCTGGCGCGCACACGATAGGCGACATCGCCAAGGCGAAGATCGAGGCTTGCAGGCTGGATCTGGTCAGGGTCGAGGGGACGCTCCGAGGTCAACGCACCATCGGCGAACAGCGCCGCAATGTCCCTGTCCGGCAGGATACCCGCCTTCACCGCCACGTTTGCCACAACCCCTCTCCCTTTACGCAGAGATCACTCTCCCGATGGTTTAGCGGCGCTTCACGTTGACGCAAGGCACATGAGCGGCTATTGACCCTTTATCCCGTGGTGATTTGGCCGGTCGGCTTGCAGCCACGTTAAAGAAGTCGCTAAAAGGCCGTGCTCGACACTCGAACCGGCATGCGGCTTTCGCGGCCGGTTTTTTGTTGGGTGTGAAGGCGATGACAGACAATTCCGAAAATGACCGGTCCGAGAACGACTGGAAGCCGCAGACGACGCTGGTGCACAGCGGCGTCCAGAGATCGCATTTCGGCGAGACGTCCGAGGCGATCTACCTGACACAGGGCTTCGTCTATGACAGCGCGGAAGCGGCGGAAGCCCGCTTCAAGGGCGAAGAGCCGGGCTTCGTCTATTCACGCTACGCCAACCCGACCGTCGACATGTTCGAGCGCCGCATGTGCGCCCTGGAGGGGGCCGAGGAAGCGCGCGCCATGGCCTCCGGCATGGCCGCCGTCACGGCAGCCCTCCTGTGTTCAGTGAAGGCCGGCGACCATGTGGTGGCGGGCCGCGCCCTGTTCGGTTCCTGCCGTTGGGTGGTGGAAACGCTGATGCCCCGATACGGCATCGAGGCCACCCTTGTCGACGGGTCCAAGATCGAGGAATGGAAGGCGGCCATCCGCCCCAACACCAAACTGTTCTTCCTGGAAAGCCCGACCAACCCGACGCTGGAAGTGGCCGACATCGCCGCGGTGGCGAACCTGGCCAACGAGATCGGCGGGCGCCTGGTCGTTGACAACGTCTTCGCCACGCCGCTGCTGCAGAAGCCGCTGGAGCTCGGCGCCCATGTGGTCGTCTATTCGGCAACCAAGCACATTGACGGCCAGGGACGGTGTCTTGGCGGTGTGGTGCTTTCCGACAAGGAATGGGTCGACGAGCATCTGCAGGATTTCTTCCGGCACACGGGGCCGAGCCTGTCGCCGTTCAACGCCTGGACGCTGTTGAAAGGGCTCGAGACCCTGCCGCTGCGCGTGCGCCAGCAGACGGAGAGCGCCGGGCGCATCGCCGATTTCCTGGCCGAGCACGGCAAGATCGCCCGCGTCATCTATCCCGGCCGCCCGGACCATCCGCAGGCCGACATCGTGGCGCGGCAGATGACGGGTGGCTCGACGCTGGTCTGCCTCGAAGTGGCGGGCGGCAAGAGCAGCGCTTTCGCCTTTCAGAACGCGCTGAGAACCATCAAGCTTTCCAACAATCTGGGCGATGCCAAGAGCCTGATCACCCACCCGGCGACGACGACGCACAAGAACCTGACCGACGAGGCCCGCGCCGAACTCGGCATCGGCGACGGCACGCTTCGTCTGTCGGTCGGCATCGAGCATGGCGATGACCTGATCGCCGATATCGAACGGGCGCTGGCGGCAGCTTAGAACGCCATGTACAGCGGCATTGACGTTGTGCGTGGTTCGACAAGCTCACCATGAGGGTGGTCGGACTTGGCAGGAAGCCAGATTCCGAGACGTTGCAGACGGGCCCTGCAATCATACGCCTCCCCTCATGGTGAGCTTGTCGAACCACGCACAACGCCATTGCAACACGACCGAAATCGGTGTGCGTCGTGTACTATGTTGGGAAACGTAGTGGACGCCCTATCTTCTTGCTTTGCGCATTTGTGTGGAAAACAAGAAGAAACTCACGTGGTCAGCTGAACTGCTTCGCCGCCAGAACGATGCGCGACACGGTCGTGTAGAGCGTGACGGCGGCGAACAGATAGGCCAGCACCGCGAACCATTGCGGCGCGAGGCACATCAGCACGAAGACAGCCAATGTCTCGCTCGCCTCGGCGAGACCGGTGGTGAAGAACAGCGATTTTTCGCCACGTGCCTCGGACGTCAGGCCTCGCTTCTCGGCCATCACCGCATAGGCGAGGAAGCTCGCGCCGTTGACGTAGAAGGCAAGAAGCAGGACGGCGCCGGCGATGGCGTTCTGCGCCGGGTCGAAGAGAATGAAACCCAGCGGCACCACACC
The DNA here is from genome assembly GCF_001050155.1 of Nitratireductor soli. Taxonomy (GTDB): domain Bacteria; phylum Pseudomonadota; class Alphaproteobacteria; order Rhizobiales; family Rhizobiaceae; genus Nitratireductor; species Nitratireductor soli. Next base: position 73,866 of record NZ_LFVY01000014.1, read on the forward strand.
GTAGAAGGCGAAATCAAGCACGATGTCGAGATAGCCGCCGAGATCGGTCTTGCCGTCGAGACGCGCCACCGCGCCGTCGAGACCGTCGCATAATCGGCTGACGAGGATCAGCACGAGGCCTATCCAGAAGGCACCGAGCGCGATGGCGGCGGCGGCGGCCAGTCCCAGCGCCAGGCCGACATAGGTGATCGCATTGGCGCCGACGCCGGCCGCAGCAAGCCGCCCGGCGATCGCCGCCAGCCCCGGATCGATCTTCGCGCGCGCCCAGCCGTCAAGCATGTTTCAGCACATCTCCCGTTGCGTTCGGCTTCACGCCTTACAGGCAATCACGCCTGCGCGCCGCTCACAATGCCGTCATGGCGGCTTACGGCCGATGCATGTTGCTGCTTGACCCCTCGGGTGCGGCGGATCATGGTCCTGTCTTTCTCAAGCGTGCGGATCTCATGTACCGAGCTGTAACCCAATCCATCGAAGTGTGTGTCGAGCCCAGCTACATGCCGGCCCAGTCCGAGCCGGAGGCTGCGCATTTCGTCTGGGCATACCAGATCACCATCACCAACAATTCGCCGGAAACCGTCCAGCTCGTTTCGCGCTACTGGCACATAACGGACGAAGCCGGTCGGGTGCAGGAAGTGCGCGGCGAAGGCGTGGTCGGCGAGCAGCCTGTTTTGAAGCCGGGCGACAGCTACAGCTACACATCCGGCTGTCCGCTTTCCACGCCGTCGGGAATCATGGTTGGCCGCTACACGATGCGCGGACCGCGCGGCGCCTTTTTCGACGTCGATATCCCGGCCTTTTCGCTGGACCTGCCGGGTGCGGTGGCAAGCCTCAACTGAAGTCGCAACTCAGTCAAAGTCGGCCGGATCGAACTCATACGCCGTCGAGCAGAACTCGCAGGTGACGTGGATGACGCCGTTCTCGGTGCTGTCGGCCACCTCCTCCGGCGTGAACCCTTCAAGAATGGTCCTGATCTTCTCGCGCGAGCACGAGCACTCGTCGAGGATGGTCGTTCCCGGATATACACGCACGCCATGCTCGTGGAACAGGCGATAAAGCAGCCGCTCGGCGCCGATGGTCGGGTCGACCAGTTCGGTCATCTCGATCGTCGCCATCAGGACCAGCGCCTCCTGCCAGGCGTCGTCGTCGGGATGGGTCGAGCCGTCATTCTCCTCGTCCCCGTCGCCGCCAGGCAGATCCGACATGCGCATGCGCTCCGGCGAGGTCGGCAGGAACTGCACCAGCATGCCGCCGGCGCGCCAATGCTCGTGGCTGCCTTCGGCGCCGGGCAGGACCATTTTTGCCACGCCGAGACGCACTTCGGTGGGAATCTGTTCCGACTGGCGGAAATAGGTGCGCGCCACATCCTCCAGCGTCGAGCCGTCGAGCGGCACCACGCCCTGGTAGCGCTGCATGTCGGATCCCTGGTCGACCGTCAGCGCCAGGACACCGGCGCCGAGCAGGGCTTCCGGCGTGTCATTGCCGGCGGCCACCGCCACGGCCAGCTTCTCCTCGTCGAAGCGTGCGTAGGCGCGCACGGCGCTCGGCGTCGAGAAATCGGCGACCAACATGTCGACCGGCCCGTCGGAACGTGTCTGAACGATGAACTTGCCGTCGAATTTCAGTGCGCTGCCCAACAGCGCGGTCAGGACGATGATTTCGGCCAGAAGGCGGGCGACGGGCTCCGGATAGGTGTGGCGGGCGAGAATCTGGTCGAGCATCGGCCCGAGCTGGACGGCACGGCCGCGCACATCCAGCGGTTCGACATCGAAGGGGACCACGTGGTCGTCGCCGGCGAAACCGAATTCGCCCAGTTGCAGCTCTTCCGCGCTCACCGGTTCAGACACCATGCGAGAACCGCCTTTTGCGCATGCAGGCGGTTCTCCGCCTCGTCGAAGACGACCGAATGCGGGCCGTCGATCACTTCGTCCGTCACCTCCTCGCCGCGATGGGCGGGCAGGCAATGCATGAACAGGGCATCCGGCCTGGCGTGTTTCATCAATGCGCCATTGACCTGATAGGGCTTGAAGACATTGTCGCCGCGGGCGCGATGTTCCTGGCCCATAGACACCCAGGTGTCCGTCACCACGCAATCGGCGCCGGCGACCGCCTCCTCGGCCGTCGCCGTGAAGGTGACCCGGCCGCCATGGGCCTTTGCCCAATCGACGTATTTCGCCTCCGGCTCGCTGCCCTTAGGCACGGCGACGTTGAGACGGAAGTCCATGCGCGCCGATGCCTCGACCAGCGAATGCAGCACATTGTTGCCGTCCCCCGTCCAGGCGAACAGCTTGTCCTTCACCGGACCGCGATGCTCCTCGAAGGTCAGCACATCAGCCATGATCTGGCAGGGGTGCGTGTCGTCCGTCAGGCCGTTGATGACCGGCACGGTGGCGTTTTCGGCCATCTCGATCAGCCGCTCATGCGCCGTGGTGCGGATCATGATCGCATCGACATAGCGCGACAGGACCTTGGCCGTGTCGGCGATGGTCTCGGAGCGGCCAAGCTGCATTTCGGCGCCGGTCAGCATGATCGTCTCGCCGCCGAGCTGGCGCATGCCGACATCGAAGGAAACGCGGGTGCGCGTCGACGGCTTGTCGAAGATCATCGCCAGCACCTTGCCCTCGAACGGCTTGTCGCGCTCACCGGCCTTCAGGCGCTCCTTGCGGGCGCGGGCATCATCGAGCATGAAGCGCAGCTCCTGCGGCGCGACAGTCGAAAGGTCGATGAAGTGGCGAAGACCGCTGGCCATGCCCGGCTCCCTGTTCTTTTCAAGCATCGGCTTTTTCGGTCGCCCGGACAGCAGCGGCGGCATTGTGAATGCGGGCCACCGCTTCGCGGATCTCCTCGTCGCTGACGGTCAGTGGCGGCAGGAGGCGCAGGACGTTGTCGCCGGCAGGAACGGCGAGCAGCCTTTCCTCGCGCAGCGCCTGTTGCACGGTGCTGTTGGGCGCCTTGCATTTCAGGCCGAGCATCAGGCCCTCGCCGCGAATGCCTTCGATGACATCGGGAAACGCGTCGGCGACCGCCGCCAGACCCTGCTTGAACAGCAGCCCCTTGCGGGCGATCTCGTCCAGGAATCCTTCCTCGAGCACGACATCCAGCACCGCGTTGCCGACGGCCATGGCGAGGGGATTGCCGCCGAAGGTGGTGCCATGCGTGCCGGGCGTCATGCCCTTGGCGGCCTCGTCGGTCGCCAGGCAGGCGCCCATCGGGAAGCCGCCGCCGATGCCCTTGGCGACCGCCATCAGGTCCGGCTCGATCTCCGCCCATTCATGGGCGAACAGCTTGCCGGTTCGGCCGACACCGCTCTGCACTTCGTCGAGAATGAGCAGCAGGCCGTGCCGGTCGCATAATTCGCGCAGCCGGCGCAGCGATGCATTGGGCAGAGTGCGAATGCCGCCCTCGCCCTGCAGGGGCTCCACCAGAATGGCCGCGGTCTCGGCGCCGATCGCCTTCGCCACGGCATCCATATCGTCGAAGGGAACCTGATCGAACCCCTCGACCTTGGGGCCGAAGCCTTCCAGGTACTTCGCCTGGCCGCCGGCGGCGATGGTGGCCAGCGTGCGGCCGTGAAAGGCCCCTTCGAAGGTAATGATGCGGTAGCGCTCAGGCGCGCCATTGACAAAGTGATAGCGGCGCGCGGTCTTGATGGCGCATTCCAGCGCCTCGGCGCCCGAATTGGTGAAGAACACCTTGTCGGCGAACGTGTTGGCGGCCAGGCGCTCGCCCAGCCGGCGCTGGCCGGGGATTTCATACAGGTTCGACACATGCCACAGCTTGCCCGCCTGCTCGGTCAGCGCGGCGACCAGATGCGGATGGGCATGCCCGAGCGAGTTGACGGCGATGCCGGCGGCGAAATCCAGATAGCGGGTGCCGTCGGTCGTCTCGATCCAGGACCCCTCGCCGCGTTCGAAAGCGAGAGGTTGACGGGCGAAAGTTTCATAAAGCGCAGATTCACGCATCCACACGGTCTCCGCTGAGCCTGAGATTGGTTCCCGCGCCACGTGGCCACCCGAACGCGGGACGATGAAATCAAAATGCCGCCCGAGGGGCGGCAGTCCCATGTTTTATCTGTTTTTTCCGGTCGGCTGTCAACGCAAACGGCGCGACGGCTTGATGACAGCAAAAAATAGCAAACTGGGGAAAACCGAAAAAAGCGAATCAGCTTACGGTAAGGACTCTTGTCACGGAGTCAGCCGATAAGGTAGTTTCAGCTCAAGCAAAAAACTACATTTTGTGCGGCGACCCATATCAACCATCTTAATATGGTGCTCTCCCGACTTTGGTCGGGCGGAGAAGGAGTCGGATTCCGCACGCTGGACAGGAGCATGTCCCATGAACTGGACTGACGAGCGGGTCGAGACCTTAAAGAAACTCTGGGCCGAAGGTTTGAGCGCCAGCCAGATTGCCGCCCAGCTCGGCGGCGTCAGCCGCAACGCCGTTATCGGCAAGGTCCATCGCTTGAAGCTGTCCAGCCGCGGTCGCGCCACCAGCCAGCGCACCAGGCAGAAGAAAGCGCCGCAGACCGGCACGACGACCACGCGCCGCCCGCGCAACACGCGCCCGATGACGACCACGGTCGGCGCAACGGCGCTGCAGGCGCAGTTCGACGAAGAGCCGGTGGCGCGGACCTATCTGCAACCGGTGGGCAATGTCGTGCTGCCGATTTCCCGCAAGCTGGCGCTGACCCAGCTGACCGAGACCACCTGCAAATGGCCGAACGGCGATCCGTTGTCGGATGATTTCAACTTCTGCGGCAATGAAGCCGGCGACGCCGGTCCCTATTGCGGCTATCATTCACGGCTTGCCTACCAGCCGGCATCGGAGCGCCGCAGGAGCCGGTAAACAGCAAGCCGACTCGAGAGAAAGCGCCGGCTTCAGCCGGCGCAATTCCGCCGCACGATGCGTCGGCGTGCGCAACCGGCCATAGGCCGGGGATGGCCCCGGAGCTTGCCGCAGACTTTCGGGCGCCAATTCCACATAAACCCCAGGCAATGATCGGCATCGGCTCAATCGCCCTCGCACCCACTGCCTGAAGGATTGTCAGTGAAGCGTTACCCTTCGGGAGCAGCAACGATCTTGTGGCTCTCATCCTCTTTGGGGCGCTCCAACGGCATTTGCCGGCCGGTGACGATGTGGTGCACCGTTTCGGCGATGTTGGTGGCGTGATCGCCGATGCGCTCGATGTTCTTGGCGCAGAAGAGCAGATGGGTACAGGCGGTGATGTTGCGCGGGTCTTCCATCATGTAGGTCAACAGCTCGCGAAACAGCGAGGTGTACATGGCATCGATCTCTTCGTCGCGGTCGCGCACGAAACCGATGCGCTCGATCGAGCGTGACGCGTAGATGTCGAGCACTTCCTTCAGCTGCGTCAGTGCGAGACCGGCCAGGGCTTCCAGCCCGCGGAACAGGCGCATCGGCTGCCTGCCCTCGGTGACAGCCACCACCCGCTTGGCGATGTTCTTGCCCAGATCGCCGATGCGCTCCAGATCCGACGAGATGCGGATCGCGCCGACGATCTCGCGCAAGTCGTCGGCGACGGGCTGCCGCTTGCCGATGATGATGACGGAACGCTCGCCGATCTCGCGTTCCTTCTCGTCCAGGAAAACATCGTCGGCGACCACCTTGCGCGCCAGGCCCGCATTGGACTGGATCAGCGCCTCGATCGATTCCGCCACCATGCGCTCGGCATAGCCGCCCATCGCGGCGATCTGGTCAGCCAGATATTTCAGCTCGTCGTCGAAGGATCGCATGGTGTGCTGGGTCTGCATCTGTTCATCCGTTTTCTGGGCGGCTTTGGGCCTTTGATAGGCTATTGCGATGGCACGAAAATGAAAGTCCCGGAAAGAATAATTTCCCGCGCCGAGGCAGCGCGCGAAACGCCGCCGTCTATTGCCCCGACGACTGGACCGCTGGCGGAACCGGCGGGAAATGCACGGTGAAGGCAGCGCCCTTGCCCGGCTTGGATTTAACCGAAAGCCGGGCATCGTGGCGGGTCAGGATGTGCTTGACGATGGACAGGCCGAGGCCGGTCCCCTTTTGCGCACGGCTGGTTTCCACATCGACACGATAGAAGCGCTCGGTGATGCGCGGAATGTGCTCCTCGGCGATGCCCGGACCGAAGTCGCGGACGGTCAGGCGCACCTCGTCGAGGGGGCTTGCCTGCTCGGCCGACACCAGGACGCGACCGCCCGAGCCGCCATATTTGCAGGCATTTTCGAGCAGATTCTCGAACACCTGCACCAGTTCGTCCGGATTGCCGGCAACGAGGATTGGTTTCGCCGGAAAGGCGCTTTCGATGACGACGCCCGATTCGCCGGCCAGATGACGCATTGCTTCGATCACGCCTTCGACGAGGCGGGCGATATCCACCTGCCCGCCCGGTTTCAGATACGGTTTCATCTCCAGCCGCGACAGGGACAGGAGATCGTCGATCAGGCGCGCCATGCGCTGGGTCTGGTTGTGCATGATCTGCAGGAAGTTCTCGCGCGCCACGGCGTCATCCCGGGCAGGGCCACGCAGCGTCTCGATGAAGCCGGCGATCGAGGCGAGCGGGGTGCGCAATTCGTGGCTGGCATTGGCGATGAAGTCGGCGCGCATGCGATCGATGCGCCGCGCCTCGCTCTGGTCCTTGAACAGGAGCACGAACAGCCCGGTGTCGTTGCCGATGCGGCTTGCCACCACGCGATAGGCCCGCTCGACGGGAACCCGCTCGGCGTAGTTGATGGCGACCGGCTCCTCGCTGCCGGCGGCCGCCGTGTTGACCAGCGCATGCATCTCGGGGGCGCGGAACTTGAGGCGCAGGGACGCTCCGGTGGCAACCGGACCGAAGGCCCGGTCGGCCGCCTCGTTGGCGTAGAGGATTTCGGCATTGCGGTCGAAGATGTAGAGCGGGTCGAGGACGGCGGCCGCGAGGAACACGGCAGGCAGGCTGTCGATGCCGCTGTCGCCGGTGCTCGCCGGTTCGACCGGCCGGGCGCCAGGCTCAGACGAGAACAGCCTCGCCACTCCGCGCACGAGAGGCGTGATCAACACGTCCCGGAGCCGCTGCCAGATCCCTTGCGCCGTTTGCCGGCGCTCATTCTCAGTCGCATTCATGCACAATCCGTCCCAGCGCGTCAGATCGGTTCATCGTTTCACGGAAACGCTGCCCCGCTCCATTTCTTTGTTTTTCCGCATTCGCGCGAATGTCGGGCAGCTCCACCTGACGTCCGTACGAATGCCGTAGGCATGCCCGTTTCCAATCCTCCCTCGGGGGGCCAAAGAGCGCTGCCGCTCTTTCAACGCCGCTGGACCTTGTAGCAAGCTGCAAATAGCATGCACACTCCCATGCCTCAGGATCGATTGTATGAACAAGCCTTTGGAAAACCCCGTCTCCTTGAAAACAGAACCGATCAAGCTGAAGATTTCCGGCAAGAAGCGGACGTTCGACATCGACGACCCGGATCTGCCCAAATGGGTCAAGGAGCACTCCTTGAGCGCTGGCGGCTTTCCCTATGAGGAAGAGTTCGACAACAAGGAGTATGAACAGCAGCTGGAAGCCATGCAGATCGAACTGGTCAAGCTGCAGGGCTGGATGCAGTCGAGCGGCGCGCGCGTGATGGCGCTGTTCGAGGGGCGGGATGCCGCGGGAAAAGGCGGCACGATCTCCCGCATCCGCGCCTATATGAACCCGCGCACGGCACGCAACGTTGCCCTGCCCAAGCCATCCGAGACGGAGCGCGGACAGTGGTATTTCCAGCGCTACGTGACACATTTCCCGACCAGCGGCGAGTTCATCACCTTCGATCGTTCCTGGTACAATCGCGGCGGCGTCGAACCGGTGATGGGTTTCTGCACCCCGTCCCAGCATGAGCAATTTCTCGACGAAGCGCCCGATTTCGAGCGCGCCATCGTCAACGACGGAATTCACCTGTTCAAGTTCTGGCTGAACATCGGCCAGGAAACCCAGCTGGAGCGGTTTCACGACCGGCGTCACAGCAAGCTGAAGTACTGGAAGTTCTCGCCGATGGATGTCGCCGGCATCAGGAAGTGGGACGACTACACCCGGATGCGCGACCTGATGCTGGAACGCACGCACAGCCCCCATGCGCCGTGGACGGTGGTTCGCGCCAACGACAAGCGCCGCGCCAGACTTGCCGTGATACGGCGCATTCTGCTGTCGATTGCCTATGACGGCCGGGATCTGGATGCGATCGGCGCCGAAGATCCCAAGATCATCGGTTCCGGGGCCGGGTTCTTGGCCTGACGCGCAGTGCGCTGCGATGGGCGGTGCGTGGTCTTTTCCCAGTGATGCGGCTGCCAGTATAGTTGCCACAGGCAGCGCCAGGCGGCAGCCGACATCAAACACCAATAGACCGGCATCCAGGCGGCGCGCGCCCAGAAGCCGGAACGTTCGGTTTTCTGCAGTGTCAGCCAGCCAAGAACCAGGAACGATACATGTCCGCAGATGATGTTGACCCCGTCAATCATCAGCAGCACGACATGCGGTGCCCTCAATTCCCCATCGAGGGCCAGATACAGCAACAGCCCCGCGGCCGTCGTCAAGAACACCGAGTAGGCGAGCGCCGACAGCACCATGCCGGCGAACAGAACCTGCATCACGATGAAGGATGCCAGGCCCAGTTCCCGGCGCGTTGCCGCGGGGTTGCGCATATGCACCAGCCAGGTTTGCGCCCATCCCTTGAACCACCGGGTGCGCTGCGGCAGCCAGGTGCGCACATCGACCGGCGCGTCCTCGAGGGTCGGGCTATGGATGACGTCCGTTCGGTAACCGAGACGCCGCAACCTTACCCCAAGATCGGCATCCTCGGTTACATTGTAGGGATCCCACCCATTGATCGCCGTCAGCGCGCTGCGGCGAAAGTGGTTTGACGTGCCGCCAAGCGGCAGCACCAGCCCGCGACGCGCAAGCCACGGCAAAATCCCACGAAAGAGTGCTGCGTACTCCAGGGCGAACATGGCTGAAACCCAGCTCTCGCGCCTGTTTGAAATGCTGAGCGGCGCCTGGAGGCAGGCCAGCGTCTCGTCATCGTCCCTGAAACGCTGCCAGGCTTCGACAAGTTGAAACGGATGCGGGCGATCCTCGGCGTCGTAAAGAGCGACGAAATCCCCCGAGGTCATCGGCAAGGCGTAGGACAGGGCCTTCGGCTTGGTGCGCGGCCCGCCACCAGGCACTTCGATGACCTCGATATAGGAGCGCAATTCCTGAGCGCGGATCGCATTCAGCGTTTGCAGATCGTCGCTCTCGCAAACCAGCTTGATCTCCAGCTTCGCCCGCGGCCAGACAATGCGCCCCAATGCCACCAGGAGGTCGGGAACGACCGCCGCTTCCTTGTACAGCGCCACCAGAACCGTATAGACCGGCATTTCGGCCGGCCTGATGCTGCTGAACTTCGGCGCATGCGGCTTTATCGGTGCAATGCCGATCATCAGCCGCAGGAGAACGCAGGACAGGAAGACCAGGGACAACGCCCCATGCACGGCCAAGAGCGTCGCAGCCGGCATCAACAGCGCCGCGAACAGCAACGAAACCGTGAACGCCCCCAGGATCGCGCCCTGCCACGCGTTGACGACGAAACGAGCCGACTGGTCCGGCAGCGCCGCAAACAACGCACCGGTGGCGATGCGCATGAGATTCGGCGCACTGCGCTCGGCTATCGCTCGGCGCAGGGCTGACGGCGGAACGACGCGAATCCGCCGGGAGGCGCGCGGGTAACGCGCTATGAACCCGCGAAGCGAGGGAATATCCAGCCTGTCGGGCGCGATCAGCACGATCGACTGGCTGCCGCCGCTCAGCGACAGCGCGATGCCGGCGCCGCCATTCCTGGCCAGCGCAGCGAGCCTTTGCCAATCATGCATCACCAGCGCGTCGGAATCCGGTTGTTCAAGGAAAGCGAGGCCGAGACTATCGGCCAGTTCGTGAAACAGGCCACGCTCGGACACGAGGCCGGATGCCAGAAGCTCCGTCTGGAACGGGACACCAGCGAGCTTCGCCCGAGCCTCTATCCGGGCAGCTTCATCGGCGGAGATGCTCAGGCGCTCGAGAATCGGCAGCCAGTCGGCGGCCGGAGACGGCACCCCGACATAGTCGGGCGCCGCGCCAACCGGCCCGCCCTTGCGAGCGGGTCCAAACGAGAGCGCCTTGGCGGCAGTGCCCGCAGCCTTCTTTCCCAAAGGTTCCATTTGAATCTAGCGTGCAAGACGGGGATGCTTGAACCAATGCGCCCCGGGCAACCAAGGGTTCGCGGCACAGCGAGACATCCTTCCGTCGAAGGTCGGCCTCCCCTGTACAAGAACCAACCATATTTCGAAAAATACCCGCCAGGAGAAAAAGAAAACAATCAAACTATATTGTCTAACAATAGAATACAAATAAAACCCGAAGCCATCCTGCATCACCACCCCCACTATGGCATTGTAAGGCCGAATTTTCTTTTACTTCATTCAAAAATCCCCGCAGCCATAATGGTAACATTCCGCATATGCGTCAATAGAGATTCATATTTGCCGTCTAAGGCGAATTTCAATCGAGAACACCGCACCGGATGGCCTCTGCAACCGCGTGAGCACGATTTGCCGCACCCAGTTTCGTCTTGGCATTCAGAAGATGTTTTTCCGCTGTATGTTCTGAAATACCTAATATCTGAGACACTTCCCACTCGGATTTCCCGAGCGACGCCCATTGAAGGCACTCTTTCTCCCGTGGTGTCAGTTTTGGACGCTCGCCCAACCGATGCAGCGCATGGCCGGCGCCCAGCTTGGCCTTGGCGCGGGCCACGAGATGGTCGATGTCTTTCTCCTGAAGCCCCAGCATTTCCGCAAGTTCCGGTTTCGGCTTGCCACGCGCGGTCCAATGGATGCACTCTTTCTCCAACGGCTCCAGATCAGCGAACCTGTCGGCCCCGCGCAAGCTCAGCGCATGCCCGACCGCGTAAGCGGAGATGAAGGAGATGGCGCTCAGATCCTCGGGCGAAACATCAATCGAGGTTCCGCTGAAAGACATGACCACAGAGCCACCATCGAGGGTCGATATGGACAACGCCACTCCATCGACGATATTGAAATCGCGGGCTTCACTGAAAAGCCGCGATACCTTACCCGCATCGCCGCCTCCCATGGACCGCGCCTCGCCCCACAGCATCGCCCGCCTCGTTTGATTCACCTGGATTACGATCGGATCATGATGGATATAATTGCCAGCGACGTAGCGATCGAGCCACTCGGCCGACCAGGTGCTCAAGATCAGATGTCCCACCTGGTCGCGCGCCGCGGAACCCGCCGGCGGTATGGTGCCGGCGCAGACCGCGTTGAATCCGAACCGGGACGTCGTCGCAAGAAGCGCCTCGCATATCGCCGCCGGAGACCGGGTTGTCTGAATCTGCTTGATGAATTCGCGCGTTTGATCGAATTCCCGCATGCGGGACCATCCCCTACCCCTGAGATTCGAGCAGACTACACCTCATGCCGTGTCTATTTCCAATGTTATCGGGATGCTTTCGACAAAAGACTAATACTGCCAAGCCCAGGACGCTGTCTTTCTCTTGGTTTTCTGCAGGCTTCAGCCTCATTTCTATCATGCTTTCCGCTGGCGCTCGAATGGAGGACCAGGCATGCGCTTCCTGATGACTTTACTGGTCGCTGCTTTTTTCTGCAGTACGGCGCAGGCCGCGCAAATCCCCTCTCCAGCGCCGGGCCAGGTGCCGGGCTTCGGCGGCCCCAAGCAACGCCTGTCGAAGCCCGATCTGGCCGCGCTTCCCAGGCTGAGATTCCTGACGACGGTCGATTTCTTTCCTTTCAACTACCTTGACGCGACGGGTGTCCTGAGCGGCTTCCATGTCGACCTGGCACGCAAGATCTGCGTCGAGCTCGACATGACCGAGCGCTGCCAGATCCAGGCCCTGCCGTGGCCGGAGATGCAGGCGGCGCTCGGCAACAAGCAGGGAGAAGCGATCATCGCCGGACTTGCCGTCACCGCGGACAATCGCGACCGTTACCTGTTTTCCCAGCCCTATATGCGCTTTCCGGCACGGCTGGTGACATTGCGGGCGACCAGGCTCGATGAGCCGCTTGCCGCAAACCTCGATGGCAAGCGTGTCGGCGTCCTGGCGCGAACCGCGCATGAAGCGCTGTTGCGCGCCCTGTTCCCACAGGCCAGGGCCGTCACCTACGACCGGGCGGACTGGCTCCAGGAGGATTTGAAGGCAGGCAAGATCAATGCCTTGTTCGGCGACGGGATGCGCCTCAGCTTCTGGCTGGCCGGCAAGGATGCCGCCCAATGCTGCACCTTCGCCGGCGGGCCTTATCTGGCGCCCAGCTATCTCGGCCAGGGCCTGTCGATCGCCGTGCCGCGCGATCAGCCGGCGCTCGTGGAAGCAATCGATTTTGCCTTGACCCAGATCGAGGCCGGCGGCGCCTTCGCCGAGCTTTACCTGCGTTATTTTCCGGTCAGCTTCTACTGAACCCCTCACACCAAGGCGACACGGCTCCAGCCAGCCAGAAAAAGCTCTACCGCCGCCGCAGCGCGCGAAACGGCAGGAGCAGCATCCAGCCCAGCCGCGCCGTCAGCGCGCCGCGATAATCCGGCAGACCGATTTCCATGCCTTGATGCCCCAGGCGCGGCATGGCGATGTAGGTGCCGAACAGCCGGTCCCAGAAGGGGAAATTGAAGCCGTAGTTGGAATCCGTCTCCCGGTGGATGGTGGAATGATGCACGCGATGCATATCGGGCGTCACCACCAGGCGGCGCAGCACCCGGTCGAGCCTTTGCGGCAGGGCGACATTGGAATGGTTGAACATCGAGCTGCCGTTCAAGACGATCTCGAAGATCAGCACCGCCAGGACCGGCGCGCCGAGCGCCACGACGATGCCGGCCTTCCACAGCATCGACAGAACGATCTCCAGAGGGTGAAACCGCAAGCCGGTGGTGACGTCGAAACCGTTGTCGGCATGGTGCATGCGATGGATGCGCCACAGGATCGGTATCTTGTGGCTTGCCACATGTTCCAGCCAGACGGCGAAATCCAGAAGAACGAATGAAATCAACCCGGCCACGAGCGGGTCGAGGCCCGCCAGACGGAACAAGCCCCAGCCATTTGCCTGAGCCCAGACCGCGGCGCCGACGGCGGCGGCCGGAAAGACGACGCGCAGGACCAGCGAGGAAATCAGCACCACCGACAAATTGGCAAGCCAACGGCGTGATTTCAGCGCACCGGTCATCTCCGGCCTTTCCAGGCGCGGCGACCAGAGTTCGAAAGCGGCCATCACGGTGAAGATTCCGACAAAGGCGGCAAGCCGGACCGCCGCTTCGGAGAACAGAAAATCACTCATGCCGCGACTATCCCGAAGCCAGTGGTGCGATCCTAACAGATGCTACCCATCTTTTAGGAAAAATCGCCCCACCAGATTAATGGCTTGTGGGCTGAGCGAACCAGTCAAATGCGCTTGATCAGCGAAAGATCAGACCAATGCGCGGCGCTTGGCCTGAGCGGCCCGCTCAATGGCCGCCGCCACCAGCGGCTCCAGATGCAGCCGGCTGCGGACGATGTGCAGCATGCGCTTTTCCTCCGGCTCCAGATGCTTGTCGGCGGCAGCGACCTCGACAGCCAGCGCATAGGCCGTGTCGTGAAGCTTTGCCGGCACGGTATCGCGCACGGCGCCGAGGATGCGCTCGAGCCCGGTATCCTCCTGCAGGATCTGCTGGCACTGGCGCGCCACCTCGATGATGCGGTTCTCGTCGAAGGTCCCGAAGACCGGCCATGTGCGGATGGTGTCGCCGATGATGGCGAGTTCCGCGTCGGTCATGTCACGGTCGGCCGCCGACATGACGACCATCAGATAGATCAGGGCTTCGTGGGCGGTCGGCTCGGCCATTTTGAACTCCGGCATTTTGTGCTCCGGTTGCAGGATCGCGAAGCCCGGAAGGTAGGGAGGCGGACGCGATGCCGCAACGAAAAACTGTGGCCTCGATTGACGCATGGGCGAGGCCACCTTACAGGCTTGGCCCTCAAGAAGCTCTTTGTGTGAAACCAGTTTCCGGAATGCGATATGACGACGCCAAGCCTGGACGCGCTTGAACTGACGCCCGAAGTGATGGAAGCCGCTGCCGAGAGCAAGGCGTGGCCCTTCGAGGAAGCGCGCAAGATCGTCAAACGCTACGAAGGCGGCGCGTTCCCTCAGACAGTGCTGTTCGAGACCGGCTACGGTCCTTCCGGCTTGCCGCATATCGGCACGTTCGGCGAGGTCAACCGCACGTCGATGGTTCGGCATGCCTTCCGCGTGCTGACCGGCGACAAGGTAAAGACAAAAATCCTGTGCTTCTCCGACGACATGGACGGGTTGCGCAAGGTGCCGGACAACGTGCCGAACAAGGAGATGCTGCGCGCTCATCTCGGCAAGCCGCTGACCCGGGTGCCGGACCCGTTCTCCAACGAGTATCCGTCCTTCGGTGCGGCCAACAATGCGCGGCTCTGCGCCTTTCTCGACCGGTTCGGTTTCGATTACGCGTTCGCCTCCTCGACGGAGTATTACGCGGCAGGCCGCTTCGACGCGGCGCTCCTGACCATGCTCGAGCGCTTTGACGCGGTGATGGAGATCATGCTGCCGTCGCTGCGCGAGGAGCGGGCGCAGACCTATTCGCCCTTCCTGCCCATCCACCCGAAGACCGGCGTGGTGATGCAGGTGCCGCTGGAAGAGCGCAAGCTCGACGCCGGCACCATCGTCTGGCGCGATCCCGACAGCGGCGAACGGTTCGAGACGCCCGTCACCGGCGGCCATTGCAAGCTGCAATGGAAGCCCGATTGGGCCATGCGCTGGGCGGCGCTGAAGGTCGACTATGAAATGTCGGGCAAGGACCTGATCGACAGCGTCAAGCTGGCGGCGCAGATCTGTACGGCGCTCGGCGGCACGCCGCCCGAAGGCTTCAATTACGAACTGTTCCTCGACGAGCAGGGCCAGAAGATATCGAAGTCGAAGGGCAACGGCCTGACCATCGACGAATGGCTCGCCTACGCACCGACGGAAAGCCTGTCGCTGTTCATGTTCCAGAAGCCGAAGGCGGCGAAGAAGCTCTATTTCGACGTCATCCCACGCGCCGTCGACGAGTATTACAGCTTCCTGTCGGCGTATCCGCGGCAGGATTGGAAGAACCGGCTCGGCAATCCGGTCTGGCACATGCATGACGGCCAGCCGCCGTCGATCGAGCTGCCGGTGCCGTTCGCGCTGCTGCTCAATCTGGTGAGCGCCTCCAACGCGCAGAACACCGACGTGCTGTGGGGCTTCATCTCGCGCCACGCGCCGGGCGTGACGGCGAAGACGCATCCCGAGCTCGACCGGCTGACCGGCTATGCGCTGCGCTATTTCGAGGATTTCGTCAAACCGACGAAGGCGTTTCGCGCGCCCGACGATGTGGAGCGGCAGGCGCTTGCGGCCCTTTCGCAGACGCTTGGCGCCCTGCCCGAGGACGCCGATGGCGAGGCGATCCAGAACGCCATTCTCGACGTGGCGCGCGGCATCGAGCGCTACCAGGATCACCAACGCAAGAGCCCGTCGGGCGGTCCCGGCGTCTCGGGAACGTTTTTCCAGATGCTCTACCAGGTACTTCTGGGGCAGGAGCGCGGCCCTCGCTTCGGCTCCTTCGCCGCGCTTTACGGCGTCAAGGAAACCCGCGCCATGATCGACGCGGCGCTGGACGGCAGCTTGTCGAACTGACACCTAGGGTCAGGATTTCATAGAAACGCTGAACCGGTCTATCTCATTGTTTTTCCGCATTTATGCGGACGTCAGGTAATTCCACCTGGCAGCTCAGATGCTCTGGGTCACAAAGCGGACGGCCCGCCGCTGAAGATGCCCTTGCGCGTCTGGCGGGCCGCCTCGGCCTCGTCCTGATAGGGGCCGTCGGGCTCGGCGAGTGCCCAGCCGTTTTCCACCAGCCATCTGCCGACGTCATAGCCAGCCAGCGTGCATTGCAACGGGGTATCGGGGGCTGCCTTTTCCGCTTCGGGCGTCGCCGCACCCGCATGGCATTCCAGCGCGCGGCCGCGCAGCCAGTAGCGGAATGCGGTGCGTGCCTGCTTGCCGCAGGGCCAGGCCCCGCCGGCCGCGGCATCGCAGACGCGGTCTGGCGCGATAATGCGAATGCCGGCGATGGTGATCGTACGCCCCTCGGCTTCGACCATTCCGGCGGCGACGGCCACCGGCCTGAAGTACAGCGTGTCGGCAATTTTGGGTTCGGGCGCCGGTCCGGCCAAGTCGCTTAGCGGTGCGCGCGGCGTCAAACGATTGAGCGTCGATGGATCAACAGGCGGCGGGGCGATCAGTTCCGGGGCGATGATGCGCGGCGCGCGGCGCTCCTGCGCCCAGGCTGGAGAATTGGCGCCAGCCGCCAGAACAACCGTAGCGAAAACCCCGCATCCGACGCGCATGCGATCTCCGAGCCGCATCGTCTACTGGCTCGCCCAGACGATGCGCGCCATCCATTCCAGTTCGGACTTGTTCAGCACACGGTTGGGGTGTTCGGGATTGAGGGAGAGGAGTTCGACGCTGTCACCGGTCTGGCGCAGCAGGATCTTGGCCATCACCTCGCCGCCCGTCGTCTTGGCGACGACGCGGTCGCCGCGCCGCAGCCGGGCCGCCGGATCGACGATCAGCGTGTCGCCGTCGCGGTAGAGCGGCAGCATGGATTCGCCCTGGACCTGAAGCGCATAGGCCCCCTCGCGCGCCGGGGTCGGCAGGTCCACATGATCCCAGCCCTGACCGGCAGGAAAGCCCGCATCGTCGAAGAAGCCGCCGACGCCCGCCTGGGCAAAGCCGATCAGCGGAACGCTGGCCGGCGGCGATCCGTAGGGTCCAGACGGCGTGCCGCCGCCCTGCAGCAGAGCCAGGAAATCCGCCAGCGTGACACCGGTCGCCTCGATGATCTTGGACAGGGATTCCGTCGACGGCCAACGCGGGCGACCATCGGCCGACAGGCGCTTGGATTTGTTGAACGCGGTCGAATCGAGCCCCGCCTTCCGGGCCAGGCCGGAGGCCGACAGGGAGTGCCGCGCGGCCAGCGCGTCTATGGCTGCCCAGACCTTCTCGTGCGAAAGCACGGCGGTTCATCCTTCTAGAGCGCCATGCGTGCTTCCGGACGCATAAAGGACGCTCTATCTCGTTGTTTTTCCGCGGTTATACGGACGTCAGGTGATTCCACCCGTCTGCAAAAACACTCTAGACCACTGAAACAGGAAAAAATACCTGTTTTGCAGTTGTAACGCTCCACGCAGCGCTTGTCCATAAACCCAAGCTTGCCAACCGCCATTTGGCAGCCGGCAAAGTTTGTCTCGTCTCATTCGCGTTGGCCGGCGCGGCTCCGCCGGCGTTGTGCCGCCGGTCAGCGCGGGGCGCGCTTGGCCAGGATGCGCTGCAATGTGCGGCGGTGCATGTTCAGGCGGCGCGCCGTCTCGGAGACGTTGCGGTCGCACATTTCGTACACGCGCTGGATATGCTCCCAGCGCACCCGGTCGGCCGACATCGGGTTTTCCGGCGGCGCCACCTTCTCGCCGGCGCCTCGGGTCAGGGCGGTGTAGATGTCGTCCGCATCGGCGGGCTTGGCCAGGTAATCGACGGCGCCGAGCTTAACCGCCGTCACGGCCGTGGCGATGTTGCCGTAGCCGGTCAGGATGACGGTGCGTGCGTCCTTGCGCCTTTCGCGGATGGCGGCAACCACATCCAGCCCGTTGCCGTCGGCAAGGCGCATATCGACGACGGCGAAGGCCGGCGGCGCGGCCTTGGCGCGGGCCACAGCGTCTTCCACGGTCTCGGCGGTATCGACCACGAAGCCACGGCTTTCCATTGCCCGGGCAAGCCGGGTGAGAAAAGGCTTGTCGTCATCGACGATCAACAGGGAACGATCTTCGCCCAGCACGATCTCCGGGTCTTCTGCGGTTTCGCTTGTCATATCCAGCACGTTCAGCACGTTTCTTTTCCTGGTGGTCTGCCCGAAACAGATGGTCCCTATCTGTTTCGGAAAGGCAGCCCACAAACTATTGATCTGGTGGGGCGCTTTGTCCCAACAGATGGGCACCATCTGTTGGGATCGCACCACTAGAATGTTTCTAGCCTATCTTCGTCAGCTTTCCAATTTAGGGTTCTTTTCATCCGGTTCCAGGCCGGCACGCGGCGCCAGGAACAACGCGCGCGGCCAGATCACCTCGGCGAAGGCGCCCTTGCCCTTCTCCGCCAGATTGCCGAAACGGATGGTCGCGCCGGAGCGCTCGAGCAGCGTCTTGGCGATGAACAGGCCAAGCCCCAGCCCGCCGCCGCTGCTGCTGGCGCTGGCCGAACGCTTCGACATATAGGGCTCGCCAATGCGATCGAGGATCTCCGCCGGGAAGCCGTATCCGTCGTCAATCACCAGCAATCCCACGGTTTCCTCGTCCCAATGCCAACGGATCGTCACCGTCTCCCGGGCGAAGTCGACGGCGTTCTCGACCAGGTTTCCCAACCCGTAAAGGACGCCTGGGTTGCGCCGGCCGACGGGTTCCGGTCCCTCGGCCGCGCCCGGCTCGAAACGGATGTCGATGCCGAAATCGCGGTGCGGCGCCGCCGTTTCCTCGATCAGCGAGGTGAACGGCAGGCGCGCCATATGCGCCTCGCCCTCGGAGGACAGGCTAGTAAGCTGTTTCAATATGTCGCGGCAGCGTTCGCTCTGCGTGCGCAAAAGCGTCACATCCTCGCTGAACCGCTCGTCCTTGCCCATGGCGCGTTCCATCTCGCGGGCGACAAGCGCGATGGTGGCAAGCGGCGTGCCCAATTCATGGGCGGCGGCGGCGGCCAGCCCATCGAGCGCCGAAATGTGCTGCTCGCGCTGCAGCACCAGTTCGGTGGCGGCAAGCGCATTGGCCAAAAGCCGCGCCTCCTCAGCCACGCGATAGGCATAGACGCCGGTGAAGGCGATGCTGGAGACGACGGCGATCCACATGCCGATGACGTATATCAGCGGCATCACCAGCTCGGTGCCTGGAAACCAGGGGAGCGGTCGGTGGAACACGGCAAGGCCGGTGGTCAGCGCAACGACCAGGAAGCCGAGCAGCGCCGTCCAGCGCAATGGCAGAGATGTCGCCGATATGACCACCGGCACGGTCATCAGCAGCGAGAACGGATTGGTCAGGCCGCCGGTCATGTAAAGAAGACCGGCGAGCTGGAACGCATCGAAGGTGAGGATGCCGAGTGCTGCCTGCGGCGCCAGCCGGTGCGCTGCCGAATAGCGCAGCGCCAGGTGGACGTTCAGCCAGGCGGAGGCGGCGATCAGCGCGAAGCACAGGCCGACCGGCAAGGGAAAGTCGAGTCCGTAGGCAACGACGATGACCGCCGCGCTCTGGCCGATGATGGCCAGCCAGCGCAGCTTGATCAGCGTGTTCAGCCGCAGGCCGTGGCTCGGATCGTGTGCCCTGATGTCTTCAAGCATAGCCGCGTTATGCGGGAAGTCCGCCGCCGCTCCAAGCCTTATTTGCCGCGCGGCTTGGCGCGATGTGTCGCGGCGGCATTGGCGGGATCCTCGGGCCAGACATGCTTCGGATAGCGGCCGCGCATGTCGGCGCGCACATCGGCCCAGGATCCGGCCCAGAAGCCGGGCAGGTCGAGCGTCGTCTGGATCGGCCGGTGCGCCGGCGACAGAAGCTCCAGCTTCAGCGGAACGCCGTCGGCCACGGTCGGATGGGACTTCAGGCCGAACAGTTCCTGGACGCGGATCGCCAGAACCGGCCCTTCTTCCTCATAGCGGATCGGCACATGGCTGCCGGAGGGAGCGTCATAATGGGTCGGCGTCAGCGCCGGCAGGCGGCGCTGCAGATCATGCGGCACGAGCGCCATCAGCCCATCGCGCAGCATGGCCGGCTTGAGCCTGGACAGTACGGCGTCCCCGGCCAGGAAAGGCAGCAGCCAGTCTTCCAGCCCGGCAAGCAGCGCCGCCTCGCCCATGTCCGGCCAGGGGTCGCCCTTGGCGCGGCGCAGCCAGGCAAGCCGCCGGCGCAAGGCTTCCGTCTCCTTGTCCCACGGCAGGAGCGCCAGTCCGTGGGCGCGCACCGCCTCGATAATGGCGTGATCGGCATCCACGCCCTGGGGGGGCGGCAATGGCTGGGCGGACAGCACCAGCGCGCCGAGCCGGCGCGATTTGCGCTGGCGCACCGCGCCCTTGTCGCGGTCGAAAGCGGTTTCGCTGATTTCGACGATCTCATCATTGAGCTTGGCAAGGATTTCCTCCTCGCCGATGGCGGCAGCCGAAGCGATGCGTGCATTCTCGGCCCGGCCCTGCAAATCGGCGACGACCAGATAGGGCGAACCGGCAAGGCGCTCCTCGGCGGCAAGGACGCCGCCGCGCCCGTTGGCCAGGACGAAGCGGCCGAAAGCGCCACGCGCCTTGGCGACCCGGTCGGGCCAGGCATGGATCAAGAGGGCGCCGGCAGAGGGCGTATCGGCAGCGATCTTGCCGCCCGCCGCCTTCGCCAGCCGCGCGGCCAGCTTGCGTGCCCCTTCGGCGCGCGGCCCGCGCTCGCGGCGAAAGCGCTGCAGGCGGTCATCGAGATCGACCGCATTGCCGCCCAATCCACGCTCGGAAAGAAGAACGGCAAGCTCGGCAGCCGCCGGCGCATGCCCGTCGCGGGCGGCCATCGCCACCATATGCGCCAGCCGCACGGGCAGCGCCAGTTTGCGCATCGCCTGGCCCGTTCCCGTCAACCGGCCATCGGCGGCGAGCGCGCCCAGACGGACAAGCAGGCCGCGTGCCTCCGTCAGAGCGGCCGCCGGCGGTGGATCGAGGAAAGCGAGGCTTGCCGGATCGGCGACGCCGAAAGCGGCGCAATCGAGCAGCAGGCCGGAAAGGTCCGCCTCGAGGATTTCCGGCGGGGCGAAGGCCGGCAGCGCCGCCGTCTGCTCGGCGCGCCACAGCCTGAGCGCGATGCCCGGCGCTGTGCGTCCGGCGCGGCCGGCGCGCTGGTCGGCCGAGGCGCGCGACACGCGCACCGTCTCGAGCCGCGTCAGGCCGGTGGAAGGTTCGTATTTCGGCAGGCGCGACAGGCCGCTGTCGATCACCACGCGCACGCCATCGATGGTGACGGAGGTCTCGGCGATGGCTGTCGCCAGCACGACCTTGCGACGCCCCGCTGCGGCCGGCCGGATCGCCGCGTCCTGCGCCTTGCCGTCGAGCCCGCCATAGAGCGGCGTGATGTCCACATCCGCCGGCACGCGCCCCTCGAGCCGCTCGGCGGTGCGCTCGATCTCGCGCTGGCCGGGCAGGAAGGCGAGCACACTGCCCTCCTCCTCGGCAAGTGCCGCGCGGATCGTCCGCGCCATCGTGTCCTCGATCGCCTCGCCGGCCGGGCGCTCCGCATGGCGCAGATCGACAGGAAAACTGCGCCCCTGGCTTTCGATCACCGGCGCATCGCCCAGAAGGGATGCGACGCGGGCGCCATCGAGCGTCGCCGACATGACCAGCAGGCGCAGATCGGGTCTGAGCGCGCCGCGCACGTCGAGCGCCAGCGCCAGAGCGAAATCGCCATCCAGCGAGCGTTCGTGGAATTCATCGAACAGCACGGCCGAGACACCGGACAGTTCCGGATCGTCGACGATCATGCGCGCCAGAACGCCTTCCGTGACAACGAGTATCCGCGTCCGGGCCGACAGTTTGCGCTCCATGCGCATGGCGTAACCCACCGTCTCGCCGGGTTGTTCGCCGAGCAGCGCCGCCATGCGCCGCGCCGCCGCGCGGGCAGCAAGCCGACGCGGTTCCAGAAGCACGATCCGGCCGGCCTTGGCCCAACCGGCATCGAGCAGCGCAAGCGGCGCAAGCGTCGTCTTGCCGGCGCCGGGCGGAGCGACAAGTACCGCCTTGCCCTCAACATCGAGCGCGGCACGCAAGGCAGGCAGGACCTCCGTCACCGGCAGGTTCGGCAGGGACATCTCGACGGTCATTCGCCGATCTTCACGATGTCGCCGCCCGCCGCCTTCGCATCGGCCTCGTCATGGGTGACGAGCAGAACCGGCAGGCCGCTCTCGCGCGCCTTGGCAAAGACCAGCTCGCGCATCTGCTGGCGCAGGGCCGCGTCCAGCTTGGAGAACGGTTCATCGAGCAGCAGGGCGCGTGGGGCGGCCGCCAGCACGCGGGCGAGCGCGACACGGGCCTTCTGCCCACCGGACAGGGTCGCCGGGTCGCGATCCTCCAGACCGGCAAGGCCTACCCCCGCAAGCGCGTGGCACATGCGCGCGCGCCGCGCCTCGCGCCCGCGAACATCCTGCGGCAGGGCAAACAGAAGATTGCCGCCGACGCTCATATGGGGAAACAGAAGCGGATCCTGGAACAATATGCCCATGTGGCGATCCTCCGGCTTCAGCGCGGTGATCTCGAGATCGTCGACATAGGCGCGGCCGCCCGCCTCGAAGACCGGATCGAGAAAGCCGCCGACATAGGCCAGCAGCGTCGACTTGCCGGCGCCCGAGGGACCCATGACGGTGAGGACCGCGCCCGGCGCCACGCGGCGCGTCAAGGCGACGATTTCGCGCCCGTCGAGCGCGATGGTCACCCGGTCGAGAAAGAGGCCGGTCTCGGTCAATCCGGTGTTCATTCAGATTCAAACCTGCATGTCGCGAAACCGCCGGAATATCAGCGCCGGCACGAGCGTGGCAACGGCAAAGCCGATGATCGGCAGCATCATCTGCAGGAAGGCATAGATACCGATGACGCGGCGATTGCCGCCGGAGGCGAGCGCGACGGCCTCGCTGGTGATGGTGGTCAGCCGCCCGGCACCGATCAGGACAGTGGGGAGATAGAGGCCGATGGACACGGAGAACCCGATCGCCACGACCGTCAGGATCGGCCGTGTCATCATCGGCAGGCGGATCGATAGAAAGCGCCGCCACGCCGGCTTGCCAAGCCCGGCCGCCAACTGGTCGTAACGCTTGTCGAAGGCGCGCCACGGATCCTTCAGGCACAGATAGGCATAGGGCAGCACGAAGACGAGATGGGCGAGGATCAGGGCCGTCAACGTCGCCGCCGAACCGATCAGGATGAACAATAATTGCAGGCCGAACAGGAAGGCGACCTGCGGCACGATCAGCGGCAGGTAGATCAGCGCCAGCGCCCCGCGCCCCGGCGGGTGGCCCATCTCATCCTCGCGCGCCAGGCAGAGGATCGCGATCAGCGTCGCAATGGCCGTCGAAACCAAGGCGACGATCAGCGTCGTTCGCAAGGGCTCCAGCAAATGCGGCAGGACGCGCAGCCAGTTGCGCAGCTCGAAGGAGGCCGGCAACGCATCGGGAAACTGCCAAAGCCCGGCGACGGACCACAGCGCCAGCGCCGCGAGGCCGGCGAAGATCGCCAAGGCGGACAGGAGCATCACGGCCAGCGCCGCCCAGCGGACGGGCGCATCGGCGCGCAGACGCAGGCCGGCGCCAGCGCAGCGGTCGCGCAGCCGGGCGGCCAATTTCTCGAGGCCGATCCACAAGCCGATCGCCAGCGCCGTCACGGCCAGTTGCAGCAGCGCGCCGGCGGAGGCCAGAAAGCGCATCGACAGATCCGGATCATTCATCCAGCCGACAAGCCGGACCGCCAGAGGCGGCGGGGTCGTCGGTCCGAGGATCGCCGCCACATCGACCACCGAGGTTGCGAAGGCGATGACAGCGAACACCGGCAGGCGAATCTGCGGATAGATTTGCGGCCACAGGCCGAAGACGAAACCAGCAATTCGCCCGTAGCCCATCGCGGCGATCAGCGTGCGCGTGCGCGCCGGCTTGACCTGCGGCAGGGCGGCAAGCGTCATCAGAAGCAGGAACGGGATTTCCTTGACGATCAGCCCTGCCATCATGGTCAACCCCATGGGGTCATGGACGATCAGGAGGTCCGGCGGACGATGCCAGCCGGTCAGTTCGGGCGAGACCATCCGGATGAGAAGCCCCGACGGCGCGATCAGGAAGGCCAGCGCGAAGGCAGCGGCGGCGTGCGGCACGGAAAGCAGCGGCGAAATCAGGTGCTGGACGCGGGCAAAGGCGCGCGTGCCGCTCCAGGCGGCGGTGAACAGCATGACGGCGATGAGCGAGACGAGCGCCGTCGACAGCCCCGTGAGGAGGCTCATCAGGGCCGAGGCTGCGATGGCCGGTTCGGCAAACAGCGCGGCAAGGGGCGCGAGGCTGAACCGCATGCCGCCCAGAGCCGGCAGAAAGCCGAAGGCCGGCAGGACGGTGCCGGCCAGGCCGAAGGCGACGGGCGCCGTCAGCAGGCCGATGGCGAAGACGGGGCCGAGACGGCTCAGCATGGCGCGGGTCGCGGCCAAGTGCTGGAGCGCGTGTTGCCCCCCTCTGCCCTGCCGGGCATCTCCCCCTCGAGGGGGGAGATTAAACGGCAGTGACGTCGGCTCGCAGCTTGCAACGCAGCAAAGAGGCGCGCGGCATCGCGGAGAAGATGATCTCCCCCTTTGAGGGGGAGATGCCCGGCAGGGCAGAGGGGGGTATGAGCGGCTCCGACGTTCAACAAGAATGCGGTCCTAGTTGCCCACCCCATAGCGCCGCTTCCATTCGGTCTCGATGCGCTCCATCCAGCTTGGATGCGGCTCGTCGAACGCCGGGCCGAGTTCGTCCGGCCGCAGGGTGGCGATGCCGAGATCGATGGCATCGAAGCGGGCGCGATCTTCGGCATCGAGCTTGGCCAGCGCCAGCACGGTCGGGTCGCCCCAGATGGCGGGATCCTGCTTGCGCGCCTGCGCTTCGGGCGAGAGGAGGAAATTCGCCGTCACCAGCGCGCCGGCCTTGGCGGCGGCGTTGTAGGGGATGGTCAGGAAATGGGTGTTGGCCAGCGTGCCGCCGAGAAAGGTGAAGGAGCGCACCGTGTCCGGCAACTCGCCATTGGCGATGGCGCTCGATGCTTCGGCGGGATTGAAGGCGAAGATGATGTCCAGTTCGGAATCGGCCAGAAGCTGCTTCATCGCCGGATAGTTCTGCGGATAGGCCCTGCCCGAACGCCACATCAGTGGATTGAGCGCGTCGAGATAGTCGAACAGCGGTCGGGTCACCTCGGCGAAATTCGCCTCGTCGACCGGCTTCTGCAGCAGCGCCTTGTCCTCGATCTTTTCGGCGAGCACCTGTTTCAGGAAGGACGAGCCGATGAAATCCGGCGGCTGCGGGTAGGAGAAGCGACCCGGATTTGCGCGCGCCCATGCAAGCAGCCCGTCGGCATCCTGCGGCAGCGCCGCGACCTCGGTGCGCGCCTGATCGTAGAAGAAGACCAGCTTGGCCATGCCCCAGGGGCTTTCCAATCCCTCGACGGGGATGGTGAAGTCGGTGCGGATCGTCGGCTTGCTCTCGGCATCCACATAGGCCCAGCCCGGCAATTGCTCCGCCCAGCCCGGTGTCATGATCAGGCCCTGGCCCTTCATGGAGGCGAAATTCTCGCCGTTGATCCAGATGAGATCGACCGAGCCCGCCTCGTCGCGGCCGGCGGCCTTCTCGGCGACAACGGTGGCGACGGCGCTGGCTGTATCCTCCAGCTTCACATGCTTGAGCGTGACGCCGAAACGCTTCTTCAGCTCCTCGCCGGCCCATTCGATGTAGGCATTGATGTTCTGCGAACCGCCCCAGGCGTTGAAGTAGACGGTCTCGCCGCGCGCCTGCGCCAGCACCTCGTCCCATTTCCGCGGATCGGGATTCGTCGTTTCGGCCAGAGCCGGCGCCATGCCGAGCGCCAGCAATGCCAAGGAAAGAACGCGTTTGTGCAATTGGATCTCCCAAGTCGCCGAATTGGATGCAGCAGCCAGCCGATAGAGCATGCGGGCGACGTGCAAATCAATGCGCTCGGCTGCCGGGCCGGGTCACTTCCGGGTGAACGGCGAGTGAGCAGCGGCAGGCGGGAAAGCCTGTCCGGCCGCCTTCCCTTCGCTTCCCTCCACATGCAGCTCGATCCGGTCGGCGGCGAAACGCGTCTCCGAATACTGCACCGGCCGCCCCTCCGTATCGACATTGACGGCGATCGTCACAAGCACGATGGCGCCGGGCGACAACTGCAAATCGCGCAGGTCGGCCGCGTCGGCGTGCCGCGCCGTCACCACCGTCGAATGGCGCAGATAATCGGTCAGCCCAAGCGCCTTGAAGGAAGCGGTCACCGAACGGGTGCGCGCGAACGCCTTGGCCATGCCGCCGAAACGCTCGGCATCGAACCAGCCCCGCCCGCGCGAGACGGGCCGGCCATCGGCCTGTGAAAGCGTTTCGAGGCGGACGACCCGGGCGCCCGCCTGCAGGCCCAGCGCCCTGGCGACGTCGTCAGGCGCCGGCTCCACCCCATGGCCGAGCAGCGCCGCGTTCAGCTCGCGCGTCTGGCTTGCCAACCCTTCGGAGAAGCGCGTGCGGGCGCGGATCGGATAGGCGAGCCGCTGACGCCCCTCGACGAAAGTGCCGCGCCCCTGCTCGGCGCGCAGGACACCCTCCTGAACCAGAGCGGCGATGGCCGAGCGCACCGTGTGCCGGTTGACGCCAAAGCGCGCCGCCAACGCCACTTCCGGTGGCATGCGCCCGCTCTCGTCGGCAAGCCCGGCGGCGATCTCGCGCCGCATGCGGTCGGCGATCTGCCGCCATAAGGCAACGCCGCTGCGCCGCTCGATCACCGCGCCTTCACCCTGGCCCAAATTCTTCATGCTCCCGAAGCCGACTGTCATCAACGCGTCATGGACACATCTTAGGGAGAGACTATAATATGTTTAATTGTCTAGAACAATAGACAAATTGACCACGCAATCATCGATGGACACACTCATGGTCTCACGTCAGGAAAGACAGGCGGTGACGGAACGGCGGCGCGAGGCGATGGCCGTGCTCGCCGAAGCGCCCGGCAAAACCCTCATTCACCTCTGGCAAGAGGCGCGGCTGCCGGACGACGCGGTTGTGTTGCGCGGCCCGGAAACCGGCCTGGTAACGCTGCGCGGCCGCATGGGCGGTGGCGGCGCTGTGTTCAATTTCGGCGAAGCAACCGTGACGCGGGCGACGGTCAAGCTGCCCTCGGGCACGGTGGGCCACGCCTATGCGCTGGGCCGCGAGACGCAAAAGGTGCGCATCGCGGCAGTCATCGACGCGCTGCGCCAACGGCCGGAGTTCGAAGCGGTGATCGAGGAGAAGATCCTCACCCCCTTGCGCCACCGCCAGGCGGAGGCCGATGAAGCCCGCCGCGCCGAAACGGCCGCGACGCGGGTGGATTTCTTCACCATGGTTCGGGGAGAAGACTGATGGCGTTCGATTCCATTGCCATCGAGGGCGGTTTCAAGAATCCCGTATTCGACGCGCAGAGCATGTTTCGCGCCGTCATGCAGGCCCTGGCCGAACCCGGTACGGTGCATCGCGGCATTGCGCTCACGAGACCGCCGGCGCCACTGACACCGGAAGCCGCCGGTGTGGCGCTGACCCTGTGCGACCA
The DNA here is from genome assembly GCF_001050155.1 of Nitratireductor soli. GTDB lineage: Bacteria > Pseudomonadota > Alphaproteobacteria > Rhizobiales > Rhizobiaceae > Nitratireductor > Nitratireductor soli. The sequence continues at coordinate 101,287 of NZ_LFVY01000014.1, forward strand.
GGATACACCCGTCTGGCTCGACCCGGCATTGCGGGCAGAGGAGGCGGTCGGCACCTGGCTCGCCTTCCATACCGGCGCGCCGCTCGCCAACACGCCGGCCGACGCGCATTTCATCTTCGTCGCCGATGCGGAAAACCTGATCGGCCTGGAGAATTTTGCCCAAGGGACGCAGGAATATCCGGACCGGTCGGCGACGCTTGTCCTGCAGGTGAAAAGCCTGACCGGCGGCGCGGAGCTGGTTCTTGAAGGTCCCGGCATCGAAAGCCGGGCGCGGCTTTCCCCGCATCCCATGCCGCGCCATTTCGCCCGCCAATGGGCGCAGAACCGCGCCCGCTTCCCGCGCGGCATCGACATCGTTCTCGTCAGCCGGGAGGGCCTTGCCGCCCTGCCGCGCACCACCCGCATCGTCAATCAGGAGGGCGAGCCATGTATGTAGCCGTCAAGGGCGGCGAAGCCGCCATCCGCAACGCCCACCGGCTTCTGGCGGACCGCCGCCGGGGCGATCGCTCCGTGCCGGCGCTGACGCTGGAGCAGATCGCCGGGCAATTGTCGCTCGCCGTCGACCGGGTCATGGCCGAGGGCTCGCTGTACGACACCGGGCTTGCCGCGCTTGCCGTCAAGCAGGCGCGCGGCGACATGATCGAGGCGATCTTCCTGCTGCGTGCCTATCGCACGACGCTGCCGCGCTTCGGCTATACGCGGCCGGTCGACACGGCGGCGATGCGGGTCGAGCGGCGGGTTTCGGCCACTTACAAGGATCTGCCCGGCGGGCAATTGCTCGGTCCCACTTTCGATTACACGCACCGCCTGCTCGATCCGGAGCTGGCCGAGGACCAGGATCCGGCGGTGCCTGAAGCGCGCGCCGCCGACGACGAGGCCATGCCACGCGTGTCCGACATCCTCGCCCATGAAGGGCTGATCGAGGAAGACGGTTCCCTGCCGGAAGACCGTGAGCCCGGCGACATCACCCGTGAGCCGCCCGAATTTCCCATGCAGCGCGATCTGCGCCTGCAGGCCCTGTCGCGCGGCGACGAGGGCTTCCTGCTGGCGCTCGGCTATTCGACGCAGCGCGGCTTCGGCCGCAATCACCCCTTTGCCGGCGAAATCCGCATCGGCGCGGTGGAGGTGGAGATCGATGTGCCGGAACTGGATTTTCCAGTCACGCTCGGCCGCATCCGCGTCACCGAATGCCAGATGGTCAACCAGTTCAAGGGGTCGATGAAGGTGCCGCCGCAATTCACCCGCGGCTACGGCCTCGTCTTCGGCCAATCCGAGCGCAAGGCGATGGCCATGGCGCTGTGCGACCGGGCGCTGCGCGCCGCCGAGCTCGGCGAGGACATCACCGCGCCGGCGCAGGACGAGGAGTTCGTCATCTCGCATTGCGACAATGTGCAGGCGACCGGCTTCGTCGAGCACCTGAAGCTGCCGCATTACGTCGATTTCCAGGCCGAGCTTGGCCTTGTGCGGCAAATGCGCCGTGAATATGAAGAGCGCCGACGGGCCGGCGATGAGGCGACGACAAGCCGGGAGGCCGCCGAATGAACGCCCCCAGCGACACCATCGCCCAGTACAATTTCGCCTATCTGGACGAACAGACCAAGCGGATGATCCGCCGCGCCATCCTGAAGGCCATCGCCATTCCTGGCTATCAGGTGCCGTTCGCCAGCCGCGAGATGCCGATGCCCTATGGCTGGGGCACGGGCGGCGTGCAGGTGACCGCCTCGATCATCGGTCCCGACGACGTGCTGAAGGTCATCGACCAGGGAGCGGACGATACGACCAACGCCGTCTCTATCCGCGCCTTCTTCCAGAAGGTGGCGCATGTCGCGGTCACGACGCACACGGCTGATGCAACCATCGTTCAGACGCGCCATCGCATTCCCGAGGAGCCGCTCAAGGAAGGCCAGGTGCTGGTCTACCAGGTGCCGATCCCCGAGCCGCTGCGCTTCCTCGAGCCGCGCGAGACCGAGACACGCAAGATGCACGCGCTCGAAGAGTACGGGCTGATGCACGTCAAGTTGTATGAGGACATCGCCCAGCACGGCCACATCGCCACCACCTTCGCCTATCCGGTCAAGGTCGAGGGGCGCTATGTGATGGATCCCTCGCCGACGCCGAAATTCGACAACCCCAAAATGCACATGTCGAGGGCGCTGCAGCTCTTCGGCGCGGGCCGCGAGAAACGCATCTATGCCGTTCCGCCCCATACGCGGGTGGAAAGCCTCGATTTCGAGGATCACCCCTTCGAGGTGCAGCGCTTCGACGAGCCCTGCGCGCTGTGCGGCGGCATGGATGTCTATCTGGACGAGGTCATTCTTGACGACCAGGGCGGGCGGATGTTCGTCTGCTCCGACACGGACCATTGCGAGGAACGGCGCGACGCAGGCCATCGCGGGCACCTTGCCGGGGAGGACGGTCCGCCCTCCTCCATTTCCGAAGGAGGCACCCAATGACCGACGAACCCCTGCTGCGCGTTCGCTCCGTCTCCAAATTCTACGGCAACCGCATCGGCTGCGAGGACATTTCGTTCGATCTCTGGCCGGGCGAAGTGCTGGCCGTGGTCGGCGAATCCGGCTCCGGCAAGACGACGCTGCTCAACTGCCTGTCGACGCGGCTGATGCCCACCTCGGGCTCCGTCGCCTACCGCATGCGCGACAATGCCTTCCACGATCTCTACCGGATGAGCGAGGCGGAGCGCCGCATGCTGATGCGCACCGATTGGGGCTTCGTCCACCAGAACCCGGCCGACGGGCTGCGCATGACGGTGTCGGCCGGCGCCAATGTCGGCGAACGGCTGATGGCCGTCGGTGATCGCCACTATGGCCGGATCCGCGCCGCGGCGACGGATTGGCTTGGCCGCGTCGAGATCGCCGAGGACCGGATCGACGACCAGCCGCGCGCCTTTTCCGGCGGCATGCGGCAGCGGCTGCAGATCGCCCGCAACCTGGTCACCGGACCGCGCCTCGTCTTCATGGACGAGCCGACAGGCGGCCTCGACGTTTCGGTGCAGGCGCGGCTGCTCGATCTTCTGCGCGGGCTGGTGCACGAACTGGGCCTGTCGGCCATCGTCGTGACCCACGACCTTGCCGTGGCGCGCCTCCTGTCGCATAGGATGATCGTCATGAAGGACGGCCATGTGGTCGAAAGCGGCCTGACCGACCGGGTGCTGGACGACCCGCAGGCGCCCTACACCCAGCTTCTCGTCTCCTCCATCCTGCAGGTGTGACCATGGCAACGCCCCTCGTCGTCTCCGAAGTCGCCAAGAGCTTCACCATGCACCTGCAGGGCGGCATCCGCCTGCCGGTGGTGGCCGATGTCTCCTTTTCGCTCGCCGCCGGCGAATGCGCCGTACTTGGCGGCCCGTCGGGCGCCGGCAAGAGCTCGATCCTGAAGATGATCTATGGCAGCTATGCCGTCGACCGCGGCCAGGTCATCGTCACGCATCGCGGCAATCTGGTGAACCTCGCTACCGCCGATCCACGCACCGTGCTCGCCGTGCGGCGCGATACGATCGGCTATGTCAGCCAGTTCCTGCGCGCCGTGCCGCGCGTTTCGGCGCGCGACGTGGTGGCCGAACCGCTGATCGCCCGCGGCGTGGCGCTGTCCGACGCGCGCGGCAAGGCCGAGGCGCTTCTCGCGCGCCTCAACCTGCCGGAGCGGCTGTGGGCTTTGCCGCCGGCGACCTTTTCGGGCGGCGAGCAGCAGCGCGTCAACATCGCGCGCGGCTTCATCACCGATCATCCGGTGCTGCTGCTCGACGAGCCAACCGCCTCGCTCGACAAGGCCAACCGCGCGATCGTCATCGCCATGATCGCCGAGAAGAAAGCCGCCGGCGTCGCCCTGCTCGGCATCTTCCACGATCATGAGGTGCGGCAGGCGGTGGCCGACCACATTATCGATGTCACGCATTTCGCACCGGATCGGCAAGCCGCATGAAACAGCTTTCGGAAAGTCCGTTCATCCATCCGACAGCCGAGGTCAGCGGCTCGACGCTCGGCCGCTACACGGAAATCGCAGAGCGCTGCCGCGTCCATGAAACGACGCTCGGCGATTATTCCTACATCATGCAGGATGGCGGCGTGTGGTGCGCCGAGATCGGCAAATTCTCCAACATTGCGGCAAGCGTGCGCATCAACGCCACCAACCATCCGACATGGCGGCCGACCCTGCACCACTTCACCTACCGTTCGTCCGACTACTGGCCGGATACCAGGCATGACGAGGAGTTCTTCGACTGGCGGCGCGGCAACAAGGTGACCGTTGGCCACGATACCTGGCTCGGGCACGGCTCCATCCTGTTGCCCGGCGTCACCGTCGGCGACGGCGCCGTGGTTGGCGCGGGAGCGGTGGTCTCGAAGGATGTCGCGCCCTACATGATCGTCGGCTGCGTGCCGGCAAAGCCGATCCGCGAGCGCTTCGACCGCAGGACCGCCGAGCGCTACCAGGCGCTGGCCTGGTGGGATTGGGATCATCTGCGCCTGCGCACCGCGCTCGACGATTTCCGCGCCATGACGGCGGAAGCGTTCCTGGAGAAATACGAGGCATAAGCCGCCGCGCCAACGCGCCGCAGCATTCCCTGAATATGGTTGTCAGGTTTTTGTTGACAGACCGGGCCGGTCTCGGTTTTTATTGCGCTGCATCCACGGGATGCGTCCACGATGCCTGGGCCTTTAACCCACTCGATCACCGGACGCCTCGTCGCTAGCCCTTTGCCATGCGACTCGCCAATGTTTCGGCATGTCAGGGATTTGAAGGCTCGTGACGGACAAGCTTCCAGTTCGACGGTTTTGTGCACAGGCAAAGGGGCGTCCCCGCCCCGACCTGAGAGACCGACGCGCCATGCTTGTCTGCCAGTGCAACATGATCACCCAGAAAGAGGTCGAAGACACCATCGTCTCGCTTCTCGACGAGGATGCATGGCAGCTCATCGTGCCGGCCAAGGTTTATCACACGCTCTCCAAGCGTGGTCGCTGTTGCGGCTGCTTCCCAAATGTGGTGGAAACGATCATCCGGGTCACCGAAGAGTACCACCACCGTCACAGCGGCGCCGAAGGCGCCGAGATCGTGACCTATCTAGATCAGGTTCGCGCGCTGCGCGAGCGGTACGGGAGCAGGTTCAATGAAAGGCGACAAAAAGGTTATCGAGCGGCTTAACGAGGCGCTTACCCACGAACTCGGCGCGGTCAATCAGTACTGGCTGCATTATCGCCTTCTCGACGATTGGGGCTACACCAAGCTGGCGAAGAAAGAGCGTGAGGAATCGATCGAGGAGATGCACCACGCCGACAAGCTGGTCGAGCGAATCATCTTCCTCGAGGGGCATCCCAACCTGCAGGTCGTCGGCCCGCTGCGCATCGGCCAGAACATCAAGGAAGTTCTGGAAGCCGACCTCGCCGGCGAACACGATGCCCGCAAGCTGTACAAGGCGTCCCGCGACGACTGCCACGCTGCAGGCGACTACGTTTCGATGAAGCTGTTCGAAGAACTATTGGCCGACGAAGAAGGTCATATCGACTACCTCGAAACGCAGCTCGAACTGCTCGGCAAGATCGGCGAGGCCAAATACGGCCAGCTCAACGCCGGATCGGCCGACGAGGCGGAATAGCGGATTCCGGCCCGCAAGGGCTGTTCACGCGGATGAGGGGCGGCGGAAGAGCCGCCCTTTTTTCAGACGGAATCGCTGACGGCGCTCCAGGCGGCGGCCCGCCGCAGGATGTTCTGGAAACGCTCACCGGCGTCTTCAAGCGCACCCGAATTGTCGATCACCGTGGCATCGCGAACCGCCAATTCCTTGGCATCCGCCCTCTCGAGCCGCTCCAGAACCTCCTCGCGGGTCTCGCGGCCGCGCCGCGACAGGCGCTCGGCCAGAACGCCGCGTTCGGCGGTAACGATGACCGCGATGACGTTGCCGTAGCGCTCGCGCAACGCGGGAATCACGGAGCGCGAGACGTTGGCCACCGCCACATGTCCGTCGCGCACCACCGTGTCGACGCTGAGCGGCAATCCGTATTTCAGGCCGTTGGCCTCCCAACTCACCGCGAACCGGCCATCAGCCCGCGCCGCTTCGAAGGCGCCGTCGGTCAGGCAATCATGCTCTTCGCCCGCCCCATCTATCACCCGCGTGATGGTGCGGCGGACGAACACCACGTCGCTGTCCTGCGGCCCGAGCCGCTGGCGCGCATAATCCATCACCGAATCCTTGCCAGCGCCCGAGGGGCCGGCCACGGCGACGAACACGCCGTGGCGGATCGGAAAATCCTGCTCGTCGATGACGCGCTCCAGCGAAGCGGACGCCCTCATGCCACGCGCGCCCCCTCGCGCCACACCGAGCGGACGATCGGCACGTGTTCGTCGACGCGCACACGCACCAGATCGGCGCGGCGGCCAATCGCGATGATGCCGCGGTCATCGAGCCCGACGGCCTCGGCCGGGTTCTTCGACACCATGGCGACGGCCTCAGGCAGCGAGATGTGTTCCACCGTCTCGCCGAGCGAGAAGGCCGCCTGGATCAGGCTGAAAGGGATGTAATCGGACGACAGGATGTCGAGCGTGCGGCCCTCGGCCAGGCTGCGCGCGGAGACATTGCCCGAATGCGAGCCGCCGCGCACCACGTTCGGCGCGCCCATCAGGATGGCCATGCCGGCCTCGCGCGAGGCCTTCGCCGCCTCGGCGGTGGTCGGGAATTCGGCCACGCGAACGCCCTGCGCCGCCGCCTCGTCCACATGGTCGAGGGTCGCGTCGTCATGGCTGGCCAGCACAATGCCGCGCGCCCGGCATATGTCGGAGATCGCGCCGCGGTTGACCGTGGAGTGCGTGCGCGACTGCTCCATGCGCTTTTCGCAAAAGCGGCGGAAATCATCCTCGCTCATGCCGGTCTTGCCGCGATAGTACATCTCGTAGGTTTCCATCCGGGTAAACTGGCGCTGGCCCGGAGAGTGATCCATCAGCGATGCCAGCTTGACCCGGTCGTCGCCCTTGAAGAGCTCGAAACCCTCCAGGCAATCGGGGGCCGAGACCTCGCAGCGCAGATGCAGGAAATGGTCGGCGCGCAGGCGGCCGGCGGCAACGCTGCCCTCGATGGCATTGCCCAGGTCGCGCATTTCGCACGCTTCCAGATCGCTGTCCTCGTCGAGGCCGATGCGCAGCGCGTCGAACACAGTGGTGATGCCGGAGGCGGCGATCTGCGCGTCATGGGCGAGCACGGCGGCAATCGGGTTCCAGCGCACTTTCGGGCGTGGCGCGTAGTGGCGCTCCAGATGGTCGGTGTGCAGTTCGACGAGGCCGGGGATCAGGTAGTCGCCCTGCATATCTTCGCCAATGGCTGTTGCACGCGGCGAAACATCGGCGATCAACCCGTCGCGAATGGCGATGCTGCCCTCGACGACCTCGTCGGCAAGCACGATGCGGGCGTTGTTCAGAACCAACTCATGCGTCATTTTCAGGCGGTCTTTCTCTCTTTTTTCCAGCCAAGCTCATGGAACGACTTCACCAGGAATGGTGCACCCGGCTCCGGCTCAACGAACAGGGCCAGCGACGTGATTTCTAATGGCTCGGCCAACAGGGGTCCGAAGAACGCGTCGATCGCGCGTTCCATGCGCGCGGCCTCGCTCTGCGGCACACGACCCGTCAGGGTCATGTGGAAGCGGAAATCCTCGAAGACATAGGGATAGCCCCATTTCTGCAGGTTTTTAAGCTGGCCCGGCGTGAGGCTTTCCGGATTGCGCCGATCGATCTCCTCGGAGCTCAATGGGGCGCGGAAGCGTTCGAACCCGGTCACAACCCCGGCAGCGAACGCGTCGAGCGCGGCGAACGGCTCCTCGGGCACCAGCGCGTAAAACCCGTCGAGGCGACGCACCACGGCGCGCGGCACGCATAGGGGTTCGCTGTGGCGAGAGAAATCATCCAGCGCGGCGATCAGGCCTTTTTCCGTCTCGCCTTCAGCCAGCCGGAACGGCGCCTTCAGCGTCGCGTGAAAGCCGTAACGGCGGGCCGCCGCCGTGTGAAAGGAGATTTCCGCCGCCGAGAACGGCGCGGCGGCAACGGGCGCTACCGGCTCGCCACTGAAGGGGTCGCGCCCAAGCCAGCGCGCCGTTGCCTGCGTCAGCGGGTCGTCCTGTGGAGGGGTGAAATAGATCGCGTAGCGCATGGATTTTTCCTCGCCAATCGCGATGGAGTAGGCGATTTGCATGACAAAATAACGAATCCCTTAAACGGAACGATGAAAGTAGCAGCAGACAGCCTCGGCGTCACTGCCCCGCATCAGCCGCCCTGCCTGCCGATCAGTCGATGCCGCAGGGCCGTGGAGATGCTGTCGAAGACGAAAACCACGATCAGGATCAGGAGCACCATATAGGCGACGTTTTCCCAATCCTGGTTGGTGCGCATTGCCTCCCACAGCTTCAAGCCGATGCCGCCGGCGCCGACTGCGCCGATGATCGTCGCCGAGCGCGTGTTCGATTCCCAGAAATACAGCGACTGGCTCAGAAACACAGGCAGGACCTGAGGCACCACGCCAAAGCGCTGCACCGAAGCAGGTGAAGCGCCGACCGAGCGCACGCCCTCGCGCTGCTTGTCGTCGATGTTCTCCAGCGCCTCCGAATAGAGTTTGCCGAACGTGCCGGTGTCGGTGAAGAAGATCGCCGAAATGCCGGCCAGCGGCCCCGGCCCGAAGGCGCGGGTGAAGAACAACGCCCAGATCAGCATATCGACCGAGCGCAGCAAGTCGAAGATGCGTTTCAGCACCTGGTTAGCCAGGCGGTTGGGCGTGATGTTGCGCGCCGCGGCAAAGGCCAGCGGGAAGGCGAGCAACGAGGCGAGCACCGTGCCGGCGAAGGCCATGACGATGGTCTGCAGGAGCTTCAGCCAGACATCGCCGTGCTGCCACTCGGAATTGTTCAGGATGTTGTCCCAGGCGAGCGCCAGGTTCGAGCGCCCCGGTTCAATGCGCTCACCGAGAAAGACAAGGCGCAGAACCTCGGATGCCGGTTTCCCCCAATAGGGCGAACGCGTGTCGAAGACGAAATTCTCCCAGCCGAGGAAGCGGCGGCGCACCTTGACCTCGTCGTCCTCGACCTCGGCGCGGCCGGCAAAGCCGAAACGGACGATCACCTTGGCACCCGGTGCGCGCTGGCTCGCCCATTCGGGCAAGGCGCCCTGCGCCACGACGCCGACATTGCGCTCGATGTCGAGCACCAGCGTCTCCCCGTCGCGCGTGAGCGCAACGCGTTCCGGCTCGATCAGGATGTGATTGCCGTCGCCCAGGGACACCTCGGCGCGCACCACCGCCTCTGCACGGATAACCACCGGTTCCGTAGCGGGAGCCTCGACCTGCGGCTCGAGCGCCTGAGCCGCACCGCCGACCGGCCCCAGGAAACTCTCCTCGGTCTTTGTCGCCGCCTTGTCATCGAGCGCGCCCAGGAAGCCGGCCCCACTGATGGCACCGCCACTCTGCCCCGCCGCTCCCGCCCCGGCCGCGGCACGGCGCTCGACCATCGCCGTCTCCGTCACCAGCCAGTCGGGCTTAGGATCGTCGCCGAGCGGTGAAAAGCGCGGGAAGCTGACGGTGAGCGCGCCCTCCTCGAAATCGATGTTGGGACGCACCTCGTAGGACACCCAGTCGGCCAGATAGGCGCCGGCGATCTCCCAATTGCCGCCGGACACGACCTGGCCTATGGCGAACAGCCACCAGGCAAACACCAGATAGAGGCTGATGCCGGCGGCGATCAGGATGCCGCGCAGCCGCTCTGTCAGCGGGCGATTGAAGACATCGGCATGGCGCGCCACCAGGGCGTTGGTTTCCGCTTCGGTCATGATCATGCTCCCCGGCCGAACGCGAAGGCCTGCTTGCCGACGAGGCGGCCACGCAGCCATGCCGACAACTGGTCGACGGCAACGACGGTGCAGAAAAGCAGGAGAATGATCGCCAGCGTCTTGGCTTCGTGGTTGCGGCTGATCGACAGGCGCAGTGCCTCGCCGATGCCGCCGCCGCCGACCGCGCCGATGATGGTCGAGGCCCGCACGTTGATCTCCAGCCGCAGCAAGGCATAGCTGAGAAAGTTCGGCATGACCTGCGGCACGATGGCAAACCACACCCGCTCGATCCAGTTGGCGCCGGCCGCGCGCAGGCCTTCCTCGGCTTTCATGTCGGTGTTCTCGACAACCTCGAAGAACATCTTGCCGAGCGCGCCGATCGTATGGATCGATACGGCGATGATGGCCGGCACGGCACCGAGCGACAGAATGGCCAGAAAGAAGCCGGCGATGACGATCTCCGGAAACGCACGCAGCACCTCCATGAAACGGCGCACGAAGAAACGCAACCAGCGCCGTGTCATCAGGTTCGAGGCGGCCAGGAAGCACAGGACGAAGCCGAAACCGAAACCGACCAGCGTGGAGACCAGGGCGATGTTGATGGTCTCCAGCATCTTGTAGAAATATTCGGGCAGATAGAGCGTTTCGGTGAAATAGATGCGCCCATCGGGATAGTTGTACTTCAGGCTGCCATCGTCATAGGGCGAGGACAGGTCGAACAGGGCGCGCCAGATCTCCCAGCCGTCGCGCGGCACCATCTGGCCGGCGAAATCGAAGAAATAGGGCAACCGGTCGAAGAACTTGCCGGCGTTTGATTCATTGGCGAACCACAGCGAACCGCTCATGGCGAGCACCATGAAGAGGAGGCCGCCGATGGTGTAGAGCCGCCGGCGTCCGGCAAGCTCGCGCCAGTGACGCTCGACGGCATGGCCGGCATCGGAGAGAAGCGGGGAACGGGTTGTTGTCGTCATGAGTGGCACGCCGGTGCGACGGCGCCGCCGGCGTGAGCCGGCGGCGCGTCAAGGTTGGAACTGGATCAGGAACCGATCTTGGAGCGGCGCGCGTCGATGATCGGCTCGTAGAATGCCGGCGTCACCTCGGTGTAACCCTTGTAGTCGCCGCCCTGGATAGCGGAGAAGCACTCCGGATCCTTCTGCGGCATTTCCACCATGAAGGTCTTGAAGGCCTGGCGCGTGCTGTCGTCCATCGACGTGCGGACGACGATCGGGCCGTTCGGGATCAGCGGCGATTTCCACAGCTCGACGAGGTCATCCATGTCGATGAGACCCTTCTCGACCATCTTGTGCAGATTGCCCGAGGTGTAGCCGTCGGAGAATTCACCGACGCCCGAAGCCCAGGTCGTGCCGGCGTCGAACGTACCCTTCGCCACTTCGAGAACCAGGTTCTCATGGCCGCCGCCGAAGCCGGTCGAGCCGAAGAACTGCTCCACCGGAGCACCGATGGCCTTCGGCAGCGTCACGGCCGGCACCAGATAGCCGGAGGTGGAATCCGCGTCGGCGAAGCCGAGCTTCTTGCCCTTCATATCTTCCAGCTTGGTCATGCCGGAATCCTTGCGCGCCACCATCACCGCGTAGTAGCCGGTCGAGCCGTCGGTCTGGATCGTCGTCAGGATCGGATCGACGGCTTCCGGATTTTCCAGATACACCTTGGCATAGGCCGAGGCGCCGAGCTCGGCATAGTCGAGCGTGCCGCCCAGCAGGCCCTGGATCACGCCGTCATAGTCGGCGGCGGGAAACAGCGAGACCTTCTCGACGCCAAGCACTTCCGGCAGCTTGTCGGTCATGCACTGGAAATTGCGCAGGCGGTCGGCTTCGTTCTCGCCGCCGAGAATGCCGATGCGGAATTCCTTCAGATCCTCGGCCTGCGCGGCGCCGACAACTAAGGCTGTGAGGGCGACGGCGCCCATAAGAGCTTTCTTGAACATGACATCTCTCCTGTTTGCAGCCGGTCCCGCCGGCTGGTTTCTCACGTGAAGGGCCCGTTACGCAGGCAAGACGATCCCGATGATCAGACGGCGGCGAGCGCCGGCACGGACTGACCGGACGATTGTTTCAGCGGCTTCGGCGACACGGAAATGCTGGTCGATGTGATCGCCTCGGAAAGCTCCACGCCCTCTTCGCCGCCATAGATCATGCGCACCGCCTCGCCGGTCAGCGCCTCGGGCGGACCGTCGAAGACGACCGCACCCCTGGCCATGCCGACGATGCGCGTGCAGTAGACGCGCGCCGTGTCCAGCGTGTGCAGATTGGTGATGACGGTGATGCCTTCGCGGGCGTTGATGTCGGCCAGCGAATCCATCACCACCTTGGCGTTGAGCGGATCGAGCGAGGCGATGGGCTCGTCGGCGAGGATCACCTTCGGCTCCTGCATCAGGGCGCGGGCGATCGCCACGCGCTGCTGCTGGCCGCCCGACAGCGTGCCGGCCCGCTGCAGCGCCGTCTGGGCGATGTCGAGCCGCTCGAGGGCCGTGATGGCGCGGATGCGCTCCTCGCGGGTGAACATGTTCATCAGGCTGAGCGCCGTCGAGCGGTGGTTGAGCCGGCCAAGAAGCACATTGGTCAGGACATCGAGGCGCGGCACCAGGTTGAATTGCTGGAAGATCATGGCGCAGTCGCGCTGCCAGCGGCGCAGGGATGCGCCCTTGAGCGCCGAGACCTCCCGGCCATGAAAGACGATCGACCCTTCCGAGGGATCGATCAGGCGGTTGATCATCCGCAACAGCGTCGATTTTCCGGCACCGGAGCGGCCGATCACGCCGACCATCTCACCCCGTTCAATTTCCAGCGCCACATCACGCACGGCCGTGTTCGTCCCGAAGCGTCGGGTGACTTGGCGAATTTCCAGCATCTGACTTCCCCGTTCAGCGCCATTCTGGCTCTCTTGGGCTTGCCGCCCTTCTCGCCAAACCGCCTAACGGGTGTGCATGAAACTCAGATGTCGTTCAGATGACCGTTTTCTGACAGCGCACAGAAGGGTGTCAGGGAGGTGCCGGTGAAGCAGGCGTCAGACCGTCGCGGAAACCGCACCGCTCTGCATCATGCAGCATCATTCAAGCTCCGGCGAAGCGCGGCGTTGCTGCGCGCACACCTCTCTGACGCACCCGCGCAACCAGCGATGCACGGGATCGGCGTCCAGCCGCGGATGCCAGAGCAATGAAATCGTGATCTCCGGCATGGGGACCGGAAGCGGGAAGCCGTGCATGCCGGTGCGCAGATTTCCCGTATACCGCTCGGGAACGGTGGCGATCAGATCGGAGGACCGGGCCAGGGCCAGCGCCGTCGAAAAGCCGCCGACGGTCACGGTGATCGTCCGTTCCAGCCCGAGCGGCCTGAGCGCTTCATCGACCTGCCCCTTGTCGTGGTCGCGCCGCGAGACGTCGATGTGCCGGCCGGCCGCATAGCGGGCGGGCGTGACCGGGCCCTGGCTCAAGGCGTGTCCCAAACGCACGACGCCAATGAAACGGTCCTGGAACAGGGCTTGCGTGCGCACCTCCGGACCCGTCGTCCCGCCAACAACGCCGGTCTCCAGATCGACGCTGCCATCGCGCAACGGCGCGCTCTCCTTGTCGGACTTCTGCACGAAACGCAACCGCACGCCCGGCGCCTCCCGCTCAAGGCGGGCGATGAGATCCAGGCCGAAGTTTTCGACGAAACCCTCACGGGTCCTGACGGTGAATGTGCGCACCAGATGTTGGAAATCAGGCTTCTCCGCCGGGCCGAGCACCGTGTTGGCCTGCTGCACGAGCTGGCCGACCTGTTCACGCAGCGCGATCGCCCGGGGTGTCGGGACGAGGCCGCGCCCTGCCCTGACCAACAGCGGATCACCCGTCGTCTCGCGCAAACGCGCCAGCGCCCGGCTCATGGCCGAGGGGCTGAGCCGCAGCCGTTTGGCCGCCCCTGCAACGCTGCGTTCGGCAAGCAGCGCATCGAGGGTGACGAGCAGGTTGAGATCGGGAGCGGCCATGATCGAAGCATAGCATCGTTTGCCGGCCATGTGGCGCCACGTGCATGAATAAGATGCAAATGATGCGCGTTCCGCCATGTCAGGCGAATGACTACGTTTTCAACGGCTCCTTCCAGGCAGCCTTCTGAAAAACGGAGTTCACGGTGAGACCCATCAATGCAGTTTCAGGCGAGACGATCGGAGAGCCCGGCGAAAAGGCATTCTCGCCGCGCTGGGCGCTCGCCAGCCTGGCGCTGGCGATGCTGCTCTCCTCGCTCGGCGTCAGCATCGCCAATGTCGCGCTGCCGACCCTGGCCCAGGCCTTCGCCGCGTCTTTCCAGCAAATCCAGTGGGTCATCCTCGCCTATCTCCTCGCCATCACGGTGATGATCGTCACTGTCGGACGGCTGGGCGATGTTCTCGGGCACCGGCGCATGCTGCTGGCCGGCATGCTCGTTTTCAGCCTGGCGTCGGTTCTGTGCGGCGTCGCGCCGACACTGTGGATGCTGATTGCCGCCCGGACGGCACAGGGCCTGGGAGCGGCGGTCCTGATGACGCTGACCGTGGCGCTTGTCGCCGAAATCATGCCACGGGAGAGGACCGGCAGCGCGATGGGGCTGCTTGGAACCATGTCGGCGGTCGGCACCGCGCTCGGCCCGTCGCTCGGCGGCATCTTGATCGCCGGATTCGGCTGGCGGGCGATCTTTCTCATCATGGTCCCGCTGGGCATGACCGGCTTTGTTCTCGCCTATCGCCACCTGCCCGCCCGGAAGCCGGGAGCACAGGCCAACAGGGCGGGTTTCGATGGGTTGGGCACGCTGTTGCTCGGGCTGACGCTCGCCGCTTATGCGCTTGCGGTGACGGTTCGCTCCGAACGCTTCGGCGGGCTCAACCTGGCCTTGCTGGCGGCCGCCTTCGCGGGCGGCGGTCTTTTCATCCTGAGCCAGGCGCGGGCGGCCTCGCCGCTGATCCGCCTGGCGGCGTTGCGCAACGCGGCGCTGAGTGCCAGCCTGGCGATGAACGCGCTCGTTTCGACCGTGATGATGGCGACACTGGTGGTCGGGCCATTCTACCTGGCGCGGGCGCTCGGCCTTGGCGAAGCGCTGGTTGGAATCACAATGTCGATCGGCCCGATCATCTCGGCGCTGAGCGGCGTGCCCGCAGGCCGCCTCGTCGACCGTCTGGGCGCGCCATTCGTGATCATCATTGGTCTCGTCGCGATGGCGGCCGGGTCCCTTGCCGTGTCCATGCTGCCGGGGATGTTCGGCCTTGTGGGCTACATCGCCGCCATCACCATCCTGACTCCCGGCTATCAGTTGTTTCAAGCCGCCAACAACACCTCCGTCATGATGGACGTCGCTGAAAACCAGCGGGGCGTCATTTCCGGCATGCTCAGCCTGTCGCGCAATCTCGGGCTGATCACCGGGGCCTCCGTCATGGGCGCCGTGTTCGCCCTTGCCTCCGGGGCGAGCGACATTGCCGGCGCGCATGCCGGGGCCGTCGCCGCCGGCCTGCGGATCACCTTCCTGGTCTGTGCGGGGCTGATCATCGCCGCGCTGATCGCTGCATTCGCCAGTGGCATGCGGCCTTCGCCGCGTCAGAACCCCATATGAGAAGTTTGCGGCATGCGAGTGGTCTGACCGAAACAGATGGGCACCATCTGTCAGGATCGCACCACTAGACCTGTTGAGTGTTTCATGGAAACGCTGAACAGGTCTATCTCTTTGTTTTTCCGCATTTTTGCGGACGTCAGGTGTCTCCACCTGACTGCAAAATGCTTTAGCCGCAGAGCCTGGCCTTCGCCGCCGCGTATTCATCTGCCAGCCGCTCCACCAACGCGCCTGCTCCGGTGATCTGCGTCACAGCGCCGATGCCCTGGCCGCTGCCCCAGATGTCGCGCCAGGCCTTGGCGTCGGCGCTGGCGAAGTTCATCTTCGAGGGGTCGGCTTCGGGAAGATCGTCCGGATCCATGCCGGCCTGGACGATCGAGCCTTTCAGATAATTGCCGTGTACGCCGGTGAACAGGTTCGAATAGACGATGTCGGCGGCGCGCGACTTGACGATCATCTCCTTGTAGGCGTCGGGCGCCCGCGCCTCGTGCGTGGCGATGAAGGGCGAGCCGATATAGGCGAGATCGGCGCCCATCGCTTCGGCCGCCAGCACCGCGCCGCCATTGGCGATGGCGCCCGAGAGCAGCAGCGGCCCGTCGAACCATTGGCGGATTTCCTGCACCAGGGCGAAGGGCGACAATGTGCCCGCATGGCCGCCGGCTCCCGCCGCGACGGCGATCAGCCCGTCGGCGCCCTTCTCGATCGCCTTGCGGGCGTGGCGGTCATGGATGATGTCGTGCAGCACGATGCCGCCATAGGAGTGAACCGCCTGGTTGACCTCCTCCACCGCGCCCAGCGAGGTGATGACGATCGGCACCTTGTGCTTCACGCAAGTCGCCAGGTCATGCTCCAGCCGGTCGTTCGAGCGGTGGACGATCTGGTTGACGGCGAAGGGTGCGGCCGGGCGGGTCGGGTTTTTCGCGTCGTGGGCAGACAGTTCCTCGGTGATTTCAGCCAGCCATTCGTCAAGCTGCTCCTTCGGCCGGGCGTTGAGCGCCGGGAAGGCCCCCACCACGCCCGCCTTGCATTGGGCCATGACCAGCGGCGGGTGCGAGATGATGAAAAGCGGCGCCGCCACCACTGGCAGGCGCAGACCACTTAGAATTGCTGGAAGCGCCATCGGGCGGCCTTTCATTCAATTGACGTTCTCGTAAACGTCAAATCTTCTACAGCAAGTGCCGCCGAAGAGGAAACCTCTCCTGGCATTTTTTGACGGTGCGCGAAGCTCCTCCCTCAGGCAACCGAGATATCATTGTGGTGACGCTGCAGGAAACGGTGCATCGCCGCAAGCCCTTCCCCGACGCCGCGCCGGCCGAAGCCGATGCGGAAGCGCTCGACGGGCGCGTCGATCAGTTCGGACCGATAGGTGGACGCGGGCAGAAGGAGAACGCCCTCCTCCTCGACGATCTCGCGGCAGAAGGCCTCCACCCCGTTGCGGCCCCGATAGCGCGGATAGGCAATGCAGCCGCCATCGGGATGCGCCCAGTCGAACAGATCGGGGTAATCGGCGAAGAACGCGTCGACCTTCGCCAGATTGTCCGCCATCAGCGCCCGGTTGCGCGCCAGGATCTTGTCGCTGACGGAGAGAGCCATGACGGCCAGCCGTTCGGCGGGTGCGGAATTGCAGATCGACAGATAGTGCTTGTAGCGCTCGAGCTTCTGCAGCACCGCGGCATCGCGGCAGGCGATCCAGCCGACGCGCAGGCCCGGCAGGCCGTAAGCCTTCGACATGACGTTCAGGGACAGTCCCTTCTCATAGGCGTCGGCTGCCTGCGGCAGGCGCTTTTGCGGATCGTGCTCAAGCAGGTGGTAGACTTCGTCGCTGAACAGATAGAGCCCGTGCTTGCGGCAAATGGCGATCAGCGCATCGAAATCGGCGCGCGGCATCAGGGCGCCGGTGGGATTGTTGGGCAGGTTGATCGAGACCAGCCTGGTGTTCGGACGGATCGCCGCTTGAAGCGCATCGAGGTCGAGCCGCCAATGATCGTCCTCGAGAAGCGGCACGCCGGTGACGGCACAGATGCCAAGCGGCACGGTCTCGGCGGCCTGGTAGTTCGGCACGGCGACAATGGCGTGGTCATCGCGGCCGAGCAGGACACGCATCGCCGCGTAGAGCCCCTCTTCCGCGCCGGCGAAACACAGAATATCCTTGGCATCCAGCGTTTCATAAGTGCCGGCGATCGCCGCACGCAGATCGGGCGCGCCCCACGTTTCCGTGTAGCCGAGCCACAGATCATCAAGGCCGCTGCGCGCATCGCCTCCCGCCATTGCCGTCAGTTCGCCCAGCGTCATGCTTTCGGCGTCCGAGGCGGTCATGTGGTGTTTCGCGCTGAACTCCCAGCGCGAGAAATGCACTTCCAGGGCGAAATCACGCATCGCGCGCCTCCTTGCAGCCGACATCCAACAGCACCGGCGAACAGCATCGGCTTGTTCACACCTTGTTATGACCGTTGATTGCATACTCACCAACGGTTAACCATGGAGCGGGGTTATGCGTAAAGAGGGCAGCCGGCCTTGGACGCGATAGAAAAAGCAATCAGAAACGCGTTCGACAAGGGCGATGCCCGGGAACGGGCTTTCCGCGAAAAAGTGTACCGCTCGGCCTTCGCCGCGCTGGAACGCACGCTGCAGGCGCGCGCCGATATGCCGGAGGAGGCAAAGCGCGCGCGGCGCGACGGGCTGAAGGCGAAGATCACCGAAATCGAAACCGAATTCATGCCGGCGGCGCGGACAGCCGCGCCGAAGCCCGAACCCCGCCCGCAGCCGGCGGCGGAGCCGCGGCCAAGACCGACCCCAAGGCGGGACGACGACGCCGATTTCGTGCCGCGCGTCGAGCGCGAGGATCGCGCATCCCCGGCCGCCGCAGCGACCGCCAAGGAAACGGCGCGCCGCATCAAGGCGGCGCTGCCCGGGCGGCAACGGCCGTTCGCCATGATCTACCTGGTCGCGACGCTCGTCGCCTTTGCCGGGATCGGCATCTGGTGGGCGATGAGCAGCGGCATCCTCTTGTCCAGCGAAGAGCGCGACACCAGTGTCCGCAACCCGCCACTGACGCTGCAGGAAGAGGACTACAGCGCTGGCGAGGCAGGCAGCGGGGCGCAGCCCGGCAGCCGCCCCAGGGGCGACTGGATCACCGTGTTCTCGCCGGCCGACCCGACGACGGTCGCCGCGCCGGGCAATGCGAGTGCCGAGGTGATGCAAGACGGCGAGAACCGCTTCCTGCGGATCGGCAGCAGCGCCGACACCGGCGTGGTCTTCGATGTCGGTCAGGGCATACTGGAAACGCTGGCCGGTCGTCGCGCCATCTTCGCCGTCAATGCGCGCGCCGAAGACGGCACCGAGACGCAGATTTCCATCTCCTGCCATTTCGGCGCACTGGGCGACTGCGGCCGTACCCGCTATGTGGTCGGCGCAACGCGCGCCGACTATCTGTTCGAAGTGGATTTCCCCGAGGCGGCACCCGATGGCGGCGGCACGATCGCCATCGTGCCCGACGTCAATGGCCAGGGCCGGGTGCTTGATGTTTTCGCCATCCGGGCGGCCGTTGCATCCCAATAGAGCCTCGCCGGAAGCCCGCCCCCGTTTACCATCCGGCCGGCGCAGCGCCCTACTCCGCCAGAAGCGCCGTCAGCGCCTCGATGCGATCGGCTTCGGCGGCTGGCTTGTCCCAACGTAGCCGCGCAATGCGCGGGAAGCGCATGGCGACGCCGGATTTGTGCCGCGTCGAGCGGTTCAGCCCCTCGAAGGCGACTTCCAGCACAAGGCCGTGGCCGGGTTCGGCGCGCACCGAGCGGACGGGACCGAAGCGTTCGACCGTGTTGTCGCGCACATATTTGTCGATCAGTTTCAGCTCTTCGTCGGTGAAGCCGAAATAGGCCTTGCCGACCGGCACGAGTTGCGGATCGTCTTCCGCTCCCGCCCAGACGCCGAACGTGTAGTCGGAATAGTAGCTCGACCGCTTGCCATGCCCGCGCTGCGCATACATCAGCACGGCATCGACGGTGAACGGATCGCGCTTCCATTTGAACCACGGGCCTTTTGGCCGGCCCGGCAGGTAGGCGGCATCGCGCCGCTTCAGCATGACGCCCTCGATGACCGGATGCGGCGGGTTGCTGCGCCTGTCCTCGAGTTCCGCCCAGTCGGTGAACTCCACCAATGGCGACAGGTCGAAGCGGCGTGGATCGAGCGCCGGCAACACTTCGTGCAACAGCGCGCGACGCTCGGTGAAGGGTCGCGGGCGAACATCCTCGTCACCTCGCTGCAACAGATCGTAGCACCGCATGAAGACCGGATAGTCGGCCAGCATCCGCTTCGACACGGACTTGCGGTTCAGCCGCTGTTGCAGATCGGAGAAGCTGCCCGTCTTCTCGCGCGGGTCGCCGACCAGCAATTCGCCATCCAGCGCGATGTCCTCGCCGATCGCGTCCATGAGGTCGGGGAAGGCGTCGGAAATCTCGTCGCCGGTGCGCGAATAGAGCCGCTTAACGCCACCCTCGCTGACAGCCTGGACGCGGATGCCGTCCCATTTCCATTCGGCGACGTAGTTGGTCGGGTCGAGCTTTTCCAGATCACCCTCGCCCACCGGATGGGCCAGCATGACCGGGCGGAACAGCGCCCGAGCCGCGCTTTCGGGCTTGCCGGCGCGGCCTTCCAGCCAGGCGAACAGTGGCTCGTAAGGCACGTCCAGCCCATGCCAGAGCTCCTCGATCTCGCCGATATCCTTGCCGCCCATGGCCGCCAGCGCCTGCTTGGCGAGCCGCGCCGACACGCCGATGCGCAGGCCGCCGGTGGCCAGCTTGATCAGCGCGAAACGAGCCGAGGGATCGAGCCGGTCGAGAAGGTCGGCCATCACCGTCGGCGCGTCGGAACGGCTGACCCGGTTCAGGGTCTCGACCACGGTGCCAAGGGGCGGCGCGTCCTGTTCCGCCACGTCCGGCGCGGGCCAGACCAGCGAGATGGTTTCCGCCAGGTCACCGACATAATCGTAGGAATAGGCAAACAGAACCTCGTCCATGCGCTCGCTCACCAGCGCACGCAGCATGGCCGGCTTCACCGACGGGAAATCAAGCCCGCCGGTCAGTGCGGCCAGCGCATAGCCCCGGTCGGGGTCGGGCACGGCTTTGAAATAATCGGCCAGGAGCCGAAGCTTGCCGTTGCGCGCCGGCGTCAGCACCAGCCGGTCGAGGAGCTCGGCGAAGCGGCGCATCACTCGGCCTCGTCTTCATAGCCGACGAGATTGAGCGGCCGGGCGGCGATGCCGTTGATCTCGCACCAGCGCACGAGCGCTTCCTCGCGCCCGTGGGTGACCCACACCTCGCCGGCGCCCGTCTCGCGGATCGTTGCCGTCAGCTCGTTCCAGTCCGCGTGGTCGGACAGGATCAGCGGCAGTTCGACGCCGCGCTGCTTGGCGCGCTGGCGGATGCGCATCCAGCCGGAGGCAAAGACGCTGAGCGGGTCGGCGAAGCGGCGTGTCCAGCGGTCGCCGAGCACGGAGGGCGGGGCGACGACCACCTGGCCGGCGGCGCGGGTCGCCGTCCCCTCCTCGACGGTCGCCGGCTCCAGTCTGCCGAGTTTGATCCCCTGGCCCTGATAGTAGCGGCTGATCCTGGCCAGCGCGCCGTGGATCAGGATCGGCGCGTCATGGCCACCGGCGCGCAGCAGGCTGATGACGCGCTGCGCCTTGCCCAGCGAATAGGCGCCGACGATGTGCGCCCGCTCGGGAAACTGGGCGAGCGAGGCGATCAGGCGCGCCGTCTCAATTTCCGGCGCCGGGTGAACGAAGACCGGCAGGCCGAAGGTCGCCTCGGTGATGAAGACGTCGCAGCGCACCGGTTCGAACGGCGCGCAGGTGGCATCCACATGGCGCTTGTAATCGCCCGAGGCGACGATGCGCAGCCCGCCCGCCTCGACGGCGATCTGCGCCGAACCCAGCACATGGCCGGCCGGATGGAAAGACACGGTTACGCCTCCCATGCCGATGCGCTCACCATAGGCGGCGGCCTGCCTGGTTTCGGCAAAGTCGTTGCCATAGCGCAGCCGCATGATGTCGAGCGTTTCCTTCGTCGCCAGCACGGCGCGATGGCCGGCGCGCGCGTGATCGGCGTGCCCGTGGGTGATCAGCGCCCGGTCGACGGCGCGCACCGGGTCGATGAAGAAGTCGCCCGGCGGGCAGTACAGCCCTTCGGGGCGCGGGCGGAGCAGGTCCTGCGGCTTCATGGTTCTGAAAGATAGGCTTTTTTCACCGCCGCGAAAGACACGCTTGTCAGGAGAGTCGTTGTCGCTCATAAGCCGCGAGCGGCTCTCGAAGGGCCTTTCCGGAAAACACGCTGCATGAACCTGCTTTCCTTCTCCTCGGGAAATCTCCTGGCCGACCGCCGGGCGGAATATGCCTGGATGCTGTTTGAAGCCGGCGACTTCAAGGCCGCCGCCGAACTGATGGGCGAGGCGCTGACGCTCGTGCCATCCTGGACGGCCGGTCATTTCTGCCTCGGAGAAATGCAGGCCGAGGCGGGCGAACACGCCGCCGCCATCGACGCCTGGCGCACGGCCCTGCGCCTCGATCCGGACGACCGGCTCGGCGCCAGTCTCAAGCTGGAACTCGTGGGGGCGCTCGACGGCATGGAGGCCGCTCCGTCCGCCTTCGTCGAGGCCTTGTTCGATCAGTATGCCAAGGCGTTCGACGAGGCGCTGGTCGAAAAGCTCGCCTACCGGGTGCCGGAACTGCTGTTCGACGCCATTGCACGCCAGGCGCGCGACGGCTTCGCCCGCGCCGTCGATCTCGGCTGCGGCACCGGCCTGATGGGCGAACGGCTGCGGGCGACGGTCAGCTTTCTCGAAGGCATGGACATCTCATCCGAGATGCTGAAGCGCGCCGAGGCCAAACGCGTGTATGACCGGCTGGCGCGCACCGACCTGATGACGCTCGGCGAATTGCCGCGCGGAACCGATCTGGTGACCGCCGCCGATGTCTTCATGTATCTCGGCGCGCTGGAGCGCCTGATCGCCGTCATCGCCGCGGCGCTCGAGCCGGGCGCCCTGTTTGCCTTCTCGGTCGAACACCATGAGGGGCCGGAAGCCCTGGTGCTGCGCCCGTCGCGCCGCTACGCCCACAGCGAGCCGCATCTGCGCGCAACACTTGCCGCCGCCGGCTTCGACATCGCCTCGCTCGACAAGGCGGTGATCCGCATGGATCGCGGCGAGCCCATCGAGGGGCTGATCGTCGTCGCGGTTCGTGTTGGCGCCGAAGCCGGGGTCAGCGACGCCGCCATTGCTGCCGCGAAGAAAGACAGGCCGCGGGCACATTGATGCCCGCACCTTGACCCGCCGGTTGACGCTTTCGCAGCTGCCGGCTCTTGGCGGTTCGTCTGTTCTGGTTTAGTTCTAACCGATCTTGGAACACCGGACACGCCTCATCGACGGCATCGCCGCACCCTATCTGCCCACGCCCTTCAGCGCATGGTTCGCCACGCGCGGATGGCAGCCGCGCGCCCATCAGCTGGAGCTTCTTGCCCGCACGCAGGCGGGACGTTCCGCCCTGCTGATCGCGCCGACGGGCGCCGGCAAGACGCTGGCCGGCTTCCTGCCGGCGCTCACCGACCTGGCCGACCGGCCGAAGCCAAGGCCCGGCGAGGCCCGGCGCGGCGTCCACACGCTGTACATCTCGCCGCTGAAGGCGCTCGCCGTCGATATCCAGCGCAATCTCGCCATGCCGGTCGCCGAGATGGGCCTGCCGGTCACCATCGAGACGCGCACCGGCGACACCCCATCCCACAAGCGCCAGCGCCAGAAATACGCGCCGCCCGACATTCTGCTGACGACGCCCGAACAGCTTGCCCTGCTGATCGCCTCGCCCGATGCCGACTGCTTCTTCTCCGATCTGCGCTTCGTCGTTCTCGACGAATTGCATTCGCTGGTGATCTCCAAGCGCGGCCATCTCCTGTCGCTCGGCCTTGCCCGGCTGCGCGCACTGCGCCCGGCGCTGCAGGCGATCGGCCTGTCGGCGACCGTGGCCGAACCGGAGGCGCTGCGCCGCTGGCTGGTGCCGCAGAACCCGCCGGGTGCGATGGCCGACATCGTCACAGTCACCGGCGGCGCCAAGCCGGACATCACCATATTGGAAACGGAAGACCGGGTGCCCTGGGCCGGCCATTCGGCCCGCTATGCGATCCCCAAGGTCTATGAGGCGATCCGCGCCCATCGCACGACGCTTTTGTTCGTCAACACGCGCAGCCAGGCCGAACTTCTGTTTCGCGAGCTGTGGCGCATCAATGACGACAATCTGCCGATCGCGCTGCATCACGGCTCGCTCGATGTCGGCCAGCGGCGCAAGGTGGAAAAGGCGATGGAGACCAACAGCCTGAGGGCCATCGTCGCCACATCGACCCTCGATCTCGGCATCGACTGGGGCGATGTCGACCTCGTCGTCCATGTCGGCGCGCCGAAGGGGGCAAGCCGCCTTGCCCAGCGCATCGGCCGCTCTAACCACCGGATGGACGAGCCCAGCCGGGCGATCCTGGTGCCGGCCAACCGCTTCGAGGTGATGGAGTGCCGGGCCGCGCTGGAGGCGAATTATCTGGGCGCCCAGGACACGCCGCCGCTGGTCGACGGGGCGCTCGACGTGCTGGCACAGCATGTGCTGGGCGCAGCCTGCGCCACGCCCTTCGATGCCGACCAGCTCTATGGCGAGATCGTCAGCGCGGCGCCCTATGCGGGGCTTGATCGGGAGACCTTCGACCGCATCGTCGATTTCGTCGCCACCGGCGGCTATGCGCTGAAAAGCTATGAGCGCTATGCGCGCATCCGCAAGACCAGGGACGGGATGTGGCGCGTCTCCAATCCGCGCATCGCCCAGCAATACCGCCTCAATGTCGGCACCATCGTCGAAGCACCGATGCTGAACATTCGCATGACGCGGCGCGGGCGCGGCGGCGCTTCGCGCGGCGGTCCGGTGCTCGGCAAGGTCGAGGAATACTTTCTCGAAACGCTGAGCCCGGGCGACACGTTTCTGTTCTCCGGCCGGGTGCTGCGTTTCGAGGGCATCCGCGAGAACGAGTGCTATGTCTCCACCGGCACGGGCGAGGACGCGATGGTGCCGTCCTATGCCGGCGGCAAATTTCCGCTCTCCACCTATCTGGCCAGCGAGGTGCGCGCCATGCTCGCCGACCCGAAGCGCTGGAAGAGGCTGCCGCCCCAGGTGGCCGAATGGCTGGCGCTGCAGCGCGACAAATCGGTTTTGCCGCGCCGCGAGGATCTGCTGGTGGAGACATTTCCACGCAGCAGCAGGCATTACATGGTGCTCTACCCGTTCGAAGGACGGTTGGCGCACCAGACGCTCGGCATGCTCTTGACGCGCCGGCTCGAGCGCGCTGGGGCGCACCCGCTGGGTTTCGTCGCCTCCGACTACGCCATCGCCGTGTGGAGCCTCAACGATATGAGCGCCATGTTGAAGGACGGCCGCCTCAGCCTGGCGGCGCTGTTCGACGAGGACATGCTGGGCGACGATCTGGAAGCGTGGATCGCCGACAGCTGGCTGCTGAAACGGACCTTCCGCAATTGCGCGCTGATTTCCGGCCTGGTCGAAAAGCGCCATCCCGGACAGGAAAAATCCGGCCGCCAGGTCACCGTCTCCGCCGATCTGATCTACGATGTGCTGAGGGCGCACGAGCCCGACCACATTCTCCTGCAGGCCACCTGGGCCGATGCGGCGCTCGGCCTGCTCGATGTCAGGAGACTGGGTGAGATGCTGTCGCGCGTGCACGGGCGAATCGTGCATAAATCGCTCGAGCGCATCTCGCCGCTCGCCGTGCCGATCATGCTCGAAATCGGCAAGGAAGCGGTGGCCGGTGACGCCAATGAGGCGCTTCTGGGCGAGGCGTCGAAGCTGTCAGGTGAAGAATTGATGCAGGAGGCGATGGAAGGATGAACAGCCTTGCGCCGGCGACCGACGCCAGCCCCGCATTGACCATCGAGCTCGCACGGCAGTCCGCCATGTGCGATTGGCGCGGCGTTCTGTTCTTTGCCGATCTGGACCTGCTCGTCGTCTCCGACCTGCACCTGGAGAAGGGCGCCGCCTTTGCCCGGCGTGGGCGCATGCTGCCGCCCTATGACACGGCGGCGACGCTGAAGCGGCTCGGCGGCGTCATCGCCGACTACGATCCGGGCATCGTCATCAGTCTCGGCGACAGCTTTCACGACCATGACGGCGCGGCCGAAATGCCCGAACCCTTCCGCGAGGAGCTCGCGGGCCTGATGGCGAAGCGCGACTGGCATTGGATCGCCGGCAATCACGATCCGGCGCCGCCCGCCGACCTGCCGGGCCACGCGTCGCAGGAGATTGCCATCGACGGCCTGACATTCCGCCACGAACCGGCGCGCGGCGCGGCGCCGGGCGAGATCGCCGGGCATCTGCATCCGGCAGCGCGCGTCGTGCGGCGCGGCCGGGCGGTGCGGCGCGCCTGCTTTGCCTGCGATGGCAGCCGTCTCGTCATGCCGGCCTTCGGCAGCCTGACCGGCACGCTCAACGTGCTCGACCGCGCCTTTGCCGGCCTGTTCGCCCGCGAGCGGCTGACGGCCTACATGCTCGGGCGCAAGGGCATCTATGCCATCGCCGGCAGCATGCTGCGGTGAGAGGACGGAGGATTGGCGGATCGGTCAGTCCTTGCGGAATATCACACGTCCAAGCCACCCGGTGACGATCGCCACCAGGACGGCCAGGATGCCGTAGATCATTCCGTGCTGCTGGGCGAATTCGTACAGGCGCTGCTCGAGGCCGGCCTTGCGGATGGTCAGCTGGGCGGAGGTCTCGCGCAGGAAATTGCCGTTGCGGAACAGGAAGGCGCGCGCCCGGTGCGTGCCGACGGCAACATTGGGCGCCAGGGTCAAGGTGGCGCGGAACAGGTTCTGCGACAGGAAACGCACGCCGCCCACCCGCGTCGAGTAAAGGCCCGTCGCCTCCTTGCGCTCGCGCAGGGCGGCGGTGAATTCCTCGATGGTCTTCGGGTCGCCATCGGCGTCGAGCGGCTGCAGGTAGAGATTGTCGGCGCCGAGTGCCAGGCGGCGATAGCCGTCCGGATCGGTGATGTCCTGCGGCGCGCGCGTCAGGGCCATGGAATAGGAAGCCGGCACATCCTTGAAGACCTCCGACTGGGTGTTGATCCACATGCCCAGGAAGCGGGTTTTCTTGCGCACGATGACCGGGCGGGCCGGCCCTTCCAGCACCACGACGACATCGTAGCGGCCCTGGCGGCTGATCAAGGGATCGGCATTGTCGAGCGCGCCGAAGATCGTCAGTTCGGCGCCGGCAAAATCCGAGGTGATGGATACCCGATCGGTCGACAGGCCAATCTGGATGCCCTCGGGAATGCCGTTCTGGGCCGACGCGCCAAGAGGCATGAGTGAGGCAAGGAATATCGCCAGGGCGACGCATCGCTTCAACCGCATGGCCTAGGCTCCCCCAATGGACAGGGAGTAGACGCTGGCCGGCTTGACGAACAGGTCAAACGCCAGGCGCAGAGCGACGGCAAGCACCAGCAGCGCCAGCAAGGCGCGCAACTGCTCGCCACGCAGCCGCTGGCCGACGCGCGCGCCGTATTGCGCACCGGCGACGCCGCCGACCATGAGAAGAAACGCCAGCACCACGTCGACAGTCTGGTTGGCGGTGGAATGGATGATGGTGGTGAAGGCGGCAACGAAAATGATCTGGAACAGCGACGTGCCGATGACCACATTGGTCGGCACTTTCAGGAGATAGATCAGCGCCGGCACCATGATGAAGCCGCCACCGACGCCCATGATCGACGCCAGGAAGCCGATGAAGGCGCCGAGCACCAGGACCGGGATGACGCTGACGAACAGCTTCGAGGCGCGGAAGCGCATCTTCAGCGGCAGGCGGTGAATCCAGTTGTGCTGGCCGGGCTTTCGGAGCGAGATGGTCTGACCGCCGCGCGCACGGCTGATGGCGCGCACGCTCTCCAACAGCATCAGGCCGCCGACCACGCCGAGGAACACCACGTAAAGCAGCGAGACGATCAGGTCGAGCTGGCCGAGACGGCGCAGATAGGCAAAGACCATAGCGCCGAACGACGCGCCGACAATGCCGCCGGCCAGCAGCACCGTGCCCAGCTTGAAGTCGAGCGTCTTGCGCTTGAAGTGCACCAGGGCGCCCGAGAACGACGAGGCGATCACCTGATTGGCGCCGGTGGCGACAGCGATGGCGGGCGGAATGTTGTAGAAAATCAGGAGAGGCGTGATCAGGAAGCCGCCGCCGACGCCGAACATCCCGGAGAGGAACCCGACCGCGCCACCCATGGCGAGCAGCACGAACACGTTGACGGACATTTCAGCGATGGGGAGATAAATACCCACCCGCGGCACCCGGATAATTGTAAGCCCCGCAGCGAGCGCGCCGAGCCATATGTGGAAGCATTATGCGTCATTTGTTCTGCTCCCTGACGGGGGCGAAGTCAAACCGTGTCGGGGCAAAATACGGAAAACTATGAAAGACTTGACGCAGCGAGGGCAGATGGGAGCGGCAAGGACCTGCCGTAGCGTCAGTCGGCCGCGGCAGCACTCTTGTTTCGCTCGAGCAGCGCGCGCACAAGAACCTCGTCCACCGCGCCCGTGGGCTGCATGCCGTTCGCCTTCTGGAAGGCGGCAATGGCGGCCTTGGTCTTCTGGCCCATCACCCCGTCTGCCGCGCCGGCGTCAAACCCCTGCTGGTTGAGGATGAGCTGGATGTTGGAGACGGCCTTCTTCATGTCGACGCCGGCGGTGACTTCCCTGCTCTCGCGCCAGGCGTCGGGGATTTCGACCAGGTTGGTGGCCGGGTCGAGCGTCTTCGCCTTCCACAGGGCGGTCTTGTCCTTCGCCTGTTTCAGTTGATCGGCGGTCAGTGCGGAGGCGATTTCGGCGCGCTTGCCGGCGGCGTCCTTGTCCCCCGCATCGGCGACCAGCGAGAACCATTTGTAGGCTTCCGTCAGGTCCTGGGGCATGCCCATTCCCTTGGCGGCGAGAATGCCCAGATTGAACTGGCTGTCCTTGACGCCGTGCTCGGCGGCCTCGAGGAACCAGCGGGCGGCCGATTCATTGTCGGCGGCGCCGTCGGCGCCCATCGCGTAAAGAACACCGAGATTGTGCATGGCGCTGGCATTGCCCTGCTGGGCGGCGAGCTGGAACCACATCCTGGCCTTTGCCGGGTCGCGCTCGCGCCCTGTCCCCTTCTGATAGAAGTCGCCGATGCGGTACTGGGCCGGGGCGAAGCCAGCATCGGCGGCTTTCGTGTACCACGCGCCGGCCTTGGCCAGATCGGCCTCCACGCCGCGGCCTTCGGCATAGCGGCTGCCGATCTCATAAAGGGCTTTCGCCTCACCGGCGGCGGCAGCTTCGCGCAGCGGCAGAGGACCGGCTTCAAGCGGAATATCGTCGATGGAGGTCGACGTGGCGATTGGCGCCGGCGTTGATTCAGCAGCGTCCCCGCTCACCGGCGAGAACGGCATTTCATCCATCGGTTCGTCGAATTTGGCGGTGTCGCCAATATCCGCACCCTCGTACGTGTCCGGGTCCATATCGGGGATCCCGGCCAGGGCATCGACGGCTTCGTCACGCGGCTCGTCATTGTCGACCACGCGGACGGGACGGTCGATCTGCGCCGCCGCCGGTGGCTCTTCCCGCGGCTGCGCCAACGCCAGCGCCGGCGCAGCGCTCTGGCTGCTGAGCTGCGGCGGAATGGCGGTCGTCTCGGACAGAAACGCCTTGCTCACTTCCAGCCCCCCGACAACCAGGAGACCGGCTCCAAGCGTCAGAACCAACGGTTTCCTGGCGCGTTTGAAGATCTTGCCGAGGCCGAAACGCCCCGCCGTCTCGGACGTATCGGACTGGCGCTTCTTGAGGATTTCAGCCTCCGCCGCGGCCGCCTGGGCGGCGCGGCGGGCGGCGGCGATGAAATCGGACTTGGCAGCGTCGTTGCTGTCGCGCACCGGCGCCTTCTTCTCGTCGCGCACGCGTCGCATGATGGCATTGAGGTCGGGCGCACCGGTGCCGGGTTCGAGCGGTTCATGGATTCGCTCGGCATCGATTTCGACCGCTTCGGCGCCGATGGCGACTTCCGGTTCACCGCGTTCATCGATTGCCGGCTGCCTGTCGCGGCGGCTGGAAAGGGCGCGCGACAGGCCGCCCAGGAGCGAGGTCCTGCCGCTCTTGGCCTGCGGCTCCTCGCCGTCATCCTCGAGTGCGGCGCGCGCGGCGGCGGCGGCGGCTTCGGCGGGCGAGCGGTTGTGCTGCACATCTTCGATAAAGCCGTTGTCGGCCAGCATGGCGCTATCGTCGCCAGGCTCGATCGACGGCGCCGCCTCGACGGCGATCTTGCCAGTCGTCTGGCCGGCGAGGCCACGCGGCGCAACCGACGCCTTGGCCGTGGTCTCGACGCTTCCCAGCCGATCGACGATCTTCAGCAGCGTGTCGTGGATGGCTTCGAACGTCTTGGTGTTGCGCTCGTCGGATTTGCGGGTCAGCGCCTCGAGCGTCTTCAGCTCATCGCGCAGGCGCTGGTCCTGCTCGCCAATCTGCGACGTCCTGGCGAGCGCGCCGATCGCCTGTTCGGCGGCCTGGCGGGCGGCATCGAGCACCGCGGCGCGGTTTTCATTGATCGAGCGTTCGATGTTTTCCAGCCGGGGCGCGATGTCCTCGAATTCCGGCATCTCGGCGCCTGGCCGCGACAGGTGCTCGGACAGGCTGCGCACCTGGGCTTCCAGATTGTGGATGACCTCGGGGTCGATCGACGACGCCTGGTTCGTGGAAGCCAGCAGGCGGCCCGAAATATCGTCGAGGCGCAGTTCGAGCGCGCGCAGCGTGCTGGCTTCCGCCGGCTCGCCGAGGCTCGCCTCCAGGCGCGCGGCCAGCTCGTTGAAGCGCGCATCGATGGTGGCCATGATGCCGCTGCCGCCATGCATTTCGCCGGCGCGATCGTCGATGCGCGCGGTGATCTCGTGCAGGCGCTGCTCCAGGTCGTGAACCAGCGAGCGGCCCTGTTCCATGGCGTCGCCCTGCCGCTGCTCGATCAGCTGGGACAGGTGGGAGAAGCGGTCTTCCATCCCGCGCAGCATCAGGTCGGCGGCCTGCGGAGTGGCCCCGGCATCCAGCTTCTGGGCGATGCCGGCAATCTGCTGCACCAGGCGTTCGACCGCCTGATCGGGAATGTCGATGCGGGTGGCGATCTCGTCGACCCGCTTCGACAGAGAAATCATCTGCTGGCTGAGGTGGCCGACCGCCTCCTCGCCGGAACGATCGGCCAGCACTTCGGCGACCTGATTGGCCAGCGACGAGATGCGCGCCTCGATGCGCTCGAACGGTTGCGGATCGAAACCGGCGATCTGGCTTTTTGGCGCCGAGGCGACAATGGCGCGCGAGATTTCGTCGAGCCGTTCATCGATCGCCGCATAGAGCTCCGGATTGCCCGCCGTCTTGCGATTGACCAGTTGGTCGAGGGCGGCGGCCAGCGCGCGCACGCGCTCTTCCAATGAGCGCAGCGACAGGGATTCAGGCAGGCCGTTGACGGCCTGGCCGATTTCCTCCAGTCGCTGATGCAGCATGTCGATTGCCGGGTCGGAGCTGCGCAGATCGGCAGACATCCGATCCTCGAACGCCGTCCAGCGATTGTCGAACGTGTCCCAGCGCTGGTCGACGGCGCGCAGGGTTTCCTCTCGTGCCAGCGATGCGATGGAGGATTTCAGCTCCTGCATTTCAAGGCGCAGCATCTTGACGTTCTTGTCGTCGCTGCGCTCGGCAAGATGTGCGATCGCATCGGACAAGCGTTCGAACTCGACCACCAGTTCGCCGTTCAGCGCCGAATTGGGCACATCGGCCAGGATCGACGCCAGTTCGCGCCGCAGCATGTCGAACTCGCCGCTCATCCCGGCGCGCATCGCATCGCGCAGCTCTTCGCGCAGCGCTTTCAACTCGCCCGCGATCCCGCCGATCGAGGCGACTTCATGCTCCTGCCGCCGGGCGCGTTCCAGCTCGAATGCGGCCTGTTCCAGCGAGGCACGCGAGGACAGGGGACGGGCCGCCGCATCCATGCGATTGCCCTGCGGCCTGTCGGGCCGGGAATGGGCGTGGGAAACGGTTTGCGACAGCCTCTCGATGCGCCGGGTGATTTCGTTGTCTTCCGGCTGCGGTTCGCGGCGGTCGATGGCGCGTCCAAGCCGGCTTTCCAGCTGGTCAAGCGTCTTGCTGATCTGGTCCAGTGAGACATCCGATTCCGGACGGCGGCGTCGGCCTTCATTGATATTGTCCAGATAAGAACGCTTGTTATCCATCGGAACGCCCGCCTCTCCACCGTTGCCGGTTGGCCGTCGAGATTGCATGTCACGCGGGACCTGGGTCGCACTCGCTGAGAAGCAGCAAAAGAACACCTGAAAGATACCCACGGCCAGAACGCCTGCCATCGGAACGAATCCGACCAAAGCACGGTGTGCTGACGGATTTACAATTCACTCATCGTGGTAAACACAGGGTTAACATTGCTTGTCGGCGGTTAATCGACCGTGGCAAAATCCGGCAAAAAGCCTGTTAACGGGCCGTTCACAATTCGCCTGGCTGCCCTTGTAATGCCGCATTGTGCGCCGCATAAGCCGGCCTTTGACGAATCGTCCGGAAATTGACCGCCTCTTGCCAGGCAAACGCGGTCGGATGCCGGATCGACAGCCCCGCCCTGGTGCCGTAGCCGGGGCGGACTATCCAATACGGAACAGTGATCATGATGAACATTGCAATGGCCGCTCAAAGAGCTGCCGCGGGAAATGATTTACCCGAAGCCTCCTCCAAAGCCACCGGCGACTACACGCGCATCGGCGACATGGCACGCGAATTCGGCGTCACCCTGCGCGCGCTGCGCTTCTACGAGGACAAGGGGTTGCTGACCCCTGCCCGCATGGGTACGACGCGCCTCTACACCGCCGACGACAAGCGGCGCCTGCAGCAGATCCTGCTCGGGCGAAAGATCGGCTTCTCCCTGAATGACATCAAGGAAGTGCTCGACCTGCACGATCCGCGCGGTGCCAATGAGAAGCAGTTCCGCCTGGTGCTGAAGAAATCGCAGCGGCAGATGGCGCGCCTGGAGAAGCAGCACCAGACCATCGAGGAGGCGATCGCCGACCTGCGGCGGCTGGTTGCCGACGTGTCCGCCAAGCTCCATGCGGAGCGCCCGGCGAGCGACGGCGCCTGACACGAGGCACCACCAGGTCAATAGCTTGTGGGCTGACTTATCGAAACAGATGGGCACCATCTGTTTCGGTCAGACCACCAGATCGCCGCGCGAGACTGCGCGGCGGCGCCACATTCTGTCGGTCACACGCCTGAAACCCGGGCCAGCTATCGCTGCCCGGCGCTTTCGTGCGTTCTGCGTCAATTTTGACGTTTACGCAAACGTCAAAATTTGCTAGATGCGCAATCGACACTGCGCGACGCATGGCCGCCGCGTCTTCGGTCTAGAGAGCAATTCCAGGAAAAGTGGGAACCGGTTTTCCGTCCGGAATTGTGCAGAGAATGAGATAGAGCATTTCCGTGGCTCGGAGAAAAATGGAAGCGCTCTAGGAACTGGAGGATCCTCATGCCGACCTATCGGGCCCCCGTACGTGACACGCTCTTCGTGCTGAACGATGTGATCGGCTACGGCAATCACGACAATCTGCCGGGTTTTGCCGACGCCTCTCCCGACATTGTCGAGGCGATCCTGACGGAAGGCGCGAAGCTGGCCGAAAACGTCATGCAGCCGCTCAACCGCGCAGGCGACCAGGAAGGCTGCACGCGCCACGACGATGGCAGCGTGACGACCCCGAAAGGGTTCGGCGATGCCTATCGACACTATTGCGAAGGCGGCTGGATGGGCCTTGCGGTCCCTGCCGAGTATGGCGGCCAGGGGCTGCCCTACACGGTGCATTCGGCGGTCGGCGAATATCTGGTCTCGGCCAACATGGCGCTGATGATGTATCCCGGCCTGACCCAGGGGGCGATCGCGGCGATCCTCGCCCACGGTACCGACGCGCAAAAGCAGAAATGGCTGCCGAAGATGGTCGAGGGCGCCTGGACCGGCACGATGAACCTGACCGAGCCGCATTGCGGCACCGATCTCGGCCTGCTCACCTCCAAGGCCGTGCCGAACGGCGACGGCAGCTACAGGATTTCCGGCCAGAAGATCTTCATCTCCGCCGGCGAGCACGATCTCTCCGAGAACATCATCCACCTGGTGCTGGCGCGCATCGAAGGCGCGCCGGCCGGCGTCAAGGGCATCTCGCTGTTCATCGTGCCGAAGGTTGCGGTCGACGAGGCCGGCGCGCTGGGCGCGCGCAATGCGGTTTCCTGCGGCGCGATCGAGGAGAAGATGGGCATTCATGGCAATGCCACATGCGTGATGAACTATGACGCGGCGACGGGCTATCTGCTCGGCGAGGAAAATGGCGGGCTGAAAGCAATGTTCACGATGATGAACGAAGCGCGTCTCGGCGTCGGCCTGCAGGGTCACGCGGTCGGCGAGGCCGCATACCAGGGCGCGGTGGACTATGCCCGCGAGCGCCTGCAGGGCCGCTCCCTCTCCGGTCCCAAGGCACCGGACAGACAAGCCGATCCGATCATCGTCCACCCGGACATTCGCCGCAATCTGATGAGCATGCGCGCCTTCAACGAGGCGGGCCGGGCGCTGATCCTGCTGACGGCGCTCAAATCCGACATCGCCCATCTGTCCGAAGACGCGGCCGACCGCCAGGCGGCGGAAGACCATCTGGCGCTGATGACGCCGGTCATCAAGGGCGTGCTCACCGACAAGGGTTTTGAACACGCCGTGATGGCGCAGCAGGTCTTCGGCGGCCATGGCTATGTCGAAGAGCACGGCATGAGCCAGTTCGTGCGCGATGCGCGCATCGCCATGATCTATGAAGGCGCCAACGGTATCCAGGCGCTCGACCTGGTCGGCCGCAAGCTGCCGGCCAATGGCGGCCGCGCCGTGCAGGCCTTCTTCAAGGAAGTCGCCGAGTTCTGCGAGGCGCACCGCGCCGACGAGGCGATGGCGCCCCACACCAAGGCGCTGAAGAAGGGGCTGAACGATCTGCAGGCCGCTTCGCTGTGGCTGGTGCAGAACGCTGTCGCCAAGCCCGACAATGCCGGTGCCGCCTCCCACGACTACATGCACCTGATGGGCCTCGTCGCGCTTGGCCTGATGTGGGCGCGCATGATCAAGGTGGCGCAGGACAAGCTTGCCGAAGGCGCTGACGGCAACGCATCCTTCCTCGAGGCGAAGATCGTCACCGGGCGCTATTTCATGGAACGCGTCATGCCGGAGACAGCGGCGCACCTCGCCCGCATCTCCACCGGCGCCGACACGATGATGGCCTTGCCGGCGGAAGCATTTTGATTGGCGGGCGGAGGAAGCCTGTTCTAACTTGAACAAACTTTCCTTCGTTGCCGGTGAGGAGGCGTACAGTTGGCAGATCCCCAATCCATACTCGGTCTTCCCCGCCCCGACTGGGCGGGCGATGACGTCGCCATGCTCTATGACATGGCAAGCCGCTTCCTCGCCGAGGAGATCGGCCCCCGCTACGAGGATTTCGAGAAGGCGGAGATGTTCGACCGCGCGAGCTGGCAGAAGGCCGGCGCGGCCGGCCTCCTTTGCGCTTCGATGCCGGAAGAATATGGCGGGGCCGGCGGCACCTTCGCCCATGAGAGCGCCATCGCCGAGGCGATCAGCCATGTCGGCGTCGACGGGTTCGGCATCGCCCTGCACAACTGCATCGTCGCGCCCTACATTCTCCATTACGGCTCGGAAGAGCAGAAGAAGCGCTGGCTGCCCAGGCTTGCCAGCGGTGAACTGATCGGCGCCATCGCCATGAGCGAGCCCGGCGCGGGCTCCGACCTGCAGGGCGTCAAGACGCGCGCCGAAAAGGACGGCAACCAGTATCGCCTGAACGGGTCGAAGACCTTCATCACCAACGGCCAGCTTGCCAATCTGGTCATCGTCGTCGCCAAGACCGACCCGGCGCAGGGTGCCAAGGGCACCTCGCTGATCATCGTCGAGACCGACGAGGCCGAGGGTTTCGAACGCGGCCGCAACCTCGACAAGATCGGCTTGAAATCGAACGACACGTCGGAGCTGTTCTTCAACGATGTGCGGGTGCCGACCGCCAACCTTCTGGGCCATGAGGAAGGCCAGGGCTTCGTCCAGCTGATGCAGCAATTGCCGCAGGAGCGGCTGTTGATCGCCGCCCAGGCCATCGCCATGATCGAGCGGGCGCTCGCCGTCACCGTCGACTATGTGAAGGAACGCAAGGCGTTCGGCGCCAAGGTGATCGATTTTCAGAACACGCAGTTCAAGCTGGCGGAGCTGAAAACCGAAGCCACCATCGGCCGCGTGTTCTATAATGACTGCGTGACCCGCCATCTTGCCGGCGGCCTCGACACTGTCACGGCCTCGATGGCCAAATACTGGCTGACGGACCTGCAGTGCAAGCTGGTCGACGAATGCCTGCAATTGCACGGCGGCTACGGCTACATGAACGAATATCCGATCGCGCGCATGTATCGCGACGCCCGCGTGCAGCGCATCTACGGCGGCACCAACGAGATCATGAAACTGGTGATCGCCAGAAGCCTTTGAACAAACCGCTCGGCCCTGCGTTGGGTCGAGGAAGCAGGGAGACCGAAATGGCTGACGCTTATGTTTATGACGCCGTGCGCACACCGCGCGGCCGCGGCAAGAAGGACGGCTCGCTGCACGAGGTGCCGGCCGTGCGCCTCGGCGCGAAAGTGCTGGAAGCCGTGCGCGACCGCAACGGGCTCGACACCGCCAAGGTCGACGACATCATCTTCGGCTGCGTCGACCCGGTCGGCGAGGCCGGTTCGGTGATCCCGCGCTCGGCCGCCTTCGAGGCGCGCTACAAGAACGAGGCCCCGGGCTTGCAGATATCGCGCTTCTGCGCCTCGGGTCTCGATGCCATCAATCTGGGTGCGGCGAAGATCGCCGGCGGCTCGGACGAGATCGTCATCGCCGGCGGCGTGGAAAGCATGTCGCGCGTCGGCATGGGCATGTCGGGCGGCGCCTGGTTCATGGATCCGTCGGTCGGCCTGCCGTCTTACTTCATGCCCCAGGGCGTCTCCGCCGATCTGATCGCCACCAAATATGGCTTCTCACGCGACGACGTCGACGCCTATGCGGTGGAGAGCCAGAAGCGCGCCAAGCATTCCTGGGACAAGGGCTATTTCAAGAACTCGGTGATCCCGATCGAGGACCAGAACGGCCTGACCATTCTCGATCATGACGAGCACATGCGCCCCGGCACCGACATGCAGTCGCTGGCCTCGCTCAACGCCTCCTTCGTCATGCCGGGCGAGATGGGCGGCTTCGATGCCGTCGCCGTGCAGCGCTATCCGGAGCTCGAGAGCATCAACCATGTGCATCATGCCGGCAATTCGTCGGGCATCGTCGATGGCGCGGCGGCCGTGCTGCTCGGCTCGCGCAAGGCCGGCAAGGCGATGGGCATGAAACCGCGCGCCCGGATCCACACCTTCACCAACATCGGTTCGGAACCGGCGATCATGCTGACGGGCCCGGTCGATGTCACCGAGAAGCTGTTGAAGAAAGCCAAGATGAAGCTGTCGGACATCGACCTGTTCGAGCTCAACGAAGCCTTCGCCTCGGTGGTGCTGCGCTACATGCAAGCCTTCGATATCGACCACGACAAGATCAACGTGAATGGCGGCGCCATCGCCATGGGGCATCCGCTCGGCGCCACCGGCGCGATGATCTTCGGCACGGTGCTCGACGAGTTGGAACGGCGCGATCTCAACACGGCGCTCGTCACGCTGTGCATCGGCGCCGGCATGGGCACCGCCACCATCATCGAACGCGTCTGAGCCGCCGGAGAGGACCTGAACCATGACCGACTACAAGAATTTCACCGTCGATGTGGACAAGGACGGCATCGCCCTCGTCACCTGGGACATGCAGGACCGCTCGATGAACGTCTTCACCGAGGAGGTGATGAACGAGATCGAGGCGATCGTCGATCATGTCGCGGCAACCGATGCCATCAAGGGCGCGGTCTTCACCTCCGGCAAGGAAACCTTTTCCGGCGGCGCCGACCTGACCATGCTGCAGAAGATGCTGGGCCTGTTCGAGAAGGAAAAGGCCAAGGACCGCAAGAAGGCTACCAAGCTTCTGTTCGACAATGCCGGGCGGATGAGCTGGCTGTGGCGCAAGCTGGAGACGTCCGGCAAGCCGTGGGTCTCGGCCATCAACGGCACATGCATGGGCGGCGCGTTCGAATTGTCGCTCGCCTGCCATGGCCGTGTCGTCGCCGACAGCCCGGCGGTGAAGATGGCGCTCCCGGAGGTCAAGGTCGGCATCTTCCCCGGCGCCGGCGGCACCCAGCGCGTGCCGCGCCTGACCAACACGCAGGAGGCCCTGCAGATGCTGACCACCGGCCAGACCCTGTCGCCGCAGAAGGCGAAGGCGATGGGCCTGGTGCACCAGGTCGCGCCGGCCAAGAAACTGGTCGAGGCGGCGAAGAAGATGATCATCGACGGGCTGAAGCCGGTCCAGCCCTGGGACGAGAAGGGCTTCAAGCTGCCCGGCGGCCCCGTCTATTCGGCAGCCGGCGCCAATTTGTTCCCGCCGGCGATCGCCATCCTGCGCCGCGAAACCTACGGCAATTACCCGGCGGCGACAGCGATCCTCAAGTGCGTCTATGAGGGGCTTCTGGTGCCCTTCGACACCGCACTGACCATCGAGCAGCGCTATTTCACCGAGATCATGCAGACGACCGAAGCGAGGATGATGATCCGCTCGCTGTTCGTCTCGCTGCAGGAACTCAACAAGGGCGCCCGCCGCCCCGAAGGCGTGCCGGCGAAGAAGTTCAAGAAGATCGGCGTGGTCGGCGCCGGCTTCATGGGCGCCGGGATCGCCTATGTGACGGCCAAGGCCGGCATTCCGGTGGTGCTGCTCGACCGCGACATGCCGGCGGCCGAAAAGGGCAAGGCCCATTCGGCAAACCTGATGGACGGGCTGATCAAGAAGGGCCGCGCCGGCGCCGAGGACAAGGACACCCTCCTGTCCCTCATCACGCCGGCCGACGACTACGCGGCCCTCGACGGCTGCGAACTGGTGATCGAGGCGGTGTTCGAGGATTCAGGCATCAAGAAGGATGTGACGGAGAAGGCCGAGGCCGTGCTGAAGCCCTCCGCGATCTTCGCCTCCAACACCTCGACCATACCCATCTCCGGGTTGGCCAAGAATTCGAAGCGGCCGAAGAATTTCATCGGCATTCACTTCTTCTCGCCGGTCGACAAGATGATGCTGGTCGAGATCATCATGGGCAGGAAGACCGAGGACAAGGCGCTGGCCGTTGCCATGGACTATGTCCGCGCCATCAAGAAGACGCCGATCGTCGTCAACGACACGCGTGGCTTCTATGTCAATCGCTGCGTGCTGCGCTACATGCAGGAAGCCTTCTCGATGCTGATCGAGGGGGTGCCCGCGCCGATGATCGAGAACGCGGCAAAGATGGCCGGCATGCCTGTCGGCCCGCTGGCGCTGACCGACGAGACGGCCATCGACCTGGCGCAGAAGATCATGAAGCAGACGATCCGCGATCTCGGCCCGAAGGCCGTCGAGCCGCGCCATGTGGAACTGATCGACACGCTGGTCGACAAGCACGGCCGGCTCGGCCGCAAGAACGGCAAGGGCTTCTACGACTATCCTGCCAAGCCGGCAAAGAAACATCTGTGGGCCGGCCTGAAGAACCTCTATCCGCAAAAGCAGGCAGAGAAGGTGGACGTGGAGGAGTTGAAGCTGCGCCTGCTTTCCGCCATCGCGCTGGAAGCGGCCCGCGTGATGGAGGAAGGCATCGTGACGGACCCGCGCGAGGCGGATGTCGGCTCGATCCTCGCCTTCGGCTTCGCCCCCTATACGGGCGGCGTGCTGTCCTACATCGACGGGATGGGCGCTTCCGCATTCGTCAGCATGACCAAGCGCCTGGCGAAGAAATACGGCAAGCAGTTCAAGGCTCCGAAACTGCTCCTCGACATGGCCGAAAGCGGCGACACCTTCTACCAGCGTTTCGCGTCGGGTAGCTCCACCGGAGCGAAGAAGGCCGCCTGAACCGCCATGTATGTCTGGATGCGCCTCTTGCGCGTCGCGGCGACCCGTGGTCGCCGCGGCCCCTATCGGCTCGGCGAGGAAAGCCGGCTTACCTTTCGTTGCCTGCCAACCGACGTAGACATGAACATCCACCTGAACAATGCCCGCTACATGATGCTGGCGGACATGGGACGGATCGACATCTTCCTGCGCAGCGGGCTGGTGACGGCGGCGCGCAAGCGCGGCTGGGCGCCGATGCTTGGCGGCTTGCAGACCGTCTATGTGCGCGAAGTGCGCCTGTGGCAGCGCTTCGACGTGGTGTCGACCATCGAGACCTGGGATGAAACGCAGATCATCGGCAGGCACCGTTTCCTGCTCGATGACGGCCGTGTCGCCGCGATCATCCTGACGACCGGCGGCATCTATGATTTTCGCGGCAAGCGTTTCGTCCAGGTGGATGAAGTGATGGGAGCGCTCGGCCACCAGGCAGCACCCCGCCCCCTCGACGCCGAGGAACGCGCCTTCATAACCTCTCATCAAGGGCTGAGGGCTCGCGCTAAATTGTTGTCCTGACATCTTTGCGCGACGGGTTCGCATCGCTACGGTCCGGAACCGATCAAGCACCGGAGATCCGCATGGCCGCCACCGTCGACTATTACCTCACCTCCGCCTCACCGTTCACCTATCTCGGGCACGAGGCGCTGCGTGCCGTGCTCGCCAGGCATGGCGCGACGGTCCGGGTCAAACCGATCAACCTGATGGGTGTCTGGGAAATTTCCGGTGCGGTACCACCGGCCAAGCGGCCGCCCGTGCGCCAGCGCCTGCGCCTGGTGGAATTGCAGCGCATTGCCGATTTTCGCGGCCTGCCGATCAACACGAAGCCGAAACACTGGCCGGTCGACCCGCTTTTGTCGGACCACGTGATTGCGGCCCTTGTCGCGGCCGGGCACGAGCCGATGGGCTATATGGGCCGCATCTTCGCCGCAGTCTGGGCCAACGAGGAGGACATCGCCGATCCGGCGACGCTGGCGAAGCATCTCGAGGCCGAAGGTTTTGACGCCGAGGCCATCCTGGCGGCGGCGAAGACCGAAGCGATCGCCAACATTCGCGCGCAGAACACCAAGGACGCGGTGACCGCCGACGCTGTCGGCGTGCCGACCTATGTGCTGAACGGAGAAGCGTTTTTCGGCCAGGACCGGGTCGAATATCTGGACCGTGCGCTGGCCACGGGACGCCAGCCGTTCAGCGCCTGAATCAAGGCCGTTCGTCGTCGGCCAGCGGCACGGCGATACCGGCCAGCTCTGCTGCGGTGATGCGCGCGGCGCCGGCCCGGGCGAACCGCAGCATCATCGCCTTGCGCGTGGCGGCCGCCAGCCGATGCTCGTCCGCCTCGCGCAGGATTTCCGCACCATAGCCGTCGGAGAGAATGAAACCGCATTCGTCGGGGAAAATCTCCGCCGGCACATCGGGATGCGTGGCGAAGAAGAAGCGGTCGGAATGGAGCCTGTATTCCGGCCATTTGCGATCGACGCGGAAATCCTCCACCGAGGATTTGATCTCGATGATCCAGATATCGCCCTTGCCGGTCAACGCGACCAGGTCGGCGCGCCGTCCAGTGGCCAGCGTCAATTCCGGCAAGACCACCGCGCCCATCTGCAACAGCAGGCGCTGCACGCCACGGCGGATGACCATGGCACGCTCGGACTGGCGGCCATCAGCCAGGGGATTGAAGGAA
This sequence comes from Nitratireductor soli, assembly GCF_001050155.1. Lineage (GTDB taxonomy): Bacteria > Pseudomonadota > Alphaproteobacteria > Rhizobiales > Rhizobiaceae > Nitratireductor > Nitratireductor soli. The sequence continues at coordinate 142,523 of NZ_LFVY01000014.1, forward strand.
ACAGGTGAAACGATCGGCATGGCGGGACTATGCCATCAACAGAACGAAACGTGAAGATGCAGTGCGCGCCGCGCAGTCGGTCACCCCTTTTCCGCGCCGGCAATGTCGTCGAGGATCGGGCAATCGGGCCGATGATCGCCGTGACAGGCATCGACAAGCTGGCTCAACGTGGCGCGCATCGCCTGCAGTTCGGCGATCTTCTCGTCAATGGCCGTCACATGGGAGACGGCGATCTCGCGCACATCGTGGCTGGCGCGCTTCTTGTCGCGATACAGCGCCATCAGCTGCCGGCATTCCTCGATGGCAAAGCCGAGCCCGCGCGCGCGGCGCAGGAACGTCAGGAAATGCACTTCCTCATCGCTGTAGCTGCGATAGCCGTTCGCGCTGCGATCAGGCGCGACGAGGCCAATTTCCTCATAATAGCGGATCGTCTTGGCCGGCAAGCCCGATCGGCGGGCGGCATCTCCTACATTCATGGCTACCCCACAAGAGCGCCGTGTGTCCCTTCGGACACATGGGACGCTCTATCTCCTCGTCTTTCCGCATTCATGCGGACGTCAGGTGATTCCACCTGAGTGAAAAATGCTCTACGGATACGTCGATTGTTGAATTGATACCTCTGTTGCCATTTTGCAATGTTCGGGGTGAATAAAAGCGCGAAAGCAACAGTGACAAGCTCGAAGTCTTGGCAATTTGTTAACCAACAATTTAAGAATGATGACCAAAGTGTGGCGCATATCCGGCAAGCGCCAGTCAATTCGGGGAACGGAGACCGCATGAAATTCAGATCTTTTGTCATCGCCGCTGCATTGGGGCTTGCAACGGCTCTGGCAGGCTGTACCGCCGGCGGGCCGCTCAAGGTATTCACCTCGGACTACGGAACCGTCAGGGATGCGGGCTACCAGTTGCCGCGCATTCCCATCAACCAGGTACCCCGGCAGTATCACCGCCAGATCGTCTCCTTCGACACCAAGGAGAAGCCCGGCACGATCATCGTCGATACGGACGCGAAGTTCCTTTACTTCGTTCTGGAAGGCGGCAAGGCCATGCGTTACGGCATTGGCGTCGGACGCGAGGGCTTCGAATGGGCCGGCACGGCGCGCGTGGCGATGAAGCGCGAATGGCCGACCTGGACGCCGCCATCGGCAATGATCGGCCGGCAGCCGGAACTCGCCAAATGGCGCCAGGGCATGCCTCCGGGGCTGCAGAACCCGCTCGGCGCGCGCGCGCTCTACCTGTTCAACAAGGGCGGCGACACCGGCTATCGCCTGCACGGCACGCCCGAATGGGCTTCCATCGGCAAGGCCATGTCCTCCGGCTGCATCAGAATGATGAACCAGGACGTCATCGATCTTTACAACCGTACGGAAATTGGTGCTAAAGTCATCGTCAAGCGGTAGGAACCGTCTCAGCGACTTGGGCCTGTTCAGCAGGCGCAAAGAAAAACCGGGCCTTGGAGCCCGGTTTTTTTTGTTTCACCACCGCCTGCCTCAGGCAGCGTCAAACAACCTGCTCGACCTGGCGAACCTCGGGCACGAAATGGTGCAGCAGGTTCTGGATGCCGTGCTTCAAGGTCGCCGTCGATGAGGGGCAACCGGCGCAGGCGCCCTTCATGTGCAGGAACACCGTCCCCTTCTCGTAGCCGCGGAAAGTGATGTCGCCGCCATCCTGGGCAACGGCCGGACGGACGCGGGTCTCCAGCAATTCCTTGATCGTCGAGACGATTTCCTCGTCCGCCGCATCGTAAAATTCTCCCTCCTCGGAGGAAGGTATGCCTGGACCGGCGGAGGCCATGACCGGCTGGCCGGACATGAAATGCTCCATGATGGTGCCAAGGATCGCCGGCTTCAGATGCTGCCAATCCGGCCCACCATCCTTGGTGACGGTGATGAAATCATAGCCGAAGAAGACGCCGGTCACGCCCGGCACCTCGAACAGATGTCCAGCCAGGGGCGAGGCCTCGCCGGCGGCTTCAGCCTCGCGAAAATCGGCAGTGCCCTCTTCCAGCACGACGCGGCCAGGCAGGAATTTCAGCGTCGCGGGATTGGGGGTCGCTTCGGTCTGAATGAACATCGTTGGTTTTCCGTTCCGGCGTTTCTGGCGAATGTTTCTTGGAATAGTTCTAAAATAGGCGGAAAGCACGCTGCGTTCAAGCAGCGAAATGCAGCCATTCGGTTCATATATGGGGATGGCGTGGCGGCTATGCCAGCGTTTCGATCTCTTCGTCGCTGAGATTCTGCGGCACGACGGTGACGGGAATCGGAAAGGCTGCGGTCTTGCCGGCGATGGATGAGACGAGCGGACCGGGCCCTTCCTTGGCGTTGCCGGCGGCCAGGACCAGAATCGCGATGTCCTGGTCTTCCTCGATCAGCTTGTGGATCTCGTCGGCCGGCTTGCCTTCGCGCACCACCAGCTCAGGTTCGATGCTGATCGATTCGCGAATCTTTGCCGCATGGGTATCGAGCGTGGCGTTGGCCGTCGCCAACGCTTCCTCGCGCATGATCTGCTCGACGCCCAGCCAATGCTGAAAATCGCCGGGTTCGATGACGAACAGAAGAACCAGCCCGCCATTGGTTGCCTGCACGCGCCGCGCCGCATAGGCGGCCGCCCGTTCGCATTCGGGCGTATCGTCGATAATCGCAAGGAACTTGCGGCGGTGCCCCGCTTCGCGGATCAGTCGCTTGGAGACCATTCAGACGTCCTGTATCGCAGGCGAAGGAGCCGCCCCATCCGGTTGCAATCTGCCATTGCCGATGGCTTTGGGCAAGACTGGCACATTCGGGAGATCAACCGCCGATCAGGCCGATGATCTCACGCACCGTCTTCATGGTCGTCTCGGCCTTCTCGCGGGCGCGCAGCGCGCCATCGCGCAGAACGCCGTCGATATAGGCGGGGTCGGCCGAAATGCGGCGCATCTCGCCGGCGATGGGCGACAGCTTTTCAACGGCAAGTTCGGCCAGTGCCGGCTTGAAGTCGGAGAACTGGCGGCCGCCGAAATCGGCAAGCACATCGGCGCGCGACACACCGGCCAGCGCCGAATAGATGCCGACCAGGTTCTGCGCCTCGGGCCGTCCCTCGAGACCGGCGACCTCGGAAGGCAGCGCCTCGGGATCGGTCTTCGCCTTCTTGATCTTCCTGGAGATCGCGTCGGCATCGTCGGTCAGGTTGATGCGCGACAGATCGGAAGGGTCGGATTTCGACATCTTCTTGGACCCGTCGCGCAGACTCATGACGCGCGTCACCGGCCCCTCGATCAGCGGCTCGGTCAGCGGGAAGAAGCCGTTCACCTTCTCCTCGCCGACTTCCATCTCGACGCCGCAGCCAAGCTCGGCGATGCGCCCGGAGAAATCATTGTTGAATTTCTGCGCGACGTCGCGTGTCAGTTCCAGATGCTGCTTCTGGTCGTCGCCGACCGGCACATGGGTTGCGCGATAGACGAGGATGTCGGCGGCCATCAGGCTCGGATAGGCGAGCAGGCCGAGCGAGGCGTTCTCGCGGTCCTTGCCGGCCTTGTCCTTGAACTGTGTCATGCGGTTCATCCAGCCGATGCGGGCGACGCAATTGAAGATCCACGCCAGTTCCGCGTGCTGCATCACCTGGCTCTGGTTGAAGACGATGTGCTTCCGGGGGTCGATGCCGCTGGCCAGGAAGGCGGCGGTGATCGACCGCGTCTGCTCCGCCAGGTCGTCATGCACCAGCGTCGCCGTCAGCGAATGCAGATCGACGACGCAATAGATGCACTCATGGCTCTCCTGCAGCGCGACGAATTTCTGCAGCGCGCCCAGATAATTGCCGAGATGGAGATTGCCCGTCGGCTGAACGCCGGAAAAGACGAGCTCCTTGAATTCGCTCATGGATCATTCCTGAGTACTGGCCCGAGTACTGGCCTGAATGCCGGTCAGCGCGATGCCGCGCGCTCTGGCTTATGAACGACGCGAAACCGGCAATCAAGCCCCGGCAATCAAGCACCATGCGCCGAGCGTGTCCCGGCGGTTTCGCCCGGCGCTTCTTTCCGCCCGCGCGGCGCAAGCCCGACCAGGAGGCCAAGCCGGCCCGGCACGAACTCCGCCGCCATGGCAAACAGCAGCGAGCCGGCAAAGGTGGCGAACAGCACCAGGGCATATTCCTGCCAGACGCCGAGACCAAGCGGCAGCACGTAGTACAGGGCTGCGACAACGATGGTCTGGTGCACGATGTAGAGCGGAAACACCTTGCGGTTGAGCCAGGAGATCGTGACGCTCCGCGCATTCATATAGCGCGCGGCGAACCCCATCAGCGCCAGGATCATCGTCCAGGCCAACGCCAGGATTGCCGTCTTGAACAGCGGCGTCATGCGATCATAGTCGCCAATCGAAAAGCCGCCGTGATCGGTCCACGAGAACAGATACAGCGCCATTGACAGCGCCAGGGCCAGCGTCGCGCTCAGCCAACGCCGGGCGACGATCCCGTCGATCAGGACGCGATGATGGCGGGCGAACAGGAAGCCGAGACCGAACCAGCTCGCCCAGACGGCGAACCAGGCGCCGTCATTGTAGAGCGCGTTGGTCTGGTGCGGAAAGATCGGCGAGAAAACGAGATTGAGCGCCAGCGGCAGGAGGAAGAGCAGATAGACCCAGAACGACGAGGCGATGCGCTCGAACCAGTCCATGACGGGCCTCATGCGCGGCGCGTCGAGCAGGCGAAAGACGGGGTAGCAAACGAAAGTCATCACCAGGAGATAGGCGACGAACCACATATGCGCCCAGGTGAAATTGCCGTCCGGATATTTGCCCTCGGTGAAATAGCGGGTCAGCCAGAAGGTCAGGAAAGAGCCCCGATAACCGTCCTCATACATGCGTTCATACCAGACCTGCGGCACGAGGATGACGCACATGGCGAAGATGAGCGGCAGAAACAGGCGCACGAAGCGCCCCTTCAGGAAGGCGAAACCGGAAACGCGGCGGAAGACGAACCAGGTGCCCATGCCGGAGACGAAGAAGAGCAGCGCCAGCCGCCAGGCGCGCGGATGCTTCATCACCAGCGACAGCGCAGCACTCCCTTCCGGCGCCTCGATCAGCCATTTCATGTCGGGAAAGAAGGCGACCGAGGCATGGTAGGCGATCAGCAGCAGGAAAGCCGAAACGCGCAGAAAGTCGATGTAGTAAAGCCGTTGCTGCTGCATGGTGCCCGCCCCCGAGATCGGCAGGCACCATAGTGGTTGGCGTTTCGCGTTCGGTTAATGCGGGGCGTTTTTCTTTCGCCGCCGCATGACGCGGCCGAGCTCGCTTCGGTCGATGGCGCCGGTCAGGATCACGACGGCGAAATAGGCCATTGCCGCCAGCGCAATGATCAGCACGACGGCGGCGACCCGCACCAGCAGCAGCGGATGCCCGACCAGGCCCGGCAGAGCGGCGAGCAGCCCCCACACCACCAGGCCCATGACGAGGCTGCCGGCGAGCATGAAGGCGATGCGCCTGAGCGTCAGTGCCGAGGGTCGGAAATCGCCGCGCCGCCACAGCGTCGCAGCCAGAAGGACGACGTTGACCCAGGCCGATAGCGCTGTCGCGCCGGCGATCGCCACATGGCCATAGACCGGAAACAGCGCCAGGCTGACCGCGACGTTGACGATGACGGTGATCAGCGAGAACCACATCGGCGTCTTCATGTCCTCGCGGGCGAAGAAGCCCGGCTGGAACACCTTGGCCAGCACATAGGCCGGCAGGCCGCTGGCGAAGGCGGCAAGTGCTGCGGCCGTCAGCGCCGTGTCGTGCGCGGTGAACTGGCCGCGCTCGTAGAGGATGGCGACGATGGGCGCCGGCATGACCATCAGGCCGACCGCCGCCGGCAAGGTCAGGCCGAGGGCGAATTCCAGCGAGCGGTTCTGCAGATGCTGCGCATCGGCGAAATCGCCGGCCTTCAGCGCCCGCGCAAGCTCCGGCAGAAGCACCACGCCGACGGCGATGCCGATGACGCCGAGCGGCAATTGGTTGATGCGGTCGGCAAAGTTCAGCAGACCGATGGCGTTGTCCTGCGTCGAGGCGATGATCTGCCCGACGAGCAGATTGATCTGCATGATGCCGCCGGTGACCAGCGCCGGCCCCATCAACACCAGCAGCCGCCGGACGCCCGGCGTCAGGCGAGGGCGGCGGATGCGCATGGAAAAGCCTTCGCGCCGCGCGCCCTGGATCAGGAAGAAAAGCTGCGCCAGACCGGAGACGAATACGCCCCAGGCGAGCCAGACGCCGGTTTCGCGCGGATCGAGCTGGAGATAGAGCGCGGCCAGAAGCACACCGATGAGGATGACGTTGAGCAGGGTCGGCACCAGCGCTGCCAGGAAATAGCGGCGCATCGCATTCAGTATGCCGGAGAACATCGCCACCAGCGACATGCAGAACAGATAGGGGAACATGATCCGCGTCATGACGACGGTCAGGTCGAACTTTTCGGGGTTGGCGGAAAAGCCCGGGGCAATGATGGTCGCCACCAGCACGGGCATGGCAATCATGGCGAGGGCAGACAAGGCCAGCAGCGCCGTCATCAGCACGGTCAGAACGTCCTCGCCGAAGCGGCGCGCAGCCTCCAGGCCGCCGCCTTCCATCTCCTTGGCGAAAAGAGGGATGAAGGCGGTGTTGAACGCCCCTTCGGCAAACAGCCGGCGGAACAGGTTGGGAAACCGGAAAGCGGCGTAGAAGGCGTCCGTCACCGGGCCGACGCCGATCGCCGCGGCGATCAGCGCCTCGCGGGCGAAGCCCAATATGCGGCTGGCCATGGTGGCGCTGCCGACGCTGGCGAATTTTCCGATGAGGCTCATGGGTGGGCGGATCCGTATCTGCGGCAGCGCCCTACGTCGCCCCTCTCTGCCCTGCCGGGCATCTCCCCCTCAAGGGGGGAGATCAGCTTTCGTCGACGCCCTGCCCTTCGTGTGTCGTTGAAGACTGGCGAAAAAAGCCGTGCCAGCCAATCTCCCCCCTTGAGGGGGAGATGCCCGGCAGGGCAGAGGGGGGTGGTGCAGGAGAAAGCGCCCAACGTGATTATCATTCCGCCGCCACCTTGGCCTTGCGCTTGGCAGGGCGCGTCACACCGCTTTCCAGCGTTTTCAGCAATGTCTTGCGGATCGTCTCCAGCCGATCGGGGTTGACGATCTTCTGGCCAGTCAGATCGCTCACGTAGAATGTGTCGATCACCTTTTCGCCGAAGGTCGTGATGTGCGCCGAGGCGATGTCGAGCGACAGGTCGGACAGGGTTTCGGTCACCTCCGACAGGAGGCCCGGCCGGTCGAGCCCCTTGACCTCCACCACCGAGAAGCGATTCGACAGCGTGTTGCCGATCTCGACACGTGGCACGACCCGGAAAGCTTTCGTCCCGCGGCGCGGCTTGGCGCGCTTTTCGATCATCTCCGGCAGGTAGGATTTGCCTGACAAAACATCCTCGATCAGCTTGCCGATGCGCTCGGCGCGGCGGCGCTCGTCGGCGTCGAAATCGAATTCGCGGCTGATCAGGATCGTGTCGAGCGCCCGCCCGTGCGTCGTCGTGAAGATCTGCGCATCGACGATGTTGGCGCCGGCCGCCGAGCAGGCGCCGGCGATCACCGAAAGAAGGCGCGGATGGTCGGGCGCGAAGACGGTGATCTCCGTCACCGCCTCGAAAGTGTGCGGCTTGACCATGGTCGCAAGCGCGCGGCTTTCCTTCTCCGCCTCGCGGATGAAATCGGCATGGCGCAGCTGATCATCGAGATCGACGGCCAGCAGATAGGCCGAGTAGTGGAGGCCGAGATAATTATCGATGTCGGCCTGCGGCCATTGTTGCTCGGCCAGCGCCTGCGCCAGGCGCTGGCGCGCCTCGTCGGCGCGGATCGAGCGCGAGGCCTCGGAGAAACCGCCGGTGAGGAGCACTTCGGTCTCGTAATAGAGCGTGCGCAGGAGCTGGCCCTTCCAGCCGTTCCAGACGCCGGGGCCGACACCGCGAATGTCGCAGACGGTCAGCACCAGGAGCAGCTTCAGCCGCTCGACCGACTGCACCATGTCGGCGAAATCCTGGATCGTCTTGCGGTCGTTCAGGTCGCGTGTCTGGGCGACCATCGACATATCGAGGTGATGCTCGACCAGCCAGGCGATCATCTCCGTTTCCTTGGCGTCGAAGCCCATGTGCGGGCACAGGCGGCGGGCAATGCGGGCGCCTGCCGTCGAGTGGTCCTCGGGCCGGCCCTTGGCGATGTCGTGCAGCAGGATCGTCGTGTAGAGCACCGGCCGCCATGCCTTCAGCGACGGCATCAGCGAATGCGACAGCGGGTGCAGCTTCTCGCCGTCGCCATGCTCGATCTCGGAGAGCACGCCGATGCAGCGGATCAGGTGCTCGTCGACCGTGTAGTGGTGGTACATGTTGAACTGCATCATCGCGACGATCTTGTTGAAATCGGGGATGAGCTTGCCGAGCACGCCGGCCTCGTTCATGCGCCGCATGTTGAGCGCCGGGTCGCGGTCCGAGGTCAGGATGTCCATGAACAGCCGGTTGGCCTCGCGGTCGCGGCGCAGATCGCGGTCGATCAGCTTCAGCGAGCGGGTAAGCAGCTTCAGCGCCTCGGGGTGGTATTCCAGCCCGTGCTTGTCGGCGAACCAGAACAGCCTGAGCAGGTTCACCGGGTCGCGCTCGAAGACGCCTTCGTCGGCAACGTTGATGCGGTGGTTGTCGACGATGAAATCGCTCGTGCCGGCAAGCTTCCTGCGGCGGCGCGAGAAGGTCATGAAGAAGCGGTTGAAGCCGGGGACGTGCTTGCCCTGTTCCTCCTCCAGCGCAGCGCAGAAGATGCGGGTCAGGTCGCCGACCGCCTTGGCGGTGAGGAAGTAATGCTTCATGAAACGCTCGACCGCCGAAAGGCCTGGATGGCTGGTGTAGCCAAGGCGCTCGGCAATGTCGCGCTGGATGTCGAAATGGAGCCGTTCCTCGGGCTTGCCGGTGAGAAAATGCATGTGGCAGCGCACCGCCCAGAGGAAGTCCTCCGCCTTGCGGAACTGCAGATACTCCTTGCGCGTGAAGACACCCTTGGCGACAAGCTCGTCGGCCTCGCGCACGCGATAGAAATATTTGCCGATCCAGAACAGCGTGTGCAGGTCGCGCAGACCGCCCTTGCCGTCCTTGACATTCGGCTCGACCAGATAGCGGCTTTCGCCGGCCTTGGCGTGGCGCAGGTCGCGCTCGGCGAGCTTGGCCTGGCTGTATTCGGCGCCCGTATCCTTGACCACTTCCTCGTCGAAACGCTCGACCAGCTCGTCGTACAGCGCCTCCTCGCCGCAGACGAAGCGGGCTTCCAGCACCGCCGTGCGGATGGTCATGTCGGTGCGCGCCTGGCGGATGCATTCATCGATGTTGCGCGTCGCGTGGCCGACCTTCAGCCCCATGTCCCACAGCATGTAGAGCGCGTATTCGACGATCTGCTCGCCCCACGGCGTCTGCTTGTAGGGGAGCAGGAACAGAAGGTCGATGTCGGAACCCGGCGCCAGCGTGCCGCGCCCGTAGCCGCCGACGGCAACGATCGCCATGCGTTCGGCCGACGAGGGGTTCTGCGCGGGATAGATGTGCGTGGCGGCAAACTGATAGAGGGCGCCGATCACCTCGTCCATCAGATGCGACAGGCGCGCCGCACAGGCCGTGCCACCGCCATCGGCCATCAGCATGATCTCCGCCGCCTTGCGACCCTCGGCGATGCGTTGCTTCAGCACCGCCATCACGGATTTGCGCAGTTCGGAGCCGGTCGATTTTTCCGCCAGGCCGGACAGTTCGGCGCGCAGGGCACCGCCGTCGATGATCTGGTCGAGCTTGAGAGGAATCTTGGCCATGCATTTCCCGTTGCGGCCGGCGCCCTTGCGGACATGCACCGAAGCATGAAGCAAAATACCGGCGGCGCTGTATAGCCTGTTTTGCCACGACACGGAACGGCTGCAAAGGGCCGCTTGTTGCGCCGCACGCGTCTTGCCGCTATTCGGGCTGCATTTCGCGCAGACAGGACATCGTTTCGAATGGAACTTCCCCCGCACCTCCGCCAGGCGGTCGATGCGATACTGGAAGGCACGCCGCTGGCCGACATCCAGCGCGCCGCCGACCTTCTGTCGCGCCGCTACCGCAGCGAGACGCGCGACGGGCGCCTGCATGTGGGCGACGACCTGGCGGCGAAGGCTTATCTGGCGACACGCCTGCCCGCCACCTATGCCGCCATACGCCAATGCCTCGACGATCTGGCCGCGCGCCACGAGACGTTCACGCCGGCGCGCCTCCTCGATGTCGGCGCGGGGCCGGGCACCGCCATGTGGGCGGCGCGGGATCAATGGCCGGCCCTGCACGACGCGACGATGGTCGAGGCGAGCGCCGCCATGCGGCAAGCCGGCGAAGCCCTTGCCCAAAACGCCTGGTCATCGATCTCCTGGCGGACAATGAGCGTCGAGGACGGCTTGCCGGGCATCGAGCCCGCCGATCTCGTCACATTGTGCTACGTGCTCGACGAGCTTTCGCCGGCCGCACGCGACACGCTGACCGACCGGCTTTGGCATCTGACGGCCGACACACTGCTGATCGTCGAGCCGGGCACTCCGGCCGGCTGGCAGCGCATCCTGGCGGCGCGCTCGCGGCTGGTCGCGCTCGGCGCCCATGTCGCAGCACCCTGCCCCCACCAAGTGTCCTGCCCGGTCGCCCCACCCGACTGGTGCCACTTTTCGCGCCGCGTCGCCCGCTCGCGGCTGCACCGCATGGCCAAGGGCGGCGAAGTGCCGTGGGAGGACGAGAAATTCGCCTATCTCGCGGTTTCGCGCCGGTCTGCCGGCGCGGATTACGCGCGGGTTCTTGCCCAGCCGAAGGCGGCGAGCGGCATGGTGCGGCTGAAACTTTGCCGGTCTGACGGCAGCCTTGAGGAAAGGCTGGTGACGCGGCGCGAAGGATCGGTGTTCAAGGCTGCGCGGAAGGCGGATTGGGGCGATGCGCTTTAAGCGGCACATGCCTTTGCCGTTCCGGCATGGATCCTCGGGTCAAGCCCGAGGATGACGAATGACGGGGAGGTTGTTGTCGCTCATAAGCCGTCGCGATTGGTAACACCCACTGCCACAACTCGTCATCCTCGGGCTTGACCCGAGCAA